>CAZRKY010000378.1:0-1509 GCA_964600375.1 uncultured Caulobacteraceae bacterium | reverse complement strand
GCGACCGACAGGCTGGGCAGGGGATAGGGCGGCAGGGCGCGGGCGATCAGCGCGATCAGGTCGGGCCGGCCGATGGCGCACCCGACCCGGGCGCCGGCCAGCCCCCAGGCCTTCGACAGGGTTCGGATGACTACCAAGTTCTCGCGCGTGGCCGCCTCGGCGGCGAGGCTCTCGAGGTCGGAGAACTCGATATAGGCCTCGTCCAGCACCACGATGGTGTCGGGCAACAGCTCGAGCGCGCGCAGGACGTCGGCGCGGGGGATCGGATCGCCGGTCGGGTTGTTGGGTGAGCAAAGGAAGGCCAGCTTGACGCCCTGGCCCGCGATGGCCGCGGCGAAGGCGTCCGGATCGAAGCCGAAGTCGGTCGCCAGCGGGACCTCGACTACCCGCGCGCCCTGCAGCCGCGCGAACTGGGCATAGGCGCTGAAGGTCGGCCGGCAGATGGCGATGGCGTCCTCGCCCGCGCGGCAGAAGCTGCGGATCAGGATCTCGATGGCGTCGTCGCCGCCGCGGGTGGCCAGCACCTCCGCGGCCTTGACCCCGTAGAGCGCGGCCAACGCCGTGCGCAGGGCCGCCGGCTGGGGTTCGGGATAGCGGTTGACCCGCGCGGCCAGGTCGCCCGCCAACAGGGTGGGGTAGCCGTTCTCGTTGGCGTCGAGCTTGATGGCGTCGGAGCCAAAGCCGTCGTCCGCCTGCCAGGCGATGTCGACCGGGGGCAGGGCCAGGACCTCGGGGCGGGCCAGCCGCTGGATCAGGGTGCTCATGCGAAGGCCCTCAGGCGGGCGTCGGCGGCGCGGGCGTGGGCTTCAAGGCCCTCAAGGCGCGCCAGCGCTGCGGCCGGCGCCGCAAGCCGGCGGGCGGCCTCATCGCTGACCGACTGCACGGTCATGGCGCGCAGGAAGGTGTGCACCGACACCCCGCTCCAGGCGCGCGCGGCGCCGTCGGTGGGCAGGACGTGGCTGGAGCCGGCCAGGTAGTCGCCGAAGGTCTCGGCCTCGCCATGGCCCGCGAACACCGCCCCGGCGTTGCGGATCAGGGGAACCAGCGCCTCGGGGTCGGAGACCGCCAGCGACAGGTGTTCCGGCGCGTAGAGATTGGCGACCTCGCAGGTCTGCTGGAGGCTGTCCACCAGGATCACTCGCCCGCCGCCCAGGGCCGTCTCCGCCAGCGCGCGCCGCGGCAGGTCTGCGACCTGGCGGGCGACGGCCGCCATCACGGCGTCTGCCAGGTCCATATCTGGCGTCACCAGCATGACCTGGGCGTCGGCGTCGTGTTCGGCCTGGCTGAGCAGGTCCGCGGCGACGATGGCGGGATTGGCGCCGGCGTCGGCGATGACCATCAGTTCGCTGGGGCCCGCGGGCATGTCGATGGCCGGGCCGCCGGGCATCGCGGCGACCAGGGTCTTGGCTTCCGAAACCCAGGCATTGCCAGGTCCGCAGATCTTGTCGACGCGGGGTATGGCGCCGGCTCCGAACGCCAACGCCGCGACGGCCTGCGCGCCGCCCACAG
>CAZRKY010000377.1:0-1510 GCA_964600375.1 uncultured Caulobacteraceae bacterium | reverse complement strand
GAGCCGCATCAGGGCTACCGGCTGGCGCTGGATCGAACGGGGGCCGCCGATGTTCGCCGATAGCGGTCGCCTGCACATCGCCATCCAGAAGTCCGGTCGCCTGTCCCAGCTCAGCCGCGAGCTGCTGAAGGACGCCGGTCTGCGCATCCAGAACGGCAAGAACGACCTGGTCGCGCGGGTCGAGAACGTCCCGATCGACCTGATGTTCGTGCGCGACGACGACATCCCGACCTTTGTCAGCGACGGCGTCTGCGAGTTCGGCATCGTCGGGCGCAATGTGGTGGAGGAATTCGCCCTGGGTGAGGCCGGCCCGCGCTACGAGGTGATCGCGCCGCTGAACTTCGGCCGCTGCGCCCTGAAGCTCGCCGCGCCCCGTGACGCCGACTACGCCGGACCCGCGTCGCTGCAAGGTAAGCGGATCGCGACATCCTATCCCCGCCTGCTGGCCCGCTACCTGTCCGGCCACGGGGTCAGCGCCGAGATCGTCAAGATGAACGGGGCGGTCGAACTGGCTCCCCGGCTGGGAATAGCGCCCTTCGTCTGCGACCTGGTCTCGACCGGGGCGACCCTGGAGGCAAACGGGCTTGAGCCGGTCGATACCGTGCTCGAGAGCGAAGCCCTGCTGGTGCGGACCCTCAAGGCGCTGACGCCCGAGAAGGGAGAACTGGGTGAGAACCTCATGCGCCGCATCGACGGCGTCCTCGCCACCCAGGAGTCCAAGTACATCATGCTGAACGCGCCGGAGGCGGCGCTGGATGAAATCTCCAGCATCCTCCCCGGCGCCGAGGCCCCCACCGTCATCCCGCTGGCGGGGCGGCCCGGACACTTCGCGGTCCACGCCGTGTGCAAGGAGTCGGTCTTCTGGGAGACCCTCCAAGCCCTGAAATCCGCCGGCGCCTCGGCCATCCTCGTCATGCCCATTGAAAAGATGATGATGTGAAGCGGGTCCTCTGGAATTCGCTTGACGCAGCTGGTCGCGCCCAAGCCCTCGCCCGCCCTGGCCGACGCCGGGACGAAGGGCTGGTCGCCGCCGTGCGCGCCATCGTCGAGGACATCCGCCTTGGCGGTTGGGGCGCACTTGTGCGCCAGGCGGAGCGCCTCGACGGCGCAGTTCCCCAGCTGATTGAGACCGCCGGGCCGGCGGCGGCGGCCCGCCGCGCGCTGACGCCAGAGCAGCTCGCCGCCATAGAACTGGCCGCGGACAACATCTCCGCTTTCCACGAGGGCTCGGCGCCCCGAGAACACAGCGTGGAGACCCAGCCGGGCCTGACCGTGCGCAAGGTCTGGCGGCCGATCGACCGGGTCGGACTTTATGTGCCCGGCGGCAAGACGCCGCTGTTCTCCACCCTACTCATGCTGGCCCTGCCGGCGCGGGCGGCGGGCGTGGGAGAGATCGTGGTGGTCACGCCGCCCACCCCCGCGGGGCTCGATCCGCTGATCGCCCTGGCGGCGGAGCTGTGCGGGATCGCAGCGGTCTGGACTGTGGGCGGCGCGCAGGCCGTCGCGGCGT
>CAZRKY010000376.1:0-1519 GCA_964600375.1 uncultured Caulobacteraceae bacterium | reverse complement strand
ACGCAAGACTGCGCGCTACTTCAATCCGATGCTGGCCAACTCCTGCAAGGCCTGCGTGGCGGAGTTCGAGTAGATCGTGCAGGTCGGGTCGCTGGATCCGGACTCGATCCACACCCCCGGGATCTTCGTCGACCGCATCGTGCAGTCGACCTTCGAAAAGCGCATCGAACAGCGCACCGTCCGCCAAAGGGAGACCGCGTAATGGCCTGGACCCGCGACCAACTGGCCGAGCGGGCCAGCCAGGAGCTGAAGGACGGCTTCTACGTGAACCTCGGCATCGGCATCCCGACGCTGGTGGCCAACTACATCCCCGAGGGCATGGTGGTCACCCTGCAGTCGGAGAACGGCATGCTGGGCATGGGCCCCTTCCCCTTCGCGGGCGAAGAGGACGCCGACCTGATCAACGCCGGCAAGCAGACAATCACCGAACTGCCCGAGACGTCCTATTTCTCGTCGGCCGACAGCTTCGCCATGATCCGCGGCGGGCACATCGACCTGTCCATCCTTGGCGCGATGGAAGTGGCCGAGAACGGCGACATCGCCAACTGGATGATCCCCGGCAAGCTGGTGAAGGGCATGGGCGGGGCCATGGACCTGGTGGCCGGCGTCAAGCGCGTGGTCGTGGTCATGGAGCACGCCAACAAGCACGGCCAGTCCAAGGTCCTGAAGGCCTGCACCCTGCCCCTGACCGGCACCAAGGTGGTCGAGCGCATAATCACCGACCTCTGCGTCTTCGACGTAAAGCCCGGCGGCGCCGGCCTGGAGCTGCAGGAAATGGCGCCGGGGGTCACGCTCGAGGAGATCACGGCCAAGACCGAAGCCAGCTTCACGGTTTCGGAAAAGCTGAAATCTTTGGCATAGTGCTCTGACGAGACTGAGTAAGCCGCCCTCGGAGGCGGCCCGGAGGGCGTGATGTCTGTGGGTTCCCTTGGCCGGAGTATCGCCGCCCCCCCGGCGGACGCCTCTCGCGTCGCGGCTATCCGCAACAAGCTCGACCTCCGCAGCAACAGCGAGGTCGCGGGCTTCGGCGAGCGCGCCCGCAAGGACGTCCTGGCCGGGATCGACCGGCTGCTGGCCGAGGTGCGCAACAACCCGCTGGGCGACGCCGTCGACCGGCTGAAAGCCGCCCAGGGCCGCATCGACAAGCTGGACCCCAGCGAGCTTGAGCCGCGGGGCGGGCTCGACAACCTGTTCAATGGCCGCACGGCGCGGCTGCACCGCGTCCGCCGCGCCTTCGACGGCGTCGGCCACGCCCTGCAGGAGCTGTCGGCGGATCTGGACGCCCGGGCGAAGAAGATCGAGGCCCAGTCCGGCGCGCTGAACGGACTGCACGAGCAGGCCCGCACCCTGATCCTGGAACTGGACGCCTACCTCGACGCCGGGCGCGCCCGTCTGGCCGAAGCGAAGGCCGCGCCCGCCGAGGCGAAGCCCGGCGAGCCTTCAGCCGCCGACCGCCTCGCGACCCGGCTGGACGACCTTGAACAGGCCCGTTCGGCCGCCCTGCACCAGCTGCCGCTGG
>CAZRKY010000375.1:0-1522 GCA_964600375.1 uncultured Caulobacteraceae bacterium | reverse complement strand
CGCCTGGACGCGCGAGGAGCTGGGCCGCGCCAACGAGCAGTCGCTGCTCAAGGAAAGCTTTATCGTCATCATCCTGGGCTTCGCCCTGATCATCGGCAGCCTGGTCGGCGTGGTGATCACCTGGCAGACTCTGCGCGGGGCGATCTTCGCCAACATCAAGGAATTCGCCAGCCTGCGTGCGTTGGGAGTCTCCATGGGCTCGCTGCGGCGCGTGGTGATGGAGCTGAGCTTCTGGGTCGGGATCGCGGGTCTAGGCCTGTGCGCCCTGCTGACCTGGGGGTCGCCCTGCTGTCCGGCCTGGGCGGGCTGCCGATGTCATTCCCGACCTGGTCGGTGATCACCGTCGCGATCCTGCTGATCGTCGTGGCGATCCTCTCGGGGATGTTGTCGCTGGGCGTTCTCAAGCAAAGTCAGCCCGCGGATCTGCTGCGATGAGTGCGATGGTCCCGACGACTAACGGCAAGGCCCTGGAGGCCCGCGGCCTGGCCAAGCGCTTCAAGACCGGCCGCACCTATATCGAAGTACTCAAGAGCCTCGACTTCGACTGCAACCACGGCGAAGTGACCATGGTCATGGGGCCGTCCGGCTCTGGCAAGTCGACGCTCATCGCCGCGCTGTCGGGCCTGCTGCGGCCTGACGAGGGCAGGGTCATGGCGCTTGGCGAGGACCTCTGGAAAAAATCGTCGGGCAAGATCGACCGCTTCCGCCTGGATAATTGCGGTTTCATCTTCCAGGGCTTCAACCTGTTCCCGGCCCTTACGGCGCTCGACCAGGTCGCCGTCGTCCTGGGCTATCAGGGGCTGACCAAGGCCGAGGCCCGCGCGCGGGCCAAGGTGGCCCTGGAAGAGGTCGGCATGGGGCCGCGCATGCACCAGCGGCCGTCGGAGCTGTCGGGCGGCGAAAAGCAGCGCGTGGCCATCGCCCGCTGCCTCGCCAAGCAGCCCAAGCTGCTGTTCGCCGATGAACCCACCTCCGCGCTCGACACCGAGAACGGCATGGTGGTCGTTGGCCTGTTGCAGCGGGCGGCCAAGGAGCATGGCGCGGCGGTGGTCATCGTGACGCACGACCCGCGGCTCGAGCCCTTCGCCGACCGCATCATCCATATCGAAGACGGACGCATCACCGATGACGTCCGCGTGACCAAAGACTCTGGCCGCGGGGCGCCCGGCGCTCCGTCCGGCCACTAGGGAGACGATCTCATGTTGGGTTTCTTGCGGCGTCCGTGGTTCTGGATCCTGATCGGCGTGATCGTCCTGGGCGCCGGAGGCGTTGTGTTCCTCGGCGAACAGGCCAAGGCGAACAAGGCCAAGGAAGAGGCCGCCGCCAAGGCCGCCCCGCCCAGCCCCTACGCGGCCGTCGCCAACGGCAAGGCCGACGTCGAAGGCGGCATCATCCAGATCGCCGCCCGCCGCGGCGGCATCGTCCGCGCCGTCTACGTCCAGGAAGGCGACCGTGTCACGTCCGGCCAGATCCTCGCGCGCCAGGAAGACGACGAGGCGCGCCTGCAGGTGCAGCGCGCGTC
>CAZRKY010000374.1:0-1546 GCA_964600375.1 uncultured Caulobacteraceae bacterium | reverse complement strand
GAAGGTCTTGTCGCGCAGGACGCCGGCGTTGTTGATCAGGATGTCGATGCGGCCCCACCTGGCCATGGCGTCGGCGACCATCTTCTGGACCGCGTCGTAGTCGGTGACCGAGGCTGCGTTGGCCATGGCCTCGCCGCCCATGGCCTCGATCTCGGCGACCACCGCTTCCGCCGCCGTGGCCGAGGCTCCGGCGCCATCGCGCGCGGTACCGAGATCGTTGACCACCACCTTGGCGCCCTTGCGGGCCAGCGCCAGCGCATGCTCGCGGCCCAGCCCGTTGCCGGCGCCGGTCACGATCGCCACCCGTCCATCGAACCTGATCGTCACGCTCGTCTCCCCGGTTACCCCCGCCGCAATTTCGGCTAGTGGGTTTCAATTCGCTATGGCGATGGTCTAGCGTCCGTCCGCCGCCGCCGAAAGCGGTTTTCACACTGTCCGGGAGAGTCCGATGAAGGCGCTGCTCAGCAAGGCGGTCGGAGGCCCCGGCACCCTGGTGCTCGACGACCTGCCCGATCCCCGGCCCACGCGCGGCGAGGTGGTGATCGCGGTCCGCGCCGTGGGCGTGAACTTCCCCGACGTGCTGATCATCGAGGACAAGTACCAGTTCAAGCCCGAGCGCCCCTTCGCGCCGGGCGGCGAGGTCTCGGGCCTGGTCGAGGCGCTGGGTGAAGGCGTCACCCACCTGAAGGTCGGCGACCGGGTGCTGGCCATGACCGGCTGGGGCGGCATGGCCGAGAAGCTGGCCGTGGACGCCAGCCGCTGCATTCCGGTCCCCCACGAGATGGGCTTCGACGTCGCCGCCGGCTTCGTCATGACCTACGGCACCTCGATCCATGCGTTGAAGGACCGGGCCAAGCTGCAGGCCGGCGAGACCCTGCTGGTGCTGGGCGCCGCGGGCGGGGTGGGCCTGGCGGCGGTCGAGCTGGGCAAGGCCATGGGCGCGCGCGTCGTGGCCGCCGTCTCCTCCGAGGCCAAGGCCGCCATGGCGCGGGCCCACGCCGCCGACGAGGCGATCGTCTATCCCCACGGCCCCTTCGACAAGGACCAGTCCAAGGCGCTCGCCGCCCAGTTCAAGGCCGCCTGCGGCCCCGACGGCGCCCATGTGATCTACGACCCCGTCGGCGGCGGCTACGCCGAGCCGGCCCTGCGCGCCATCGCCTGGGAAGGCCGCTACCTGGTGGTCGGCTTCCCGGCCGGCATTCCGTCCATCCCGCTGAACCTGACGCTGCTCAAGTCCTGCCAGATCGTCGGCGTGTTCTGGGGGGCCTTCGCGGCGCGCGATCCGAAGGGCAACCAGGCCAACCTGATGGAGCTCCTGGGCCTGTGGAAGTCCGGCGCCATCAAGCCGGAGATCTCCGAGCACTACCCGCTGCAGCGCGGCGGCGAGGCTATCGAACGGCTGGCGTCGCGGCAGGCGATGGGCAAGGTGGTGGTGACGGTGGAGTAGGGCCTCTAATCCTCCCCCGATGGGGGAGGTGGATCGCGCAGCGAGCCGGAGGGGGCGCGGCGCGAGCCGCGTCGGAACAACCCCAGGCAGGCGTCGGCG
>CAZRKY010000373.1:0-1551 GCA_964600375.1 uncultured Caulobacteraceae bacterium | reverse complement strand
GTGCGTCTGGCCGGCGGCGCCCGGACCAGCGTGCGACTGAAGGCCGGCCCGATTGACCGGGACCCGACGACCCGCTGGAGCCCATCGGGGTGGCCCACCATGGCGGCCGCGACCGCTCCCGGCTGGCTGGCCCGCGCCGCCGAGCCCTACTGGTTCACGGACCTCGAGCGCGGCGATCTGACCTACGTCCAGATCAATCAGCTCAGCGACGGGGGGAGCCAGACCCTGAAGCAGTTCATCGCCGAACTGGGCCAGCACATCCGCAAGGGACACTCCCGGCGGCTGGTCATCGACCTGCGCCACAACAACGGCGGCAACGGCGCCCTCAACTGGCCGCTGGTGCGAGAAATCGTCCGCTCGCCTCAGGTCGATCACGAAGGCGGCGTCTTCGTGATCGTGGGCCGCCGCACCTTCTCCGCGGCCATGACCCTGGCGTCCATGCTGGACACCCATACCGACGCGATCTTCGTCGGCGAACCGACCGGGTCGCGGCCGAACTTCTACGGCGAGGATACCGCCTTCACCCTCCCCTACAGCCGGCTCGCGGGCAGCATCTCAAGCGCGTGGTTCCAGGGCGGCGAAACGTCGGATGACAGCCGGCCGTGGATTGCCCCGGACATCCCCGCGCCGCTGACGCCCGCCGACCTGCGCGAGGGCCGCGATCCCGCCCTCGCCGCGATCCTCGCCTACCGCCCGCCATCGTAGCCAGGACGGCTCCCGAGGTCGCAACGCCCCAAGGTCAAGCAGGCCTAGGCCTGCTTGATCGTCCGGGCCTTGTAGAGCTTTGCCGCCCTCGCCTCGAAACAGCCCATCAACCGGCTCACCGCCCGGTCGAAGTTCGCCGCCAGCATGGCGTCGAGGAACGGGGCCTTGAAGGCGAAGTCGATGTCGAAGCTCATCTTCGTGCCCATGGCGTGGGGATCGAATTGCCAGCGATTGGTCAGGCGCTTGAAGGGGCCATGGAGCAGGGCCACGGAGACGGTCAGGGTGTTGGCGTCGCGGCGCACCCGGGTGGCGAAGGTCTCGCGCAGGAACTTGAAGCCGACGGTCGCCTCGGCGTCGAGGACCTCGACCCCCTCCCCGTCCGCGTGGCGGTTCCAGCTCTTCAGCCCGGTGATCCAGGGCACGAACTCGGGATAGGCGTCCACGTCCCCCACCATCTCGAACAGCTCCTCCGGTGCGTAGGGGAGCATGCGCACGACGTGGTGGCGAGGCATCTACCGACCGGAGAGCTTCGCGTCGCGGGCGGCGCGCAGGCGGGCGTAGTCCTCGCCGGCGTGGTGCGACGAGCGGGTCAGGGGCGAGGCCGAGACCATCAGGAAGCCCTTGGCCCGCGCGATGGCCTCATAGGCCTTGAACTCGTCGGGCGTGACGAAGCGGTCGATGGCGGCGTGCTTGCGGGTGGGCTGCAGGTACTGGCCAATGGTGATGAAGTCGACGCCGGCCGACCGCATGTCGTCCATCACCTGCATCACCTCTTCCTTGGTCTCGCCCAGGCCGACCATGACGCCGGACTTGGTGAACTGGGAAGGATCGCGCTCCTTCACCCGC
>CAZRKY010000372.1:0-1556 GCA_964600375.1 uncultured Caulobacteraceae bacterium | reverse complement strand
CGGTCAATCCGCGCGACGGCCGCATGGTGGTGATCGAGATGAACCCGCGGGTGTCTCGGTCCTCGGCCCTGGCGTCCAAGGCCACGGGTTTCCCCATCGCCAAGGTCGCGGCGCGACTGGCGGTCGGCTACACGCTCGACGAGCTGATGAACGACATCACCGGCGCCACCCCGGCCTCGTTCGAGCCGTCCATCGACTATGTCGTCACCAAGATCCCCCGCTTCGCCTTCGAGAAGTACCCGGGCGCCGAGCCCTACCTGACCACCTCGATGAAGTCGGTCGGCGAGGTCATGGCCATCGGCCGCACCTTCCAGGAAAGCCTGCAGAAGGCCCTGCGCGGCCTGGAGACCGGCCTGTCGGGCTTCGACGAGATCGCCATCGAGGGCGCCGACAACGAGGACGCGGAAGCCGCCCACGGCGCTGTTCAGCGCGCGCTGTCCATCCCCACGCCCGACCGCATCCGCGTCATCGGCCAGGCCTTCCGCCACGGCCTGTCGGTCGAGGAGATCGCCGCCGCCTGCGCCTACGAGCCCTGGTTCCTGCGCCAGATCGAAGAGATCATCCAGACCGAGGCCCGCATCCAGCGCGACGGCCTGCCCGCCGACGCCACGGCCATGCGCCGGCTGAAGGCCATGGGCTTCTCGGACGTCCGCCTGGCGGAACTCGCCGCCCGCAAGGAAGCCGACGTCCGCAAGGCCCGCCGCGACCTCGGCGTGCGCCCAGTGTTCAAGCGCATCGACACCTGCGCCGGCGAGTTCGCCTCGCCCACCGCCTACATGTATTCGACCTACGAGAGCGGCGCGCTGGGCCAGGTCCCCGAGTGCGAGTCCGACCCGTCTGATCGCCGCAAGGCCATCATCCTGGGCGGCGGTCCCAACCGCATCGGCCAGGGCATCGAGTTCGACTACTGCTGCTGCCACGCGGCCTTCGCCTTCGACCAGATCGGCGTGGAGTCGATCATGGTCAACTGCAACCCCGAGACCGTCTCGACCGACTACGACACGTCGGACCGCCTCTATTTCGAGCCCCTGACCACCGAGGACGTGCTCGAGCTGATCGATGTCGAGCGCTCGAAGGGCGAGCTGATCGGCGTGGTCGTCCAGTTCGGCGGCCAGACTCCACTGAAGCTGGCCCAGGCGCTGGAGGACGACGGCGTGCCCATTCTCGGCACCAGCGTCGACGCCATCGACCTGGCCGAGGACCGCGAGCGCTTCCAGCAGCTGCTGCACAGGATCGGCCTGATGCAGCCGGTCAACGCCATCGCGCGCTCCTCCGAGGAAGCCTTCGCCGGCGCCAGGCAGGTCGGCTTCCCCATCGTCATCCGCCCCTCCTACGTGCTGGGGGGCCGGGCCATGGAGATCATCCACGACGAGGAGCAGCTGGCCCGTTACGTCCGCGAGGCCGTGCGCGTCTCGGGCGACACCCCGGTGCTGATCGACCAGTACCTGAACCGCGCCACAGAGGTGGACGTGGACGCCATCTGCGATGGGACCGATGTCTTCGTGGCCGGGGTCATGGAGCACATCGAGGAGGCCGGGGTGCACTCGGGCGACTCG
>CAZRKY010000371.1:0-1627 GCA_964600375.1 uncultured Caulobacteraceae bacterium | reverse complement strand
CGGGCCGGGAACCACGGCTTTGCTATTCCGGATCATGAACATGCCGCCGTAGAAATCCAGCACGTGCGCGAAGGCCTTGATGCGGGTCACCGGCATGGCCTTCTTGATCTCCTCGGCCGTTTCCGGATCGAGCTTCGAAAGGCCGAGATACAGGCGGCACATCGAGGGGTCTTCGAGGAACAGGTCGACGAAGCTCTTGGCCTCGGCGCCCTTCTCCTTGGCGGACATCCAGTAGTCGGGCCCGTAAAGCACGGGGATCTGCGTGGGCTTGAAGTCGTGGGTGAAAGGCTTGTTGGTGCGGAGGGCCGTTTCGAGATCGGACAACGGGAACCCGGAGTCGATGGTGAGGAAGGCGCGGGTGGCGTTGACGGTTTCGAGCACGAGGTCGCTGCCACAGCCGCCGCGCATGCGGTAGCCGAGCACCTTCAGTAGCTCGCCGGCCACGGGCGACTCGCATTGCTCGACCTTGATCACTTTTTCGGCGCCCGCCACCTTCTCGAGCTCGCGGGCTTGGGAGAGGTAGCGAACCACCAGCTTCAGATATTCAGTCTGCTCCAGGGCTTCGTTGCTGGCACCGGCCTGATAACCGTTGGTGACCACGTTACGCGCCAGGGCGCCGAGGATGTCTTCCGGAGGCAGGTCTGGCGACAAGGCCGCCATCCGCGAAAAAGG
This sequence comes from uncultured Caulobacteraceae bacterium, assembly GCA_964600375.1. GTDB lineage: Bacteria > Pseudomonadota > Alphaproteobacteria > Caulobacterales > Caulobacteraceae > JAEZEZ01. The sequence goes on along the minus strand of CAZRKY010000371.1, from coordinate 955 downwards.
GCGGATGGGCCCCGGCAGGTCGACGGTCGGCATGTTGGGCGCGGGCTTGGTGTAGACCGGCACCTTGAAGTCGGTGGCGCCGGCGGCGCGGTAGAGAGTCAGATGCTGCTGGGCCGCGTTGTGGTCCATGGCCAGCATGTCGAGGATCAACAGCCGACGCAGGGCGCGCGACTTGAGCTGGGGGTCACTGGTGGAGCGGGCGAGCTTTTCATACGCCGCGCGAGCTTCCGGGTCGCGGCGCTGGTCGAGGAACTCGGCCCAGGCGGCCAGTTCATCCGGCGCGGCTTGGCTTGAAGACGCGGCTTGCCGCAGCACGTTGCGCGCGCCGGCCACGTCGCCGGACCGTTCGAGCTGGCGAGCTCGATTGGTGGCTTCCGTGGCCCCGTACACCCCTAAAAAAGAAACAATTGCGAAGCAGACCAAGCGTTCATGACGCATCCGAAACCGCCTCCTGTATAGCAAGCTACTTTACTCCATTCCCGAGGGGAGATGGGGAGGCGTCGGCAATGGTTACGAATGAAGGGCGGCCTAGGCGACGGAGAGGGCTTCTAGATCGCGGTGCAGACTAGCGAGCGCGGAGGTCAACTGCGCCAGGTAGTCGGGCGCGCCGGCGAGATTTCCGGAGCGTCCCGCCACCTCGAGAGCCAGCGCGGATTTGACGACGGGATCGGCGCCGAAATTGGCGGCGGCGCCCTTCAACGAGTGGGCCGCGCGTTCGAGTTTCTTGTGGTCGCCGGTGCGCAAGGCGTCCTGGATCTCGCCCATGGAGTTCGGGTAATCCTCGATGAAGAGTTGGGCCACTTCGGCCAAGAGTTCTTCGTCTCCACCGACACGATCGAGGGCGACGGCTTTATTCAATACCAGAAGGTCATTGGTCACGGTACACTCCGATCCTTACAGGCACCTATCGGCACTCTTATGGAAGAATGTGAGGGCCCATGGGCATTTCCACCGA
>CAZRKY010000370.1:0-1635 GCA_964600375.1 uncultured Caulobacteraceae bacterium | reverse complement strand
CGCCTGCGGGTCGAAGGCGCCGCCACCCTTCCCGAGTGGGTTGAGGGCGACCCCACGCGGCTGCGCCAGATCCTCAACAACCTGATCTCCAACGCGGTGAAGTTCACCAGTGAGGGATCGGTCACCCTGCGCCTGTCGGCCTGGGCCTCGGAAGACGACGCCTGCGCCCTGCGCTTCCAGATCGTCGACACCGGTTCAGGCATGGAGCCAAGCCAGATCGCACGGCTGTTCACGCCCTTCGAACAGGGCGGCGCCGGCGTCGCGGCCCAGCACGGCGGCACCGGCCTGGGCCTGGCCATCAGCCGCCAGCTGGCGCGCCTTATGGGCGGACACCTGACCGCCTTCAGCGTCAAGGGATCGGGATCGGTCTTCACCCTGGCCCTGACCCTGCCCCTGGCCGAAGCCGTCGCCGGCGCTCACAGCGAGCCGGCCCCCATGCCGGTCATGCGCCCGCTCACGGCCCTGCCCGAGCCGATCGCCGTCGAAGCGGCGCCTGAGCCCGAAACGCTGGAAACCGCCGCGGAGACCCCGGTCGCCGAAGACGCCGACGAGGGACGCCCGGTGCGGATCCTGGTGGCCGACGATCACGAGATCAACCGCCGCGCCGTGCAGCTGGTGCTGGCCCCCACGGGCGCGATCATCACCTCGGTGGTCAACGGCGCCGAGGCGGTCGAGGCCGCGCGCACCGAGGCCTTCGACGTCATCGTCATGGACGTGCGCATGCCCGAGATGGATGGCCGTGAAGCCACGCGCCGCATCCGCGCCATGGATGGTCCCAACCGGTTCGTGCCGATCATCGCCGTGACCGCCGACACCGAGGAAGACGACAAGACCGCCTGCCGCGACGCGGGCATGACCGCCTTTGTCGGCAAGCCGATCGACCCGGTGAAGCTGCTCAACACGGTGATCGAGGCGGTGAACAGCGCCGCCGACGCCGCCGATGAAGCGGCCAGCGAAGACGGCCGCAACGTCGCCTAGCCTGAGTTACGGCAGTAGCACTTGTGGGTCGGGAAGTTCCTGTCCATCCAGTCGCGCGCGCCTGACGAGGACGTGTCCTCGTAGAGCAGGCAGACATCGCGTCCGCGCCTGACTTTCATCTGCGCCAGGTCCCACATCTCGACGCTGGTCTCCTCGCCGATGCAGTAGACCCGATATTTCGAAATCTCCTGGGCCTGGGCGCTCGCGCCGAGCGTCACGGCCAAGGCCGCCAAAGCCACGATGGTTCGCATGGGAGCCTCCGTTTCGGCTCCAGAATATCCGCGTTCCGCGAAATGCCTAGGCCGTCAGCAGGGCTTCGAGGCGATCCTGCAAGGCGGTCTCGTCCTTGAGCTCGCATTCCCAGATCACCGCGACGCGCCAGCCGAGCGCCGTCAGCTTCGCCCGGCTTTCGCCATCCCGCTCGCGATTGCGGCCGATCTTGCCGCGCCAGTAGTCGGCGTTGGCCTTGGGCTGGCGAGCGCCGCGGGCGCAGTCGTGGCCGTGCCAGAACCAGCCGTGCACGAAGATCGCCAGCCGACGGCCCGGCATGACAATGTCCGGCTTTCCCGGCAGGTCCTTGCGGTGCAGCCGGTAGCGCGCGCCGAGCGCCGTCAGCGCCTTGCGCACCTGCTGCTCCGGCGTCGTCCCCTCGGCCTT
>CAZRKY010000369.1:0-1639 GCA_964600375.1 uncultured Caulobacteraceae bacterium | reverse complement strand
GCGGCACGGATCGAGGTAGGACGGGAAGCCCTGGTCCCCGTTGCGGAACAGCTCGATGACCGACGGCGCCCGGGTCGCTTCGTTGTAGACCGTGCGGAAGCGCAGCCACTCGACCGGAGCCCACTCGCCCCCGATCTTGAAGGTTTCGACCGTCCCCGCCGTCGAGTAGTCTGACGTGCGGTAGCCGCCCTCAAGCCCGAGGTAATAGGCGAAAGGTTGCTCCTTGAGCAGCGGAACCGAGACTTCCGCGTAGAGCTCGGTGACCTGGATGGCGCCGTCCACATCCTGAATCGCGTTGAAGCCGTAGATGTTGCCGGTGCGCTGTTCGTTGTCGACGCGGAAGGTGATGTCCGTGTCGCGATATTCGAAGCCGAACACCGCCGCGACCGGTCCGGCCGGAAGCTCGAACAGGTCGCCCCGAACGAAGCCCGCGATACGGGACTCGTCGATCTGCGTCTCGGAGAACGTGTTGACGCGCAGGAACGACTGCATCGCCGCAGTCAGGGTCCCTGGACCGAAGATGTCGAGCGGCACGCAGCCCGGCAGGGCGGCGCCGCCGAGGGGACCGCCCGCAGCGTTCTGACAGCCCGCGAGACCCTGGGTCAGGGCCGTCTTGTTGGTGCTGTTGACCCCGTTCGCGTCGAAGTGGTTCGACCCGTAGGACGCCGTCAGCGACCAGTTCCAGTTGTCGTTGAATTCACCGTCAAGCGTGGCGAGACCGTAGAAGGAATTGTTCTCGTTGTACGCGTTTCGGGTGCCGATTTCGGTCATCCGCCGGTCCATGGTGAACGGGGCCAGCGGGGCCGGGCGCGACTGCAGGGCGATCCACAGGTCAGGCGCATTGGCCTTGATCAGGGTCTGCATGGCCGGCGTCAGCGTGATGGTCAGCCCGGTCGCCGGAGTGGGCGCGAGCTGGACCTCCGAGGTGGAGTTCACGAAGTTCAGCATCACCTTGGCCCGGAGGGTGTCGGTGATGTCATAGCTGAGCGTCGTGGTCATGTTGAAGCGCTCGCCGGGGATAATGATGTAGTTGTCCGGCGCGTAGCTGTAGCGCGACGACCCGGCCGAGCGATCCGGCACGCCACAGAAGTTCAGCGACGAGTTGCGCGGGGTCAGCTGGCCTGCGTCATTCCACGACAGGTTGCCGCCGCGGACATTGCCGCCCGGAACGCCGTCGCAGTTGGTGTCGGTGTTGCCCGCGCCGAAGGTGCCCGGCAGCAGGGCACCCAGGCCATTGTTGGCGAAGATCGGCAGGTCGTCCGCGGTGCCGGGGATGCCGTCCGTCCCGGGGTTGTTGCCGATGGCCGCGCCGCCAAACGGATTGCCGGTGTCATCGGCGGTGCCGAAGATATGGTCGGCGCCGGCGCCGATGGCATCGTTCGTGATCCAGCCCCAGGGCGGCGTGCCCGAACCGCCGGCGGAGATTACGCCGATCGAACCCGGACGCATGGCTTCCGCGGCGGTGTCACAGACAAAGACCCGGTGCTTGACGGAGTCGTAGCAGGCGGCCCCGGAGGTTCGCGACCAGGCGAATTCCGACTGGGAGACGGCCTCGCGATTGTAGTAGGCGGCGTAGGCGGTCGCGTTGCCGCGGCCGTTGGCGAAGTTGCCGCCCAGCAGGGCGTTGACTTCGACTTCC
>CAZRKY010000368.1:0-1673 GCA_964600375.1 uncultured Caulobacteraceae bacterium | reverse complement strand
GCCGCCGCTGACCGACGCGGGCAGATCGCGCATCACATTCGACAGTCGCTCCGCCACCTGCTGGCGCGCCCAGTAGATGTCGGTGCCGTCGACAAAATCGATGGTGATGTCGGCGATGGCGTATTTGGCGGTGGAGCGCAGGATCGCCTGATCGGGAATGCCGAGCATTTCCATCTCGATCGGTGTGATGACGCGGCTTTCCACCTCCTCGGGCGTCATGCCCGGCGCCTTGAGGATGATCTTCACCTGCGTCTGGGCGATGTTCGGATAGGCATCGACGGGAAGCGTCATGAAGGCCCAGGTGCCCAGCCCGGCAACGGCCAGCGCCAGCGCGATGACGAGCAGGCGCCAGGAGAGCGAGGCGGCGACCAGCGAACGCAACATGGCCCGGACCTATCGCGACAAAGCGAGCGCCTTGAGCGCGCTCGTGCCGGAAACGACCACCTGCTCGCCCGGCCTGACGCCGGACAGCAGCACGGTCTGTCCCCCAACGGAACCGCCTATCTTCACGTCGCGGATCGCATATCCGCCGCCGGTGGCGACGAAGACGATAGTCTTGTCCCCGATCATGGCGGTCGCGCCGGAAGGCACGCTGACGGCGCCGGCCGGCGCCGGGCCGGACAGCGACATGCTGGTCGTGCGCCCCGCGACGATGCCCGGCCCGGCGGGAATCTCGGCCTTGAGCATGGCGGAACGGGTGGCGGGGTCTATCGTCGAGCCAACGGCGGTGACGCGCCCGGCGATGTCGGGTTCGATCACTACGGTCATGCCGGGCCGGACCGCGCCGACGAGCCGCTCGGGCAACTGGCCGACAACCTCATAGCGGTTGGCGGCGTCGATCACATAAGGCGCGGTGGTTCCGTCCACGGGATTGCCCGTCTGGATGTTGGCGGTCGTGACGCGCCCGGCGATCGGCGCGGTCAGCGTATAGGTGCCGCCCCTCCCCTCGCCATTGACCATTTTGAGGATGCGCGCCTTTTCGGCGACATCGGCGCCTGCTTCGGCCGCCAGTGCATGGGCTTCATCAGCGCGCGCGCCGGCGATGATGCCTTCGCGGGCAAGCTGCGAGAGCCGGGCCGCGTTCGACCGCGCGACCCCTGCCCGCGCATTGGCGCGCGTCAGGTCGGCCCCCATCGTCAGCACGTCGCGGCTGGAAATAACCGCGAGCGGCTGGCCCTGCCGGACGGTATCGCCTTCAACCACCAGCGTCCGCATGACCACGCCGGGAAAGGTCGCGGCCACGGCCACGCGCGCATTGGCGGGCGGCTGGATCACCGCCGGAATGACGGCGATGGGGGCTTCGCTCGCGGTGAGGGCGGGCGCCAGGCGGATACCAAGCTGCGCGGCCTGCCTGCGGTCAACGGGCAGAACGCCCGGCGCCGCTTTCCCGGCTTCGGGGGATGAAGGGGCTGGTTCAGGCGCCGTGCCGGACCCGGCAAGCCACCAGATCCCAAGCGCCAGCGCGATGACGGCAAAGCCGGCAAGGATATAATTCCGCTTCGACATGGGCTTCGCCTAGTGCGCGAAACTGACGAGACCCTGACGGGTCGCAATGCTCGGCGCTTCAGGCGCTGGGGAAATGCAGGGACAATTCCCGCACGGCGGGATCGGTGGTCAGCCGTCCGCCGTGCGCCGCCATGATCCGGTCGACGATCGCCAGGCCAAGCCCGGCG
>CAZRKY010000367.1:0-1686 GCA_964600375.1 uncultured Caulobacteraceae bacterium | reverse complement strand
CCGCATAGGCCGCCGAGGCCAGGGGCGCGCCGAAGCTGGCGATGTAGTTGCCCGTCCCGGTATCCGCCGACAGGCTGAGGTTCAGCCCCGTCTGGGTGAAGGTCGGCCCGCCCGAGATGGCGCACTCCACCCAGGCGGCGGCCACCGCATTGGTCAGGCCCAGCGCGGCCAGCGCCTCGCCCGCCGTCATCTCCTGCATCACCCCGGCCCCGGCGCCGGCCTTGCGGCCGACGAACTTCGCCGAGCCCGAGGCCTGCGCCAGTTTGGCCAGGGTCACCGCCCCGTCGGCGATCTTGCCGCTGGTCACCGCATTGGCGGCCAGGGTCGCCGCCGCCGACTTGTTGGCGCTGCCGTCCACATTGCTCAGGGTCGCCGTCACATCGCCGGTCAGCGACAGGTCGCGCGGCGTCGCCCACGGCCCCGCCGTGCTGGTCAGGTCCACCGTCGCTCCGCCAAGCCGCGCGAACACGCCCGAGCTGGTCGTCCACAGGTCGCCGTTGTTGGGCGCGCTGGGGGCCGTCCCCGGCGCCAGGTTCAGCTTCGCCCCGCCCGCGGCGCTGGCCGCGATCGAGGTCAGGCCGCTGGGCGCCAGGGTCGTGCAGCCCACCGCCCCGGCGCTGATCGCGCCACAGCCGATCGAGCCCGTGAACACCGCCCCCGTGGTCGAGAACGTCGCCCGCGCCGTCCCGCCCAGGCTCAGCGCGATGGAATCCGCCCCCGCCCAGTACAGCCCGGAGTTCGCATCGCCGGCAAAGCTCAGCCCCGGCGCCGCCGCCGACCCGACCGCCGCCGCCAGCGGCCCGGTCATCGCCCGGCTGCCGTCCAGGTAAAGCGCCTTCCAAAGCTCGGCGTCCCACTTGACGTGCAGGGCGTTGTTCTCGCTCCCCCACGAGGACGCCGAAGCCCCCACCGTCGGCAGCAGCTGGTTGTAGTTGGCGGTATTGGCCATGGGATGTCCTTCAACGTGACGCACGCCCCCCCCCTCTCCCCCCGGGAGAGGGAGTCGGGCCGGCACGGTCCGGCGGGTGAGGGCCGAGGGAGTCGGACCGGTACGGTCCGGCGGGTGAGGCCTGGGGAGAGTCGGACCGGCACGGTCCGGCGGGAGTGGGCTGAGGAAGTCGGACCGGATCAGGGCCGGCGGGTGAGGGATGGGGTCGACCCGCGGAAGCAGGCGGTCCGTTCGGGCCGCCGGCCGTGGCTTCGAACCCCGCGGTTCAGGACCCGATCGGCCCGCGGCGCGTTTGGGCTATGCTCGGGACTACGAGACTGATTCTGGGACAGCGCGCCCGGCGCGCTCCACGGGGAAAAGACATGTCGATCGTACCTGACGGGCGTATTCGCTTCATCGCCGAACCCTCGGCCGAACTGCCCTTCACCGAAGACGCCCCGATACCCCAGCCCCCCGCCGCCCTGGCCCTGCCCCGCCTGCCGGATCCGCTGGAGGATCTGCGGGCGAAGGTGGATCAAGCGGAGCTCAATGCCCGGCTGCTGGAGGCAAAGGTTCGGCTGGAATTCGCCAAAATCGCTATTGCGGAAGTTAGGGCCAAGGCGGCCGAAGTGGCGCGCTAGATCCCTAAGTCTTTGTTCTCGCCTTCTCGGAGGAAGGCAGGGCCTTCTTTTCGCTCTTGCGCTGCTTTACCCAGATACCCCTCGCTGAATTATTTGGGCGTTTGCGCTTCAGATCTT
>CAZRKY010000366.1:0-1713 GCA_964600375.1 uncultured Caulobacteraceae bacterium | reverse complement strand
CCCGAGCCTCCTCCTCGCGCTGTCGGCCCTGCCGGCCGGTGCGGCGGCGTTCGGCGACAGCGCACCCACGCAGCCCGTCCCGCCACGCGAGGGACGCGAGGTGCAAGACCTGCATTACGGCGACTCGCTGTTCCACTACTACCAAGACGACTACTTCGGAGCCATCGTCCGGCTCACCGCCGCGCAGAAGATGGGCCGCGCCGGCGAGATCGCTCCCGCCGATGAAGAGACCGTAGGCCTCGTTGTGCCCACCCTTCTCGGGGAAGAGGTGCAGCTTGGCGCTGAGCTCGTAGGTGGCGGTCGCCTTGTCGGCGGTCCGGTAAATGACGGCGGCGGGGCCGGTGGTGACATGCCAGCCGGATCCCATGACATCCATCTTGATGTCGGCGGCTTTGCCTTCATCGGGGCGGGCGGTCCAGCCTTCGGGCAGCTGAGCGGCCAGCAGGGTCGGGGTCAGGGCGAGGGCGGCGAGGAGAGTGCGCATATAGGGGCGTGGGTTGAGTTTAGGGGCGGTTCTAGGTAGCCTATTACCTGTCGGAATCACCTTCTTTAGGGCACAGCCATGGAACTCGTCGGGCGGATCTTCGCGGCCATCGGGGCAGGGGGCGTTCTCTTCGCCCTGACCTACGTTTCCATCCTGGTCGGCATCCTGGTGCACGGCATGATCATCATCATGGCCGGCCCGATGATCGACGCCTACTTCAAGAAGAAGGGCGAAGATGTCTTCGTCCCGGGGTCCATCAAGTAGTCCGCAGATTTCGCAGATTACACAGATAACGGTCGCCTCTGGGCGACCGTTTCGTTTCTACCCTTCAGCGGGAGGTGGAGTTTCCTCGTCGTCGGCATGGTGTGTGGCCGGCTTCTGCGCCTTCTTGGTCGCCGAATCGTGGTTCATCTTCACCGACGCAATCGCCTCCCTCAGCGCCCGCACCTTCACCTGCTGGCCGCCGCCCCGCCGCCCGATCGCGGCCATGTTCCCCGCCGCGTCCGCCAGGCTGTTGAGCTTGAGCTGCGAGGCACCCGCCTTCATCTCGTCCATGATCCGCACCATGCCCCGGACGATCGATTCGTCGGCGCTCCCACCCGCCATCTGTTCGATGACGTTGTTCGCGCGGGCGATCTTGGGGGGCAGGAGATCGAGGAAGGCGAGCTGGTTCACCTGCTGGGTACTGAGCTTGATGGCCATGGGTAAAGGGTAGGGAGAGGGGGGTGGATCTGACAGGGGCGTGTGAGAGAACAGTCCGGTTCGTACCACCCCTCTCGCGTTTTTGAACCGCGTACAGTAGCTTGGCCCTCCCCCGGTGAAACCCCGAAGCCCGGGGAGCCGTCGGGAGCCGTTCCGTCTCCTTACCCAGCTCAATTGCTCTGCCCAGGTCGTTCCCATGCTCCTCTCTGATGTTTCCATCCGCCGCCCCGTCCTGGCGACGATGCTCAGCCTGGGGCTCGTCCTGTTCGGGGTCATCGGCTACCTGAACCTTCCGGTCCGGGACTACCCGGACATCGATCCCCCGGTCATCTCGATCACCACGATCCTGCCCGGCGCCGATCCGCAGGTGGTGGAGTCGGCCATCACGGACGTGCTCGAGGAAGAACTCAGCACGGTCGCCGGCCTGCGCACCCTGACCAGCTCGAGCGCCGAGCAGGTCAGCAATATCACCCTCGAGTTCAACCTCGACCGCAATGTCGACGTGGCTGCGCAGGACGTGCGGGACA
>CAZRKY010000365.1:0-1728 GCA_964600375.1 uncultured Caulobacteraceae bacterium | reverse complement strand
CCAGGCCCTCGACGTCGATTCGATCGGGGTCCACGCCGAGGTCCACCAGGGCGCCGGCGACGGCGCGGGCGCGGCGCTGCGAGAGCGCGCGGTTGGCGTCCGTCGAGCCCGTTGTATCGGTGAAGCCGCTGACCAGGATGCGCCCGGCGGGCTGGTCGCCCGCGGCGGCGGCCCAGCGGCCCAGCTCCTGGATGGCGCGGGGATCGAGCTCGGCCGAGCCGGGCTGGAAGAACACCTGGGTGTAGGGGCCCTCGCCGCTGGGCGGGGGGGGGGGGGGGGGGGGGGCAGGGCCGGCGAGACCGGCGGTGAGGACCACCGCGACAGCGAGCAAGCAGGACACGAACCTCGACATGCGGGCGCTCCCCTGAAGCGAGCAATCTAGCCGGTTCACCCGAAAATGGAAATTTTGCGTTTCTGTAAAGAAAGGAACGGAGCGGGATCGCAGCGGGAACGCGGACTCCGGGCATCAGTCCTTCCCCGTTGGGGCAGGTGGATCGACGCGCATCGCGCGGCGAAGCGGATCGGGCCGCGCACCCCGGCGCGGTCGGTCCGCCTCCGACCCGGGCTGGAACATTACGCGAACATTTCCCTTGACGCCGGGGGCCGGATCAGGCGTCAATTCTGGTCCGGTCGATCGTGCGCGAGGCGCCGCTCCGACCGCATTTCCTTATTCTGACAGTCAGGGCCGCGCTTGCGGCGAGGGAGGCGCGCGTGACGGCGAAGGTGGCGAGCAGGCATTTTGCGGTTCGGGGACCGGAACTTCTCAAGCGGGTGGCGAATGGCCGCTCGGCGGTGTCGATCTGCGCCGACGAGGGGATGCCCAAGGTGTCCACCGTGCAGCGGTGGCTGAGCGACAAGCCGGGCTTCGCAGACCGGCTGGCCGGGGCGCGCACGATGCGCGCCGAGGGGCTGATGGACGAGATCCTGGTCATCGCCGACAGCCTGAAGGAGGCGCCCAGCGAGGCTGAGTGCCGCCGGTGCCGGCTGAGGATCGACGCGCGCAAGTGGACGGTGAGCCAGTTGCTGTCCGGCGCCCTGGACGAGGCGGACGACCAGCCCCTGCCGCCGCCGCGCTTCAAGGCCGACTGAAGATGGCGCGACGCAAGCGGGCGTCCCGCCCGGACCTGCCCAAGGGCGAGATCGACACCGCCCTGCCGGAGAAGGCGAAATTCCTCCAGCGCCCCGCCCGCTACAAGGTGCTCTACGGCGGCCGCGGCGGGGGCAAATCCTGGTCGGCGGCCCGCGCCCTGCTGCGGCGCGGGGCCGTGGAGCCGATCCGGGTGCTCTGCGCGCGCGAGCACCAGGCCTCGATCCGCGACAGCGTCCACCGCCTGCTGGTCGACCAGATCCGCGCCTTGAAGCTGGAGCCCTGGTACCGCGTCACCGCGGAGGCCATCCACGGGGTCAACGGCACGCTCTTCGTGTTCGCCGGCCTGCGGCACAACGTCGACAACATCCGCTCCAAGGAAGGCATCGACGTGTGCTGGGTCGAGGAGGCCCAGGCCGTTTCGCGCCGGTCCTGGGAGACGCTGATCCCGACCATCCGCAAGGACGGCTCCGAGATCTGGGTGACCTTCAACCCGGTGCTGGAGGAGGACGAGACCTGGCAGCGGTTCGTGGTCCATCCGCCCGCCGGGGCCGTGGTCGAGAAACTGACCCTGACCGACAACCCCCACTGCCCGCAGGTCCTGATCGACGAGGCCAGGGACCTGAAGGCGCGCGATCCCA
>CAZRKY010000364.1:0-1731 GCA_964600375.1 uncultured Caulobacteraceae bacterium | reverse complement strand
AGGTTCGAAGTCTGCGAGTCGACGCCGACGGTGCGATCGATGTCCTCGTTGACGTAATCCAGCAGGATGCGGCCCCGCACCTTGAACTGGGCGTCGTCGTTGGTGAATTCCGGCGCGCCCTTCCAGCCGACGTTCAGGTCCTGGGCCTGGGCTGAGCCGCAGACCCCCAGAAAGAGCGTAGCGCCCAGCGCCACGCCGCCGAGCAGAGTGCTCTTGCGCATGATGTGATCCCCTATTTCGCCCCGATCAGCGAGGTCGAGGCGGGGGTTACCGGCGGTCAGTGACAGTTCTGCGAAGGTAAGGACTTATCAACAGACGCATCCACCAAGCAGAGGCGCGCCGTTGCTGTTGTGCAACACGGTTTTATGACTGTTATGTGACGAGTCCTCAGAGGCCGGAATACTGGTGCTGGGCGCAGTGCGATGCGCGCGCCCATCTCCGATGGAAACGGCGCACAGCCCGGGGCCAGCGCCCCTAGGCCGCTACAGCAGTCGCTTTCTGATCATCTGGCTGAGGGTGTCGATGGCGAACACCGCGACCACGATGACAATGGCGATGGCCGAGACCCGGGCGGTGTTGAAGCCCTGCAGGTTGTCGAACAGGATCTTGCCGATGCCACCGGCGCCGATTAGGCCCAGCACGGTCGCCGAGCGCGAGTTCGATTCAAAGCGGTAGAGCGCGAACGAGGTCCACAGCGGCGCCACCTGGGGGATGACCCCCCACATGATCTCGTGCAGCCTCGACCCGCCGGTGGCGCGCACGCCCTCGACCGGACCCTTGTCGATGGATTCCGCGGCCTCGGAGAACAGCTTGCCGAGCACCCCGCCGGTGTTGAGCGCGATCGCCAGAACGCCGGGCAGGGGCCCGAGGCCCACGGCGACGAGGAACAGGGTGCCCATGACCAGATCCGGAACCGAGCGCAGGACGTCCAGCACACGGCGGACCGGCTGGACCACCCACCAGGGAGCGATGTTGCGCGAGGCGGCCAGACCCAGCGGCACCGCCAGGATCACCGCCAGGAAGGTGCCCCAGAGCGCGATCTGCAGGGTCACCCACATCTGCTGCAGGTAGAGCTTCCAGTCGGCAAAGTCCGGATGCAGGAAATCCTTCAGGAAGCTGTTCATCCGCTCGTGGTCGGTGATCAGCCGGCTGATGTTCACCATGTCGGTCGGGCCGAAGCTGATGACCAGCAGGACCGCGATCCCGCCCCAGAGGAAGAAGTCGAACAGGATGTCGCCCAGGCTGCGCTTGGGCGGCGCAGGAATGGCGGCGGGGGCGGCGGCGGTCATCGGCTTGGGACCCTAGTTCGTGGCCGGGGCGGCAGGCGCGGGGGCCGCCGGGGTCGGGGCGGCGGCGCCGACGCGGGTCTGCTCGCGATGGACGGCGTCCAGTTCGTCCTGGGCCGCCTTCATCTTGGCCTGGTCGCCCTTGTTGCGGGCCTCGATCAGGTCGCGGGTGGCCTCCATCTCGCGCACGGGCAGCAGGTGGCTGTCATCGGCGGGCATGAAGCGGCCGAAGGAGAGCTTGGCCAGGATTGCGCGCTGGCGGTCGCCGTCCGGCCCGGGCTTGGTCCCGTACGTGAGGAAGAAGGAGCGCAGTTTCTCCTTCACCGCCGGGTCCAGGTCCTTGCGCCAGACGATCGGATCCTCGGGCAGGCGCGGCGAGGTCCAGATCACCCGTACGCGGGCCGCTGCGTCCGGCTTGAGGCGCAGGGCGGTCGAGTTGTTGGTG
>CAZRKY010000363.1:0-1801 GCA_964600375.1 uncultured Caulobacteraceae bacterium | reverse complement strand
CGATCGCTGGACCGAGGACGGCTGGTTCAGGACGGGCGACATCGTCACGATCGGCCCCGACGCGTACGTGACGGTGCAGGACCGCTCGAAGGACCTGATCAAGTCGGGCGGCGAGTGGATCAATCCGGCCGAGATCGAGGACGTCATCGGTCGCGATCCCAGCGTCGGCCAGGTGGCGGTGATCGGACGTCCGGACGACAGGTGGGGCGAGCGGCCGGTGCTGATCGTGGAGTCGCGCCTGGGCCGCCGGGTCGACGCCCCTGCGCTGCTGCAACAACTGCGCGGCAAGGTGGCGGACTGGTGGATTCCCGATCAGGTGGTCGAGGTGCCCGCCATGCCCCTGGCGGCGACCGGCAAGATCGACAAGAATCGATTGCGCGCCGACTATGCCGATGGGAAAATCCCGGCCGAAGGAGCCAATGGTTGATGAACGTCACTCGGCCGATTGCCCCTGCTGGCAGGAGGACTGGCCCGGTGTCGGATGCGTCGACGGAAAAGCGCCAGAAGCGGACCAAGGCGCAGCAGCGCGCCGAAAGCCTCGAGCAGATTCTCGACGCCGCCGAATACCTCTTCTCGCGCCACGGACTCTACGGCGTCACCCTGCGTGACGTAGCCAAGCGGGTCGGCATCCACACGACGCTGGTCCACTACTATTTTGATGACAAGAAGAACCTGTTCGAGGCCGTCTTCGCACGCCGGGCGGGGGTGACCAGCGGGCTGAGGATGGCGGCGCTGGAACGCTACGAGGCGGAAGCCGGGGGCCGTCCGACCGTGGAGGGCGCCTTGCACGCCTTCCTCGATACCGACCTAGACCTCTATTACGAGGGCGGCGAGGCGTGGATGAACTACGGCGCGTTCGGCGCGCGGGTCTCCAACACGCCGGAAGGCGCGGCCCTGATGGACGAGTATTTCGATCCCGTCGTGCTCAAGCTGGTCTCGATCCTGAAGAAGGCCCTGCCGGACTATCCCGACGAGGACATCTTCTGGGGCTATCACTTCGTCACCGGGGCCCTGATGAACACCCTGGCGCGATCGGGGCGGATCGACCGGCTGTCGGGCGGGCTATGTCGGTCCGACGATTTCCCGGCCGTGAAGGCGCGGATCGCGCGCTTCATGGCGGCCGGGTTCCTGGCGATCCGCGGCTAGGCCGTCAGCAGCCCGCCGGGTTCAGCACCGGCGAGATGACCCCGGTATTCCAGTTCCAGGCCTGGCCCGCGGCGCGGCGGCGGCAGACCGTCTCCTCCTGAAGGGCGTAGGTCTCCGGCGCCCGGCGCTCGGCCCGCGGTCCGTCGTCAGCAAAGCGCATGTAGCCGGCTCCGGCGCCGAAGGCGGGCCAGACGGGGGCGGACGCAGAGGTCGGAACTCCCGTGCGGGCGAAGCTCGTCCAGTAGTCCAGCATGGTCTGCGAGAGGCTCCGCTCCGTTGCTGTGTCCGGGATCTTCGGCCACAGCGGCGGCGTGCGATCGAGCGTGCCGAACATGTAGGGCAGCTCCGAAGCGTGGAATCCATGCAGGTTGGCGGCCTCCATCGTCGGATAGCCGTGGTCGAAGAGGTAGAGGAACGAGGGCTTGCCGATCGCTTCCTGCTTGCGGACCAGCCGTTCGGCGGTCCAGCCGTAGAGGGCGTCCCTGGTATTGGCGAGCATGCTCTCGCGCAGGTTCGAACTCGGGTAGAGGGCGAGGTAGGGGCCGGCCAGATCGCCGTAGCGCTCGCGGATGGCTTTCTCATAGGCTTCAGCGCTGCCGGGGACCGGCGGCAGGAGGATGGTCAGCGATCGGATTTCGCCGCTGTTGAAGCCGGC
>CAZRKY010000362.1:0-1817 GCA_964600375.1 uncultured Caulobacteraceae bacterium | reverse complement strand
AAGAGGACCTGCTCAAGGAAGCCTACGTCGAACACGACGGCGCCAAGGTGCTGATCTCGGAGATCGAGGCGGGCGGGCCGGGCGATGAATTCTACGACGCCAAGGTCAAGGTGCTGTCCGAGATGATCGAGCACCACGTCGAGGAAGAGGAAAAAAGGGTCGAAGGCATGTTCTCCCAGGCGCGCAAGGCCGGGGTGGATGTTGACGCCCTGGGCGCCGAGATGGCCGCGCGCAAGGCGGAGCTGGTGGCGGCCTACAAGGCGAAGGGCCTGCCTGAGCCCAAGACCACGACCTTCGAAGCCAATCCGATCGGCTAGGACGGCGCAACGCCGGCCCGGCTAGGCCCCCGGCTGCGGCCGGGGGCCTTTCTTGCGTTCGGTCGGCGGTTGAACTGAACGGCCGCGTCAGCCTATTGCGATCCCATGAGCGACCGTAGGGCCCGCCTCGCGGGGGCCAGGATCATCGTCGTCGGCGCTGGCGTGCTGGGACTGGCCACGGCCGCCGCCCTGATCCGGCGCGGCGCCGAAGTGCGGGTGCTCGATCCAGATCTTGGCCGCCACAGCGCCTCGGCCGCCGCCGCCGGCATGATCGCTCCGGCCATGGAGGCCGCGCTGGAAGACGCCGCGGCGGAGCGCGCCGGACTCTATCGGTCAGCCGCAAACCTGTGGCCGGCGTTCGCGCGGGCCGGCGATATCCCGCTGATCGGGGAAGGCGCGGACTGGCTTGGGCCCTTGGATCCTGTCGCCGGCCGCCTGACGGCTCTGGGGTTTGGCTTCGAACGCCAGGCGGGGTGCCTCTACATCCCGGGCGAAGCGCGGCTCGATGCCGGCGGCGCCCTGTCGCGGCTGGCAGCTCTGCTCGGCCCACCCGGCCTCAGCGCCACAAGGGTCGACCGGATCGACCGCGGGCAGTCGGGTCCGGTGGTGTTTGCGGGGGGCGAACGGCTCGAGGCCGACGCTGTGGTGCTGTCGGCGGGATGGTCGGCGGGCGCGGTGCGGGTTGAGGGCCTCGAGGGGCTGGGGCGCCTGATCACGCCCGTGAAAGGTCAGATCATCGCCCTTTCCGGCCCCGGCGCCGCGAGTGTGCGCCGCATGACCCGGGGGCCGGGGGTCTACCTGTTGCCGTGCGCCGACGGCTTCATCGCCGGGGCGACCATGGAGCCCGGGCGGGACGATCTGACTGTGGATCCATCGGTGGTCGAGCAGCTGAAAGCGGCGGCGGTGGCGCTGGTTCCGGCCCTTGAGGGGGCGACCGTGCTTCGGGCCTGGGCGGGCGTGCGAGGGGCGACGCCTGACGGCCTGCCGCTCGCGGGGGCCACCGCAGCGCCGGGGGTGTTCGCGGCCCTGGCGCCCCGGCGCAACGGCTGGCTGCTGGCGCCGCTGGTCGCGGAGGTTGTGGCGGCGGCGATCGCGGGCGATGCGTCACCCACGGAAGCCGCGGCGTTCAGGCCGGACCGCTTCGATCCGGCCTGACGCGCCTTCGCAGGTCAGCTCACCGCGAAGGTGATCGGCACGCTGACCAGGGCGCCCTCGACCGGCCGGCCGTCGACCGTGCGGGGGCTCATCCGGAAGTACTTCGACAGACGCAGGGCGGCGGAGCCGAAACCTTTGCCTTCGGGGTTCTCCGAGGCGACCGAACATCCGGTGAGCGTGCCGGAGACGGTCACGGCGCACTGGATGACGACCTTACCGCCGATCCCGGCCTCGATCGCCCGCTGCGGATAGGCACGCTCCATCTGGGCGGCGGTGGGTTTGCTGATCCAGGTGGGGTTGCGGATCACGCCCGGAGGGGTCTGGGTTTCCCCGGTCCCGGTCGGC
>CAZRKY010000361.1:0-1822 GCA_964600375.1 uncultured Caulobacteraceae bacterium | reverse complement strand
GACCTGCGCCGCTTCCTGCAGCCCGGGGGCAAGGGCAGCGAGATGGACATCGCCACTCCACCCCCGCCACCGCCTCCGCCGCCGCCGCCCATGATGGCGCCACCCCCGCCGGCGGGCTCGCCCGCCCCGCCGCCGGCCGCGCCTTCCATGGCCAACGACAAGATCACCTCGACCCAGGTCGCAGACGTGGACGAGGGCGGCATCGTCAAGGTGGCGGGCGACAACCTGATCGTCCTGCGCCGTGGCCGCCTGTTCAGCATTTCCATCGCCGGCGGCTCGTTGAAGCCGGTGGACTCCATCAACGCCTTCCCACCGGGTGTCTCCGGCAGCGGTGACTGGTATGACGAGATGCTGATCAAGGGCGATATGATCGTCGTGGTCGGCTACAGCTACGCCCGCGGCGGCACCGAGGTGAACCGTTTCCGGGTCGCGCCCGACGGCAAGCTGAGCTTCCTCGACGCCTACCACCTGCGCACCAGCGACTACTACTCCAGCTCCAACTACGCCTCGCGCCTGATCGGCAATCAGCTGGTCGTCTATGCCCCGCAAAGCCTGTGGGGGTGGGGCGGCGAGGACGACGACATCCTCGCCAACCTGCCGGGCTTCGACGTCTGGACGAAGGACTCCACCAGGCCGGTGTTCCGGCGCATGCTCGATGCGCGCCAGGTCTATCTGCCCGCGCCGATGCGGGCGCACGGGCCCAGAGCCATCAGCCACATCCACACGGTCAGCCGCTGCGACATCACCGCGCCGGTGATGACCTGCCAGGCCTCCGCGGTGCTGGGGAGCTATGGGCGAACCTTCTTCGTGTCGCAGAACGCGGTCTATGTCTGGATCAACGCCGCCTTCGCCTGGGACCAGCGCACCGGCAAGGAGCGCGAGATCGAGCCCGCCTACCTCTACCGGATCCCGCTGAACGGCGGCCGGCCTGCGGCCGCCCAGGTGCGCGGCGCGCCGATCAACCAGTTCTCCTTCAACGCCAATGCCGCGGCGGGGATGATCGAGGTGCTGCTGACCCCGTTCGGCAACGGCGACGGCATGTGGAACCCCGAGTTCGCCACCGGCCGCGCCGCCCTGCTGCGGCTGCCGACAGGCCGCTTCGGTGATGGTTCGCGCTCGCCCCTGAAGACCGACTACCGCCTGCTGCCCGGCGGTCCGAACTACGGCATCAGCCAAAACCGCTTCATCGGCGACCACGTGCTCTACGGCATCAATGGCGGGACCCCGAACCCCTATTCGCTGGTCGTCGCGCCCACCGCTGGCGGTGAGCCTTCGGTCTTCCCGATGGGTTCTCCGGTCGAACGCATCGAGCAGGTCGGCCGCGACGGCCTGGTCGTGACATCCACCAACGAAACGACCTTCACCACCGTGGACCTGACGCCGGGCCGCCAGCCTTCCCTGGGCGACCGCTTCATCCAGCCGGACTCGCGTCAGGCGGAGTCGAGGAGCCAAGCCTTCTTCTTCAACCCGACCACGCCGGACGGGCAGGGCGGCCTGATGGGTCTGCCGATCCTGCGCCTGGATAGTGACCAGTGGCTGGCGGACATGCTGTTCCTGCGCCGGTCCAACCAGCAACTGACCGACTTCGGCCGCCTGCAAAGCCGACGCCCCGGCGGCCAGGACGACGGCTGCACGGCGAGTTGCGTGGACTGGTACGGCAACGCGCGCCCGATCTTCCTGCGCGGCCGGGTGTTCGCCCTTCTGGGCTATGAGCTGGTCGAGGGCGACGCGTCGGGGGCGAAGATAAGGGAAGTCCGGCGGGTGGACTACGCACCGACGCCCGCCACCCGCTGAAGCGAACTTTGTTCCCGTTTCGTTTCGT
>CAZRKY010000360.1:1029-1827 GCA_964600375.1 uncultured Caulobacteraceae bacterium | reverse complement strand
GGCCGGTGGTCGTGACCCGCACGCCGTCCATGCGCACCAGGGCGCCCGGCTCGATGATGAAGTTGGGCCGCACCGTCTGGTCTGAGTGATCGACCAGCACCTGGCGGTCGCCGGCGGCGGCGTCGGCGTAGCCCCGGACGGTCAGCGCTGCGACCACCCGGCCCTCGGCGGCCAGAACGTCGGCGGCCCGGCCCGCGTGGCCGACCGGCAGGTCCATGGCGTTGCGGGCGGCCTCGGCGGAGGCGGCGTCGGGTTCGGGGGCGGCGAAGGCGATCGTCGGGTTGGCGACCGTGAAGCGGGGGCCGGGATTGATCCGCACGATCGGGACCGGCGGCTCGCCGTCGGAGACGTCGGGCTCGACGGTGTAGGCGTAGTAGCCCTCGGAGCGCAGGGCGGCGATGGCGTCTTCGGCCGCGTCGGCGGCGCGGCGGCGCGCCTGCATGCGGGTTTCCGGGGCGTTGCGGGCGTCGCCGACGGCCTGCTCGATGCGGGCCTTGAGGTCCTCGTCCTCGACGCCGTCCACGCGCGCCTTCGGCTCAGCCCAGGCGGGGGCGCATATCGCCGCCACGCCGAGGGCCATGAGGCCCGCCAGGACGCACCGAAACAGTCGCAAACTAACCTTCCCCTGTTCGCACGCGGACATCCGTGGATAGCCCGCCCGCCCTACGAGGGACTTAACGCCAAAATAGCCAAGGTGGCTCCGAAATTCGTTTCGGGAAATGGCGGACCGGCGGGGCGAAAAGTGGGCGCGGCCGGCAATTGTCGGCTTCCACGTGCGGGGATCTGGGTTGTTTCCCG
>CAZRKY010000360.1:0-1019 GCA_964600375.1 uncultured Caulobacteraceae bacterium | reverse complement strand
GTCAAATGCCCGCCGGAATGGCGCTACACTGGCGCCGAGCGAACGCGCAGGAGGGTCCGGACCTGGCCCAGACCGCCGACAACTGGATCGTCCGCGCCCCGGGCGACATCGACCGCATCGAGGCGTGCTTTTCGGGCGCGGCCTTCGCGCCGCATCGCCATGACACCTACGCCGTGGGCGTGACCCTGAAGGGGTTGCAGAGCTTCGATTATCGCGGCGCCACGCGCGCCTCGCGGCCGGGCCAGCTGGTCATCCTGCATCCCGATGAGCAGCACGACGGCCGGGCCGGCGACGAGCGGGCCTTCCGCTACCGCACCGCCTATGTCGCGCCCGCCGACGTCCAGGCCGTGCTGGGCGGCCGCCAGGGCCTGCCTTTCGTCGACGGCGGGGTCAGCGACCATTCCGGCCTGCGCCGCGCGGTCTGGGGCCTGCTGCGGGACCTCACGCGACCCCTGTCGGGCCTGGCGCTGCAGGACGCGCTCTTCGATCTGGCGACGGCCCTGCAACAGGCGGTGGGCGATGCGCCGCCGCCCCGGATCGCGCATCGGGACGCGGCGGCCCGCGCCCGGGACTACATCGAGGCCCGCCTGGACCAGAGCTTCACCCTGGACGAGCTGGAGCGCGCCACCGGCCATGACCGCTGGAGCCTGTCGCGGGACTTCCGGGCGCTCTACGGGGCCAGCCCCTACCGCTACCTGATCCTGCGCCGGCTGGACCGGGCGCGGGCCATGATCGTGCAGGGAACCGGGCTGGCCGACGCCGCCCATGCCTGCGGGTTCGCCGACCAGAGCCACTTCACCCGCCTGTTCCGCAAGGCGTTCGGCCTGACGCCCAAGGCCTGGCTGGCGGCGCAGGGCCGGTCGCACGATCGTTCTATATCGGAGCCGCTCGGCCGGCCTAGCTAGGCCCATGAGCCAGACCCCAAAGCCCGTCCCCTATTCCTCCTCCCCCGCCCGCGGATGGCTGCCGTGGGCCCTGCTGGCCCCCATCCTGTGCATCGCGTTCGTGGCCATTCCAGT
>CAZRKY010000359.1:0-1830 GCA_964600375.1 uncultured Caulobacteraceae bacterium | reverse complement strand
AACTCGAAGCGGCCGGGCGTGGGGCCGTAGAGCTCCGACGGCGCCTGGTCCTCCAGGGCCTCGAAGCTCGCGCAGATCCTGTCGCGCAGGGTTTCGAACCAGGCGCGGGCGGCGGCCTTGCGGGCGTCGAGATCGGGTGTGGCGGTCATGGCGGGCTGGTTAGGACCGCGCGACCCAAAAGGCCAGAGGGCCCAAACGCGCTCAGCGCGATTTCGAGCTCTCGATGGCGTGCTGGCCGGCGATGACGATGAAAACAGCGGCTGAGACCAGGGCGGCGAGGATCATCGGACGGCTCCGTGGGGGGCGATGCTCCAAGGGTGTCGGGGCGCTACGACAGATTCGGTCGTGCGTCGCCGAAAGACCCGCCGGGGTGGTTTTTCGGCGATTTCGGAACGGGATCGATGGCTTGGGTCAAGGTTTTCCTGATTGTCAGGTTGAAAAAGCACGAGACGCATTCTAACGGTCCCTGCGACGCGCGCCCGGGGCCGAATCCCCGCCGCGGCGGTCGGCCTGTTTGGCCGGCCAACAGCATTCAGGTGACAGGACGGCCCGCCGCTTCGGCGCCCGTTCCAGCAAAGGGGTAGCGACGTGGCCCACGAGGGCGATCCCAACCATCAGGACCCGCATCGCCGGGACTTCATCCACATCGCGGCGGGCGCCGCGGCTGTGGGCGCCGGCGCCGCCGCCGTATGGCCGTTGGTCGATACGATGAACCCGGCCGCCGACACCCTGGCGATGGCCTCCATTGAGGTCGACATCTCCAAGGTGGCCGAAGGGCAGCAGATCGTCGTCAAGTGGCGCGGCAAGCCCCTGTTCGTGCGCTACCGCACGCCCAAGGAAATCGCCGAGGCCAAGCAGGCGGACAACGCCGCGATGAAGGACCCGGCGACCGACGAGGCGCGCACCAAGCCCGGCCACGAGAAGTATCTGATCGTCGTCGGCTCCTGCACCCACCTCGGCTGCGTCCCGACCTTCGGGACCGGAGAGTTCGGCGGCTGGTTCTGCCCCTGCCACGGCTCGGTCTACGACACCTCTGGCCGCATCCGGAACGGCCCGGCGCCGAAGAACCTCGAGGTGCCCGAGTACAGCTTCCTGTCCGACTCGCGCGTGAAGGTGGGCTGAGATGAGCGATCACGAATCCACCTACGTCCCCAAGTCCGCTTTCGAGCGCTGGATGGACGACCGGCTGCCGATCATCCGCATCGCCGCCGACTACGCTGACCTGCCGACGCCGCGGAACCTGAACTACTGGTGGACCTTCGGGGGCATCCTGGCGCTTTGCCTGGTGATCCAGATCGCCACCGGCGTGGTCCTGGCGATGCACTACATTCCGAACGTCGACCTGGCGTTCAATTCGGTCGAGCGCATCATGCGCGACGTCAACTACGGCTGGCTGGTGCGCTACATGCACGCCAACGGCGCGTCGATGATGTTCATCGCCGTCTACATCCACATGCTTCGCGGTCTCTACTACGGCTCCTACAAGGCGCCGCGCGAGATGATCTGGATCCTCGGCGTGGTGATCTACCTGCTGATGATGGCCACCGGCTTCCTCGGCTACACCCTGCCGTGGGGCCAGATGTCCTTCCACGGCGCGGTGGTGATCACCAACCTGTTCGGCTCGATCCCCGTCGTCGGCCCCGGCATCCTGCAGTGGCTGCAGGGCGGCTTCGCGGTCGACCAGCCGACGCTGAACCGCTTCTTCTCGCTGCACTACCTGCTGCCGTTCGCCATCGCCGGCATCGTCGTGCTGCACCTGTGGGCGCTGCACACCGCCGGGCAGAACAACCCGGTCGGGATCATGATCCCGAAGGAGCGCCTGAAGCAGGA
>CAZRKY010000358.1:0-1844 GCA_964600375.1 uncultured Caulobacteraceae bacterium | reverse complement strand
GTCACGACCACCGGCCGCACCAACCCCCGTTGGGTCTCGCGGCTGCCGCCCTGGGCCAGCGGCGACATCTACGATCCCGAGGACGTGGCCGAGCTGGAGCGGCGGCTGCTGGACACCGGGGTTTACGACTCCGTCACGGTGGCCCTGGCCCCCAAGAACCAGACCACGCCGGACGGCCTGCGCCCCGTCATCGTCAGCCTGTCGGACCGGCCCCGTTCGACGCTCGAGGCCGGCGCCAGCTTCTCGACCAGCGAGGGCGCGGGCGTCGATCTGATCTGGAACCGCTACAATCGCCTTGGCCGCGCCGACACGCTCACCGCCGAGGCCCACTACGCCGAAATCCTGCAACGGGCCCTGCTGCGCCTGTCCCTGCCCCACTGGCGCCGCCCGGCCGAGACGCTGAGCCTTTCGCTGGAAGGGGTTCGCGAGTTCACCGACGCCTATGATCGCCAGGCCGTGCTGCTCCGCGCCGACCTCAAGCGGCGCATCGGCAAGACCTCGTTCTTCACCTACGGCGTGCTGCTGGACGTGGGCAATTCGGCCGAGCGCGAGATCGACCTGAACACCAACCTGGCGGTCAAGCTGGAACGGGACATCGCCATCCTGTCCCTGCCCGTGGGCCTGACACTGGATCGCTCCGACGACCCCCTGGACCCCCACCGCGGCTGGCGCGTGCAGGCCGAGGTGCAGCCCGCCATCACCGCCGGGGACGAGCAGCTGTGGTTCTTCCGCGCCCAGGCCCAGGGGACGATGTACCTGCCGCTGGACCGCGACGCCAAGACCATCATCGCCGGGCGGCTGCGGCTGGGGTCCATCGCCAACGGCTCGGTGCCCAACATCCCGCCCGCCTACCGCTTCTATTCCGGCGGCGGCGGGTCGGTGCGGGGCTATGAATACCAGGGCATCGGGCCGCGCCTGCCCATGAGCGACAAGCCCCTGGGCGGCCCCTCGCTGGTCGAGGCCTCGATCGAGGTGCGTCGCGACCTGTTCAACAACTGGGGCGCGGTGTTGTTCGTCGACGCAGGCTCGGTGGGCGATAATCCGACTCCGGACTTTTCAATCGTCCGCCTCTCGGCCGGCGTCGGGGTCCGCTACAAGCTGCCCTTCGGCCCGATCCGCGCCGACGTCGCCGTCCCGCTCGACCGCAGCAACGGCCAGGCGCCGTTCCAGATCTACGTTTCCCTCGGACAGGCGTTTTGAGCGACCCGACCGCCACGCCCCCACCCGCCCGTCGCCCGAAGCGGACGAAGGCCAAAGGTTCGCCCGGCTCCGGCGGCCTCAGCCCCGGCGGCGAACAGCTCGTCGAAGAGGTTGTGGCCGAAGCCAGGGCCGAGAAGCGCCGCCGCACCTTCGTGGAATGGACGCTGCTGGTCTTCCTGGTCGTCGCCGTGCTGGTCGCGGCGGTGTTCGCCGTCGGGCGCTGGGGCGTGCTGTCGCCGGCGGGCCGGGACCTGGTCTCCAGCTTCGTCAACGGCAAGCAGATCAGCCGCTACGGTCGCATCAACGTCTATGGCCTGCGCGGCGACCTGTGGGACGACTTCACCCTCGACCGCGTCACCGTCACTGACGCCAAGGGGGTCTGGGTGGAGGCCCGCGGCGTGCGCGTCGACTGGACCTGGTGGCGGCTGATCGACCGCACCTTCAAGGCCGACCAGATCTCCGCCCGCACCATCCGCCTGATCCGCCGCCCCGAGCTGACCGCGCCCGAGCCGCCCAAGCCCATGCCGCTGTCGGTGGATATCGACCGCTTCTTCGCCCAGATCGAGCTGGAGGAAGGCTTCGGCAAGGAATACGGCCGCTGGGTCGTCACCGGCGAGGCCGACGTGCGCCGGGTCGGGCGCAAG
>CAZRKY010000357.1:0-1880 GCA_964600375.1 uncultured Caulobacteraceae bacterium | reverse complement strand
GCGCGCCGCGTCGTTTCCGGCATCGCCGAGGGTTGCCGCGAGGCCGGTTGCGCCCTGGTGGGCGGCGAGACGGCCGAGATGCCGGGCATGTACGGCGCCGAC
Source organism: uncultured Caulobacteraceae bacterium (assembly GCA_964600375.1). GTDB lineage: Bacteria > Pseudomonadota > Alphaproteobacteria > Caulobacterales > Caulobacteraceae > JAEZEZ01. The sequence goes on along the minus strand of CAZRKY010000357.1, from coordinate 1,778 downwards.
GACTATGACCTGGCGGGCTTCTCGGTCGGCGCGGTCAATCGCGACGGCGTGCTGCCGGTGCTCGACCAGCAGAAGGCCGGTGACGTGATCATCGGCCTGGGATCCTCGGGTCCGCACTCCAACGGCTATTCCCTGATCCGCAAGGTGGTCGAGCGTTCCGGTCTCGGCTGGGGCGACGACGCGCCCTTCGCGAAGGACCAGTCCCTGGCCCAGGCCCTGATGGAGCCGACGCGAATCTACATCAAGTCGGTGCTGCCGCTGATGAAGTCCGGCCTGATCAAGGGCGGCGCCCACATCACCGGCGGCGGCCTGATAGAGAACCCGCCCCGCTGTATCGCGCCGGGGCTTGAGGCCAGGTTCGACTGGAACGCCTGGGACATGCCGCCGGTGTTCGGCTGGCTGGCGGAGACCGGCGGGATTTCCGAGCACGAGATGCGCCGCACCTTCAACTGCGGCGTCGGCTTCATCCTGATCGTGTCGCCGGCCAACGCCGAGCCGGTGCTGGCCGCCCTCCTCAACGCCGGCGAGACCGCCTTCGTCTGCGGGGAGCTCGCCGCGGCGTGAGCCGGTTGCGCGTCGCCGTCCTGATTTCCGGCCGCGGCTCCAACATGGCCGCCCTGGTCGAGGCGGCCCGCCGTCCCGACTGCCCCTACGAAGTCGCCGTCGTCATCGCCAGCCGCGAGGACGCCGAGGGCCTGGCGGTCGCGCGCGGCCTTGGCGTCGAGGCCGTGACCGTCGCCGCCCGCCCCTTCGCCGGCGACCGCAAGGCCCACGAGCGGGCGGTGGACGCCGTGCTGCGCGACCATGCCGTGGACGCCGTGGCGCTCGCCGGCTGGATGCGCATCCTGACGAGCTGGTTCGTGGATGTTTGGGCGGGGCGCTTGCTGAACATCCACCCGTCGCTGCTGCCGAAATACCCCGGCCTGGACACCCACGCCCGCGCACTGGAAGCCGGCGACGCGGTCGCCGGCTGCACCGTGCACCTGGTCACCGAGGGCATGGACGAGGGCCCGATCCTGGCCCAGGCCGAGGTCCCGGTGCTGGCCGGCGATACGGCGGAGACGCTGGGCGTGCGGGTGCTGGCGGTGGAGCATGAGCTGTACCCGCGGGCGCTGGCCGAGTTCGCGGCCCGGGTGGGCGCGTAACCCTTCTCATGAAATGAGAAGGACAAGGCCGCCAGGAGCTGGGCGACCTTGCCCGAGGATGACGGCTGAGGTGTTGTTGATGATATTTCACACATCACCTAAGATGCCCCGGTGATCACCGGCCCCCAGATTCGCGCCGCGCGCGCCCTGCTCTCCATCGACCAGAAGGAGCTCGCGCGCCTGTCGGGCCTGTCAGTCCCCACCATCCAGCGCATGGAGGCCTGCGAGGGGTCGGTGCGGGTGGTGGTCGACAGCCTTGAGAAGGTGATGAACGCGCTTTCCACCGCAGGCGTCGAACTGATCGTCGAGGGCGCGCCCAGTCAGGGCGCGGGCCGCGGCGTGCGCCTGATCGAGCGGGGCTGAGGGGCATGTTCAGGGACTGGCGGCTGTTCGTTCCCAAGACCGTCACCGTCCTGAGCCAGGGCTACCGCTTCGCTGATTTCCGCGCCGACCTGATCGCGGGCCTGACCGTCGCCATCGTCGCCCTGCCCCTGGCCATGGCCCTGGCCATCGCCTCGGGGACGACGCCCGAGAAAGGGCTGATCACCGCCATCATCGCCGGGTTCCTGATCTCGCTCTTGGGCGGCAGCCGCTTCCAGATCGGCGGGCCGACCGGCGCCTTCGTCGTGGTGG
>CAZRKY010000356.1:1128-1886 GCA_964600375.1 uncultured Caulobacteraceae bacterium | reverse complement strand
GAGAACTCCCGCGCGTCGATCCCGATCGGAAAGGCCCCGGCGCAGCTGGTCTTGCCCCACGCCGCGACCCGCCCGTCGGCGCCGACTTTGCCGTTTGCGACGTGCTCAATGTACTCGGAGAAGGCGTCAAGGTGGTCGCGGGCCTGGAAGCCGATGAGGTCGTAGTCCAGCAGCGAGCGCACCAGGTCCTCGTGGTGCGGCAGGGTGATGAAGTTGCGCCGCGCCGGCCAGGGGATGTGCAGAAAGAAGCCGATGCGGTTGGTCACCCCGCGTCTTCGCAGCTCCTGGGCCAGCGGGATCAGGTGGTAGTCTTGCACCCAGATGATGTCATCGGCCCCGATCAGCGGCAGGACGGTATCGGCGAAGCGGGCGTTCACCCGCGCATAACCGGCGCCGAACGAGCGATCGAAGGCAGCCAGGTCGGTGCGATAGTGAAGCACTGGCCAAAGCGTCCGGTTGGCGTAGCCGTTGTAGTATTCGTCGACGTCCTGCTCTTCCAGGTCGATCAGGGCGACGGTGACCCCGCCGATCTTTCGCATCGACATCTGGCCGTTGAAGGCCGCGGTGGTCTCGCCGCTCCAGCCGAACCAGACACCGTCGCTGTCCCGCAGGGCGGACGCCAGGGCCATCGCCAGTCCTCCCGCGGTCCCCGTGCCCGGATCAGACGGCGGGTTCACCCTGTTGGAAATTACAATCAGCCGGCTCACGAACGCGCCTCCACCCTGAACAGGCCGTCTCGAAGTGATCGGTCCAGCCAC
>CAZRKY010000356.1:0-1118 GCA_964600375.1 uncultured Caulobacteraceae bacterium | reverse complement strand
AACACATCGGAGACGCCGTCCAGCCGGCCCACGGCCGCAGTTTCTCGCGACGCCCCGACCAGAACACCCGCCCCTCCCAACGCGCGAACCGCCAGAAAGGCGTGCTCGTCGGTTTCATCATCGCCGACAAAAATGGGCTGCGCCCCACGGAAGGGCTCGGACGCCATGAAGGCGCGCACGGCGTCACCCTTGTCATGACCGGGCGTGCGCAACTCCGCCACGCAAGCTCCCGCCTGCAGGGTCAGCCCTGTCTCGGTAGCAATCCGGCGAGCCAGCGCGAGCACGCCCTCGGCCGCATCGGGCGCCTGTCGGTAGTGCAGGGCCACGCTCAGCCCCTTGTCCTCGACCGTCAGTCCGGACCGCTGGGCGGCGCACGCTTCAAAAGCGTCCTTTGCCGTCGCAAGCCCTGGGTGCGGTCGGACTGTCGCGACCCCGGTGACGCCGCGATGCTCCAGGCCGTGCACCCCCGAAGCGAAGGGGACCGTGTGGTCGACGATGCGATCAATCTCGCTCAAGGTCCGGCCGCTGATCACTGCAAGTCGACCCTGGGTCGCCGCCCGGGCCCGGCGAAGCAGGCTGGACCGTTCCGGGTCCGCCACGACAGCGGAGGGTGTCCGCGCGATCGTCGCCAGGGTTCCGTCCAGATCGAGAAAGAGCGCGGCTGATCTCACGGGGATCTCGACCCGCGCCGGGCGGGGGCTGTCTCGCCTGTCAAATGCCATGCCCCGTCAAACGCCTGAAACGCAGAGGCGTTGCGGTTTCATGCAGCCACTTGCGTGTTCCGGACGTTGAGAGCGTGGCCGCACCCGCCGTTTCAGGACGCCCCAGCCCACCATGCCGCACACGCCCCCCAGCGCACCGCCCCCTGCCCGCTCGCTCGATCTGGCGCCGATCGGCAACTGCGCGGCCAGCGCCCTGGTCGACCGCCAGGGCCGCTTCGTCTGGAGCTGCGCGCCCCGCGTAGACAGCGACCCGATCTTCTCCGCCCTGCTGGACCAGCGCGATGGTGACGACCCGGCCGCATTCGGGTTCTGGGACATCAGCCTCGACGGCCAGGTGGAGGCCACCCAGGGCTATCTGCGCAACACCGCGGTCCTGCGCACCGAACTGACAGACGA
>CAZRKY010000355.1:0-1895 GCA_964600375.1 uncultured Caulobacteraceae bacterium | reverse complement strand
TACTTGTCCATCGCCTGACGCAGACCCTCGGTCTTCATGACCTGGGTGTGGAGGGACGACCCCGAGGCGATGGGATTGATGCCCCGCTCGACGCCGTCGGGGTTTGTGTAGACCTTCAGGTCGAAGCCGTACTTCTTCGAGACAATGTCGCGATGGTCGATCATGTCCCTGAATTTCCACAGGGTATCGACGTGGAGCAGCGGGAACGGGACCTTCGACGGATAAAAGGCCTTGAGCGCGAGATGCAGCATCACGCCCGAGTCCTTGCCGATCGAATACAGCATGACCGGGTTGTCGAACTCGGCCGCGACCTCACGCAGAATCTCGATGGATTCCGCTTCGAGGCGTTTGAGGTGTTCGGACAGACGCGGCATGGCCAGACGGTCTAACTCAGGAGCCGGAATGAGAGAAGCCGGGGCCCGCAAAGGCCCCGGCTTCCTTTGATTTGTCGTCGGCTCAGGCCGCGGCCGGCTTGGCCGGAGCCGCGGCGCCGGCCACCGGCGGGATCAACGGCGCGAACTCCTTGTCGAAGGTGATCATGCTGTGGATCTCGGGCGAGTTGATGCCGATCGCCATCGGGCACAGGGTGTCCGGGATGATGGCGACGTCGAACAGCTCGGCGATCTGGCCGTCCATGCGGATGAACTCGACCATGTCGCCCGAGCGCAGGTCGATGATCAGCACGCCACACCAGGCCTCGCCGTCCCGCTTCTTCAGGGCGTCCTGAAGCTCGAGGCCGGAGAAGGCGCCGTCACGCGGCTTGGAGCAGGTGACGAGCGCGTAGCCGTTGTGCAGCGCCAGGCCGCGCAGGAAGCCCGGGCAGAAGCAGATGTCTTCCTTCTTGCCGGTGTCCTTGTCGATGCGGATCAGGTGACCGCGCCCGGAATCCAGGGCGTAGATCTGGCCGTTGTAGACACGGGGGCTGTGCGGCATCGACAGGTCATCGGTGACGATCTTGTCGTTCTGCACGTCGATCAGGACGCCGCCCTCATGGCGACGCTCGCGCCAGCCGTTGATCACGTCCGAGCGGCTGACCGCCGTGACGTAACGGGGCAGGCCGTCTTCCATGGCCATGCCGTTCATGTGGCAGCGGTCTTCGGCGGCCAGCTTGGAGATGAACGGCGGCTTCCAGATCGGGCGGAAGCCGAACTTGGTCGAGACGGTCGCCAGGCACGAGTACTTGGTGTTGACGAAGATGATCCGTCCCGCCCGGTCGACCGACACCTCGTGAACGTCCACGTCGCCCACGGTCTGGGCGTTGCGCGGCACATAGAGGCGGTCGAAGTGCTTGTTGGCGCGTTCGGCCGGGCCGAGCACGTTTTCAAGACGCCAGATCTGGAACAGCGAGCCGACATAGAGGCGGTCACGCTGGGCGTGGACGCCCATGGCCCGCTGGTAGCTCTGCTGGTGGAACGACACCTTCTTTTCGGGCGTCAGGCCGACCAGGAACAGCTTTCCGGTCTGGTAGGAGGTGAAGGCGATGGACGAGCGCTGCAGCGACATCCAGTTCGCGAATCCGCGCGAAACCGACATCTTGGTTTGCGGCTGCTGGCCCTGGGGCGCGCTGGGATGCGGCTGGGGCTGGCCGCCTTCGGCGGTGGTCGGCGCACTCACGTCGACGCCGGCGGACGCCGAGGAAACGCTTGAAATCTCAGGTTGCGGCGCCTGCTCCGGCGCCTTTGTTTTCTTGGTCATGATCTAACGTCGAAGCCCCACAAAGAAAATCGCCGGCGCCTTGGCGGCGCCGGCGATAAAGACACTAGCTGATCAGTTTTACCAGCGCCAGCGAGCACCCAGTCGGGCCGCGCCGCCGTCGGCGTCGCCGCCGAAGTTCCACTCACCCTTCACGAAGCCCTCGAGCCCGTAGAAGGTCTGGAAGGTGACGCCGAAGTCGG
>CAZRKY010000354.1:0-1897 GCA_964600375.1 uncultured Caulobacteraceae bacterium | reverse complement strand
CGGCGCGCATTGCGCGCCGAGACGGAGGGGGCCCGGCCCGGCAGGGGCGGGTCGGCCCAACATCCGCCAGACTGAACCGTCGCCAGAGCCGTCCGACGATCTTGAACCGACCGCGCTGGCGCGCGGCCCCCACCGTCTCGATGCTGCGCATCGATCCACCTCCCCCATCGGGGGAGGATTTCAATGAGGCTGGGCCGGCGCTGGCGCGGTCACAACGCGCTTGCCGGCCGCGTAGGCGGCGCTCTTGTCGTGGGCATCGCCCTGCGTCCCGCTGCCGGGTTCGACCACGAACGTCGCCGGATCGGCGCCCTCGACCGCCACGCCCTGGAACCACACCCGCGTCTTGTCCTTCCCATAGCCCCCCTCCAGCGCCTCGAAGGTCGCGGGGTCGGCGCCTTCGGCGACGCGATTGATCAGGGCGCCGGAAGGCTGGGAGTTCAGGTCGACATCCGACCACCAGACGTGTGTCGCGTCCTTTGACCAGTCGTGGCTGATCTGCCGGAAGGTGCGGCCGTCGCTGCCGGGCACCGGCTCGCGCATGTAGTAGCCGGTCGTCTTGTCCCGCGCGTAGCCGTAGGACTGGAGCTCGAAGCTGGCGATGTCGGCCACCGCCATCCGCTTGCCCTCGAACCAGACGTGGCTGCGGTCGCGGGCGTAGCCGAGGTCGGTTTCGGCATGGGGCGTGTCGAGGCTGACGAAGCTCGCGGGATCAGCCTCGGAAAGTTCAATCACCCGGGTGTGGATGATGGAGAAGTACTCCTGACCCTTGCGATAGGTGTCGGCGTACCAGACGTGGCTCTTGTCCTTGGCGTAGTGCTCGGTGACCGCGGTGAAGGTCGCGGCGTCGGCGCCGTCGATGATGCTGGAGCGATAGAAGGCCAGGGTGGCGGTCCTGGCGAAGCGATTGTTCAGCGCCGTGACCTTCTCGCCGTCGGGCACCCGCATCTGTTCGTTCTCGAAGTACCAGGCGCCGTCCTTCTGGTGATAGGGGCCCGAGCCGCCCAGGCCACAGGCGGCGAGCAGCAGGCTTGCGACGCCGAGCACCAGCCGTTTCATGACGTGAACCCCCAGGGACGGGCGTGCGCCCGAGCCGCAGCGCACACCAATTCCGACTCCCGCGTCAAGCGGACCGACTTGCGCAGTCGCCCCGGAAGGACGACATACCGCCCGTAATGGCGACCGTAATCGACACGCTTTCGGCCCGGGCCCTGCGTCACCCGGAAAAGCAGCGCCGGCCCGACACCGAGGTCCTGCGCAAGCCCGAGTGGTTGCGCGTGCGCGCGCCCGGCTCGGCCGGTTACAACGAAACCCGCGACATCGTGCGCAAGGAAGGCCTGGTCACCGTCTGCGAAGAGGCCGGCTGTCCCAACATCGGCGAGTGCTGGAGTCAGAAGCACGCCACCCTGATGATCATGGGCGACACCTGCACGCGGGCCTGCGCCTTCTGCAACGTCAAGACCGGCATGCCCGGGCCGCTGGACGCCGGGGAGCCCGCCAAGGTGGGCCGCGCCGTGGCCGCCATGGGCCTGAACCACGTGGTCATCACCTCGGTCGACCGCGATGACTTGGCCGACGGCGGGGCCGAGCACTTCGCCCAGGTGATCCGCGCCATTCGCGCCGAGACGCCGAAGACCACCATCGAGATCCTGACGCCCGACTTCCTGCGCAAGGACGGGGCGGCCGAGATCGTCATCGACGCCAAGCCCGACGTCTTCAACCACAACCTCGAGACCGTGCCGCGGCTCTATCTGAAAATCCGCCCCGGCGCGCGCTACTATCACTCGCTGCGCCTGCTCGAGCGGGTGAAGGAGCGCGATCCTTCCCAGTTCACCAAGTCCGGCGTCATGGTCGGGCTGGGCGAGCAGAAGGAGGAGGTCATGCAGGTGATGGACGACAT
>CAZRKY010000353.1:0-1900 GCA_964600375.1 uncultured Caulobacteraceae bacterium | reverse complement strand
GGGTGTCGACGGTCAGGGTCGCGGTCAGCTCGAGCTGCTCGGAACCGACGGTCGTGACCGGGCTGATGGCTTCGAAGTCCTGGCGGACGATACGCGAGCCGGTGACGACGACGCCCTCGACCTCGGTAGCGTCGTCCTGGGCGAGCGCCGGTGCGGCCTGAAGGGCCAGCAAGGCGGCGCCGCCGATGATCGTCGACGCCAACAGGCGCTGACGTGCGGATTGGGTTTTCAAGTTAGTTCCTCCTGCGTGTTCCCCCCACGCCAGCGGGCGAGGGCCCCAGACGGACGAGCCGTCAAGTATTGGAAACGCTAGAGATCATGGAACTCGCCCACAATCCCTGTAACGACATGGGTATGACAAGGACAAAAACGGTCACATTGAGGACACATCTTATTTAATTAAACGCGCTTATGGATTGTTAAAGAATTCACTCAAGTATTCAGGTCGACCAGCCAGCCGCCATCAAAGAGGGGCGGCCACGGCGCGGGGCGGCGACGCCCCATCGGGCGGGCCGGGCGAATTCGGTGAGGCTGTCCGCGTGAGCCGGGCTAGGCCGTGGGACGGCAACCGGCGTAGCGTCGCAGCCAGCGGGTCAGGGTCGGCCAGTAGGCCGGCGCCCAGGTCAGCGGCCCCGCCGGCTGGCCCCGCAGCGCTTCGCGGGTCAGGACCTGACGCATGCCATGGCCGGCGCCCGGGATCATCACGACCTGCGCCCGCCGGTTGCGCGACAGGGCGCGTCTGGCGGCTGCGGCGCTGCGCCTGACAGGAATCAGGCGGTCCTTTTCGCCGTAGATCATCACGACAGGGATGTTCAGCGCCTTGAGGGTCGGCGCCGGGTCGTAGACCCCGATCCTGAAGTAGCTCAGCGCCGGATGCCCGAGCCGGGACGGCGCGAGCGGCTCGCCGGTCTCCATCAGCCCCGCATACCAGGGCCGGGTCCGGGCGATCCGCCAGGCCGCCATGGCCGCCTCGTACCCCTCGCCCGAACCGTAGTAGCGCCACAACACCCGGCGGTAGCGCTCTATTTCCCTGATTTCCTTCTCGGCCGCGCCCTGATCGCGCGCCTCCTCGCCCCGGGCGAAGATGTTGGCCTCGTTCGGCGACACGGCCGGTCCCGACAGGATGACCAGAAAGTCTATGTCGGCGGTCTTGGCGGCCGCGATCGGCGCGACCCAGCCCCCACGGCTGACGCCGAACACCCCGACGCGGCAGATTTCGGGCAAGCCCTTGAGGTAGTGCGCCTGGGCGACGACGTCCCGGGCCGTGGCGAACAGGTCGGAGGACTCCACATAGACCCCGGGCGTGTCGCCTACGCCGCGCTTGTCGGTGAACAGCACCGCGACTCCGGCGTCGAGGAAGCGCTGGGCCCCCACGATGTCGAACTCCTGCCCCCGCGGCGTGGCTTCCGATCCGTGAGCAAAGATCAGGGCGGGGAAGGGACCGGCGCCCGCCGGCAGGTGGAGCGTGCCGGCCAGCCGGACCCCGTCATCGGCGACAACGGACACGTCGCGCGATCGCCCTCCGGCCGCCGCGGCCGCCCGGCCGCAGGGCGCGCCGGCCGCCGCGACCACGCCGGCCAGCAGGGCGCGCCGGTCGAGATGTCCGCTGTCAGACTTCATCGTCACCTCGGCTCCGCGAACAAGAGGGGACCGCCCGCCCTTCGTGGACGGGCGGTCCGGGAAGGCCTTGAGGGCGAACTTTCCTCGTCTGTGCAGGAGGTTAGGGCCGCGGCTGGAGCCCCACAATAGCCCGGGCGGCGCAGACCCATCACTGGTTTGAGGCGTTACTTGGCGGACACACCGCGATTACTTAAACCGGTGCATTGAATTTCTGATTCTAGGGACGCGACGCCGCGGCTCTGGCGGACTCAGCGCGACCGGGCCGCCGCCAGGTCGGCTG
>CAZRKY010000352.1:0-1908 GCA_964600375.1 uncultured Caulobacteraceae bacterium | reverse complement strand
CGCATGACCGCGCGCAACGCGATGCAGCGACTGGCCGAGGACGGCCTGATCGCGTCCGACCGGCCGCAGATCGCCGTCAAGAAGCTCAAGGCCTGCGGGACCAACGTCGCGCCAGAGGCCTGCGCCCGCGGGAGGGTGCGCAGGACCCCGCCCCTGGCCCTGCCGGTGCACTTGGCCGTGCTCGCCTATCCCGGACCGGACGGCCAGCTGCGTCTCGTCTGCATCGGACCGGGCCGATCGCGCGCCTGGCGCCCATCGCCCCAGGCCTACGTCGACCTCGATGCCGCGCTCGCAGGAGGGCCCGCCGCGGTCCCCTGGCGCCAACGCCTGGCCGAATGCCTCGCCGCCGCCGCTGAAGAGCGCCGACTGTAACGAAGGCCGTTCCCTTGGGCGCGGAAGGTGATTATAGACTGGCTCCACCAACCCGCCCGGCCGAAAGGCCGGGCGCCGTCGTTTCTGGAGCGCCGCAATGAGCGACCAAATTCTCTATCCCAAGGCCACCGCCGTCTGGCTCGTGGACAACACCTCGATGTCCTTCGAGCAGATCGCCGACTTCTGTGGCCTGCACCATCTGGAAGTGAAGGGCATCGCCGACGGCGAGGTCGCGCGCGACATCCGCGGCGCCGACCCGATCGCCAACGGCCAGCTCTCGCGCGAGCAACTGGAGAAGGCCGAGGCCGATCCCAAGTACCGCATGAAGGCCCTGGTCGGTAAGCACCAGGACCTGCTGAAGGTGACCAAGAAGGCCCCGCGTTACACGCCCGTGTCGCGCCGCCAGGACCGTCCGGACGCCATCGCCTGGTTCCTGCGCAACCACCCCGAAGTCACCGACGCCCAGATCTCCAAGCTGCTGGGCACGACCAAGGCGACCATCGACCAGGTGCGCAACCGCACCCACTGGAACATCGGCTCGATCAAGCCGGTCGACCCGGTCAGCCTGGGCCTCGTCGGCCAGCTGGAGCTGGACGCCGTGGTCAAGAAGGCCTCGGACAAGAAGAACAAGGATGCGGCCAAGCGCGGCGAAACCGCCGGCGCGACCCTGCAGCCGGCGGCCGAGACCGGCGCCGTGGAGGTCGAGGAGCCCGCGGAGGAGCGCGAACTGCAGGCCGCCGACGTCTGGGCGACCGAGGACGACGACGAGGCCTGATCCGTCGGGGTCAGGCAATTCCCGCGCAAGCAGGAGGCTGAAATGCAAACGGGCCGCCCCATGGGGCGGCCCGTTTCACAACGAAGCTAATGGGCGGGGGCGCGAAGCCCCTCGATCTCCTCCTTCAGCCTCAGCTTTCGACGTTTCAACTCTACCAGGGTCAGCGAGTCCGAGCCCGGATGGGACAGTTCGTCCTCGATGGCTTGTTCGAGCGAGCGGTGCCTGGCGTTGAGTTCGCGCAGGCGGGCGTCGATCGCCATGGGTTGCGCCTCCTTCTGGTTAGCAGCATTGGAATGACACACCCGTATCCCGCCGGTGTGGAGTCACATTTCCGGGATAAATGTTACGGAGCTTGGCTTGAGCGACGCTGCAAACCGTTTGGTCGTAGGGATCTCCGGAGCCTCCGGCGCCGTCTATGGCGTGCGCCTGCTCGAGGCGCTTTCCGAGCTTGGCGTGGAGAGCCACCTGATCATCTCCAAGGCGGCGGCCATGACCCTGGGCCAGGAGACCGGCCTGTCGCTGGCCGATGTCCAGGCCAAGGCCGCCGTCGTCCACAAGGCCGGCGACATCGGGGCCTCGGTGGCCTCGGGCTCGTTCAAGGCCCTGGGCATGGTGGTGGCGCCTTGTTCGGTCCGCACCATGAGCGAGATCGCCACCGGCGTGACCTCGTCCCTGCTCACCCGCGCCGCGGACGTGACGTTGAAGGAGCGCCGCCCGCTGGTGCTGATGGTGCGCGAGACGCCCCTGCACCTGGGCCATCT
>CAZRKY010000351.1:0-1919 GCA_964600375.1 uncultured Caulobacteraceae bacterium | reverse complement strand
GTCGCCGGCCGCGCCGGTCTCCAGCCGCAGGAGATGGGGCGCGGGGCCGTGGGCCATGGCCTGCAGGGCGTTGACGGCGAGGTTGACGATCACCTGCTGCAGCTGGGTGCGATCGGCCAGCACCGGCGGCAGCCCGGGGGCCAGATCCGTCTCGACCGTGACGCCCTGCCCCTGGATCTCGTGGCGCAGGAACAGTAGCGCCTCCTCTACCACCCCATTCAGCGACAACAGGGTTGGTTCGGGCGCGCGGCGCTCGGCCATGCCGCGGACACGGGCGATGATGTCGGCCGCGCGGCGCGCGTCGGCCGCGATGCCCTCGGTGATCGCGCGGACCTCTGCGAGGTCCGGTTCGGGCCGCCCCAACCAGCGCAGGCCGGCGGCGGCGTTGGTGGCGATCGCCGCCAGCGGCTGGTTCACCTCGTGGGCCAGGGAGGCGGTCAGCTCGCCCAGCATCGAGACCCGCGCCGCGTGGGCGAAATCGGCCTGCACCCGCTCCAGTTGGGCCTGGGCCCTCACCCGCTCGCTGATGTCGATCACCCCGATCATCAGGGTGCCCTTGTTCATGGTTTCGGCGGGGAATGAGGCCGTGAAGAGCACGTCGAACTCGTCACCCTCCAGCGTCCGCAGCCGGGTCTCGGCGGAATAGTTGGGCTTGCCGGTGATGGCGGCGATCACGCTGGCGGCGAAGACGCCATTGCTGCTCTCCGGCCAGAACGGCTCGACGCTGGTCAGCATCTCGGCCTTGGCCCCCCGGCCGAAGACGGCGACCGTCTGGGCGTTGACGTCGACCACGCGGGTGGCCCGCATCATTTCGCGCACGAAGGCCGGGTTGGCGGCAAAGTGGGCGGGAAAGTCCGTGACGCCCGAACGCTTCAGCTCACGCAGCAGATCGCCGACCGGGAAGAAGTCGCACTCCCAGAATGAGGCCGCCATGGCCTGGAACAGGTTGCGGTAGCGATGCTCGAAACTGTCCAACGACCCTCCCCTTCCCGCCTCATCCTGCACGCCCCGGCGCGCGCGTCCTAGTCCGAGCCGGCCGCCAGCGCCCGCTCCAGGCATTCGATCAGGGCGTCGCCGGCGAACGGTTTGCGCAGCAGGCAGAAGGCCCCGCTGGCCCGCGCCCGCTCGTGCAGCGCCGGCTCGTCGCGGGCGGTGACCATGATCACCGGCGTGGTGCGGCCGCCCTCGAGCAGGCGGCGCAGCAGGGCGATGCCATCGAGCCCCGGCATCTGGATGTCGGTGACGACACAGGCGCTGGCCAGCGCCTCGGGATCCGCCAGAAAGGCCTCAGCCGAACCGTAGCCCTGGGCGCGATAGCCCAGGGAGCGCACCAGTCCGACCAGCGCCCGGCGCAGGGACTCGTCGTCATCGACGATGGAGATCAGGGGTTTGGGCGACAGGGTCCGGCCTTCCGTGCAGGACGTGGAGGCCACGCCGAAGCTACTGTCACAAAAGTCGCACGCCGCACGCCAGCCGGGAACTATACGGACGTGTTAGGCCGCAGATCGAGCGCCTCGGCCATGCGCACCAGATCGGCAAGCGACTTGGCCTGCATCTTCCGCATGGCGGCGCCGCGGTGAATCTTCACGGTGATCTCTGACAAACCCAGTTCAAACGCCGCCTGCTTGTTCATGCGGCCAGCGCAGACCAGCGCCATGACCTCGCGCTCGCGCGGCGACAGGGTGGCGAAACGAGCGCCCAATTCCGCCGCGCCCGTGTCGGCCGCGCGCTGCTTGCGGTCGCGCTCGATGGCGGCGGCGACGGCGTCCAGCATGTCCTGGTCGCGAAACGGCTTGGCCAGAAAGTCCACGGCCCCGGCCTTCATCCCGCGCACCGACATGGGGATATCGCCGTGTCCGGTCATCAGCACCACCGGCCTGGCCGAGGGCGAGACCCTGGTAATGGGCCGCGATATGGGC
>CAZRKY010000350.1:1245-1948 GCA_964600375.1 uncultured Caulobacteraceae bacterium | reverse complement strand
CTCGACGATCCAGAGCACGATGCGCCAGCAGATCACCGCCAGCAGCGACAGCAGGCCGATCATCATGATCGCCGCCGCCGCGGTGGTGCCGAAACGCCAGTTGACCCAGACCAGGTTCGCGCGCCCGGGATCGCCCGACATGGCCAGGGCGACGACGATCACCGCCATCACCAGCAGAATGCCGAGCGCGGCGCGGATCACGGAACGGCTCCGGATTCCGCCTGGGCGAGGTCGCGCAGGGCCGCGGCCCTGAGCGCGGCGATGCGGCGCTCGATCTCCACGCGCCGCTGGGCCCGCTCGCGCCAGTCAGCGGTCGCGCGCTGGCCGCCAGCCGGCAAGGCCTGCAACTGGGCAAGGGCGGATTCGATGTCGCCTTCGGCCACCCGGCGCTCGGCCCGGGCGAGGATGGCGTCCGGATCGTTACCGGTCAGGTCGCCGACCCGCCGCAGGGTGAAGAGCGCGGCCAGCGCGTCGCCCGCCCGCGACAGCAGGCTGGTGTCGGCGCCGGTGGTGCGCGACGCGGCGGCGGCGTGGTCCGCCACCTCGGGGAACTCGGCGGCGAGCGCCGCGGCAGTGGGCGCGCCGCTTTCCGCCAGCGGCTTCAGGCCCGACAGGTCCTCGGCGTGCGGACTGAGGCGCTCGAGCGTGGCCAGTTCGGTCAGGAACGGGCGGGAGGTGGAGGCGGCGTCGGCCAGGGCCGCGG
>CAZRKY010000350.1:0-1235 GCA_964600375.1 uncultured Caulobacteraceae bacterium | reverse complement strand
GGTGCGCGACGCGGCGGCGGCGTCGGCGGCCACCGCGTGGCACTCGGCGGCGACGGCGGCGGAGGCGGCGCGGGCGGCGCGCCCCTGGGCGGCCTCGATCCTGGCGAGCCGCGCCTCGATGGCGCTGAGGTCGCTGGACGACGCGGCCCCGGCTCCGGAGGCGGAGACGCTGCGGCTGCGGGCCAGTTCGGCCTCCAGCTCGGCGATCCGGGCCTGGAGCCGCGCGTCCGAGGCGGGCGTCTCGGTCGCGGCGGCCGGCGCGGGGCCCGGGCCCGGGCCGTCGAAGATCCTGGGGGCGTAGACAGCCACGCCGATGGCGGCGACCACGGCGGCGGCGGCCAGAATGCCGAGGCCCCAGACCGGCGGCCGGCGCCCGGGGCGGCGAGTCGGCGCCGCGGGCGGCGCGTAGGGTTCCGGCTCCTCGATGACGTCGTCCTGAGCGTCGGTCATGGCATCCGCTGGGCTTTCGGCGAGCAGCTTAAGCAAAGCCGCCTCATCAGGGAACGGCGCGGAGCGAACCTTTTCGAACCCGGCTTCGATCAGGGGCGCGGCGACCGCCGGCGACAGGGCGAAGTACCAGGCCCGGCCCTCGCGCCAGGGGGCGCAGACCGAGGCCAGGCGCCGGGCCGCTTTCGAGGAGTGCACCAGCACCGCGTCCAGCCCGTCGGCGTCCATCACCGCCAGGGCCTCGGACGGCGCGCGCGCCAGGGTCTCGTAGAGCGCGACCTGGCGGATGACCACGCCGGGACCCGCGGCGCCCGGCAGATCGCCCGCCAGTTCCCGGCCGCCCGGATGCAGGACCACGGCGCCCTCGGGCAGGCCTGCGCCGGCGATCAGCGCGCCCAGCGCCGCGACGTCGCCGTGGGCCGAGATCACGTCGCTGAAACCCGCCTCGCGCGCGGTCTGGGCCGTGGCGTCGCCGACGGCGAAGACCTTGAGGTCCCGTCCGGGCGACCGCACGGTGAAGGCCTCGACCCCGTTGGCGCTGGTGAAGGCGAGCGCCGCGACCCCGGTCAGATCGATCGCGGCCGGCAGTTGCTTGACCCGCATCACCGGCGAAAGCAGCGGGCTGTGGCCGAGCTTCCTCAGCGCATCGGCGGTGCGTTCGGCCCCCGGACTGGCGCGGGTGACCCAGACGCGCATCAGGCCACCACCAGCCTGTCGCCGGCCTCGGCCTTGACCCTGCGTCCGATCTCCAGACCCAGGGCGCGGGCGGCGGCAAGGTTGTCGCCGTC
>CAZRKY010000349.1:1415-1977 GCA_964600375.1 uncultured Caulobacteraceae bacterium | reverse complement strand
GCGGCCAGCACCAGTCGCTCGGCCTGGCCCTTTGTGGCGGCGTAGGCGTTCATGGGCCTCACCGCCATGGGGTCGGCCTCCGTCAGCCCGACCTGGTCGCGCGGGCGGGTGTAGATCGACGGTGACGAGACGAAGACGAAGCTGTCGGAGCCCGCCGCCTTCGCTGCCGCCAGCAGGGTCTGGGTGGCGGTCACATTGATCGCCCGAAACACCTCCGGCCGGCCCCAGGGGCTGGACAGCGCCGCCGCA
The DNA here is from genome assembly GCA_964600375.1 of uncultured Caulobacteraceae bacterium. Lineage (GTDB taxonomy): Bacteria > Pseudomonadota > Alphaproteobacteria > Caulobacterales > Caulobacteraceae > JAEZEZ01. The sequence continues at coordinate 1,728 of CAZRKY010000349.1, read as the reverse complement.
TGGAAGACCGCGTCGACGCCCTCGCAGAGCGCCTTGGCGACCCGCGAATCGGTCAGGTCGGCGAGCCTGACCTCCGCCCCCATCGCCTCCAGCCTCGGCAGGGCGGAGGCGTCCCGCCCGGTCGCACGCACGGCGTATCCAGCCTCGGACAGGGCTTCGACCACGGCGAGCCCGAGGCCGCCCGTGGCGCCGGTGACGAGGGCCTGGCGCACTAGACCCTCAGGACCATGGCGGCGGCGCTGATGCCCGCCGCGGTGCCCAGCAGCAGCACGGTCTTGCCGGAGGTCAGCAGGCCCTCGGCGTGGGCATGGAC
>CAZRKY010000349.1:0-1405 GCA_964600375.1 uncultured Caulobacteraceae bacterium | reverse complement strand
GTCCGGGTGGCCCCCAGGGCCGAGGTGAGCATCTGGGAGGCGGCGATCTGGTTGCCATGGTCGGAGAAGATGTCGATCACCCGCCCGGGGTCGCCGTCCATCAGCTTCTTCACATGGTCGATTCCCGGCCGGCTGGCCTGGTGGGGGACAATGACGTCGAGCGTTTCGCGGGTCAGGCCGGCCTGGCCCAGCACCCTGTCCAGCAGGGGCGGCAGCCGCCGGGCGGCGGCCTTGAATATCCCGAAGGCGTCCATCTGGAACCTGGATCCCGCGACCAGGGCGTCGTAGCCCTCCTCGACCCGGATGCGGGTGCCGCCGGCCCTGAGGCTGCACAGGTCCTTGCCCTCGCCATAGGTCTCGAAGCCGCGCGACAGCAGGGCCGGGCCGGAGGGGTCATCCCCCGCCTCCAGGCAGACCGCCGCCGCGCCGTCCCCGAAGATCGCCGACGCATGGGGCGTGGTCAGGTCGAGGCCGGCCGAGGCGATGTCGCTGGCCACAACCAGGGCGCGGTTCCAGCGGCCGCTGGCGAAGCCCATGGCGGCCACATCGAGCGCCGTGACAAAGGAGAGGCAGGTCTGGTTGACATCGAAGGCGGCGATTCCGGATCCGCCCAGCCCCAGCGCTTGCTGGATCATCACCGACGTCCCGGGAATCGGCTGCTCCATCACGCCACAGGCGCCGATCAGCACGTCGAAGTCGCCCTCCGCCCAGCCCGCCTGCGCCAGGGCATCGCGGGCCGCGCCCGCGGCCATGGCGGTGGTGGTCTCGTGGGAATCGGCAAGGCCGCGAGAGGCGATTCCGAAGGTCGCCTCGGTCCAGCCCGCCGCCTTGCCGAAAAGCACGTCCATGGCCGCAGAGGTGCGGGTCGCACGGGGCCGGTACTGACCGTAGCCGACAAGGCGCAGCGGCGTCGCCGGCGCCGGCCCTGTCCGATCCTCACGCGCCGTCGATGATCTCAAGCTTCACCGCCCTTGGCTCAATTCCGCCCCAAATGGGCCCGTTCCCCTGTCCGGAGGTTCTAGCACCACTGTGGCCGTGGTGCGGAATGTCCCCGGCGGCGCGTCGAGGCCCACGATAGGCGAAGCCAAGCGGCGCCGGGCCTTGTGGGGCAATGCGCCGTCGCCTTTCGTCTCTTTACACGTATCTTACTAACTCATGTATATAGTATTCATTTTCATTGCTTGGAACAACTTGTGATGATCCTGTTACATACATTTGCAATGTCGCATGGCTTTGCTTGCCTTGTGTTGACCTTATTTCACTTAAAGACTTAGGCATTCCCCCAGGCTCTGCGCCGCATGTTCGGCGTGCGCCAGCTCAGGAGGAATGAAGTTGAAAATCCAAACTGCACGTCAGCGCCTTTTGGCGTCGACCATCATCGGCGGCGCGGCGCTGTTGGCCTTGC
>CAZRKY010000348.1:0-1981 GCA_964600375.1 uncultured Caulobacteraceae bacterium | reverse complement strand
CGAAGTCGGAGCAAAGCATGCGGGTTTCCATCAACGGCGCCGAACGCGAGGTCGAGGCCCGCGACATCGCCGCCCTGGTCGCCGAACTGGACCTCGACCCCCGCAAGGTTGCGGTGGAGCTCAACATGGCCATCGTGCCGAGGTCGCTGCACGCCGGCACGCCGCTCAGCGAAGGCGACCGGCTGGAGATCGTGCAGTTCGTGGGCGGGGGCTGATCTGCACGGAATCTGCCCGGATTTCGACCTTTTGCGCCCACCAGACGCCACATTGAATTTCTAGGTTTACGGCTCAGTTCCGGAGCCTCCCATGCGTCTCGTTTCGCGCGCCATCGCCATCGTCGCCGCCCTCTTCGCCCTGTTGGCCCAGCCGGTGCTGGCTCAGGACCTGAGCAAGGGTCAGCCGGTCGCGACCAAGGGCCAGGCGCAAGGGGCAGCGGACGACTCGGATCCGGCGATGGTCGCCGAGGCGCGGCGGCTGACGGCCGAGGCCCTGGCCGCCGACGCTGTCATCAAGGCGCGCAACGCCGCGGAGGCGGCCCGCTTCAACGCCGCCCGTTCGGCCTATGAGCAGGCCGCCGCCGAACAGCGCGCCGCCCAGGCGAAGTACGACGCCGACCTCGCGGCCCAACAGGCGGCGGTTGCGAAATACGAGGCCGACAAGGCGGCGTGGGAAGCGCGCGTGCGGGCCTGCCAGTCCGGCCGCTACGACCAGTGCGAACGCCGCTAGTCGTGCCTATCTAGGCGGCATGTCCGCCGATTCTCCCGACCACCTGTTCACCCGCGCCGGCCTGCCCGACGATTTCCGCTGGCTGGAGCGCGACCTGCCGCGCGACGCCTGGGGCGAGGCGGGGCGCATCCACGCCATGGCCGCCCACTGGCTCGAGATCCACGCCTGGTTCCGCGGCATGCTGGAGGGGCTGACCGGCCTGACCGCCCAGTGGCGCGAAGGGCGGTTCTCCGCGCCGCAGTTCCAGTCCCTGGTCATGCCGCGCCTGCAGCAGTTCCTGCAGAACCTCGACGGCCACCACCAGCGTGAAAGCCGCATGTACTTCCCCGCCTTCGCCAAACAGGAGCCGCGCATCGCCGAGGGCATCGCCCTGCTGGATCGCGACCACGAGGCGGTGCACGGCATGCTCGAGGCCATGGTCGAGGCCGCCAACGCCTTCAACCGCGCCGTGGCCGACAAGGACGACACGGCCGCGTCCGGCGAGGCGCTCTGCGTCGCCATCGATTCGGCCGCCGGGCCGCTCGCGCGGCACCTGCACGACGAGGAAGACATCGTCATTCCCCTGCTGACCCTGCACGGCGACCCGTTCGAGGGCGGGCGCGGCTAGGGCCCGATTATTGCCTTCACCGCGTCCGCCGCCGCCTCCTGTGTCGCCTCGTCCAGCGGCGTGACCTGGACCGTCCCCAGCAGGCGCCGGGTCTCCTTCTTCGCCGAGCGGGCGTAGGCGGGGTCGTAGTGGAACGCCATCAGGGCCGTGGCCAGGGCTTCGAAGTCCCCGGCGTCGATCATCGCGCTCCAGGCCTTGCGCCGGTCCGGGCTGGCGTGGGCAGGCAGGCGATCCAGCACCGCCTCAAGCGCCGCCCGGTCAGCGACAATGTCGCGGTAGGCGCCCACCAGATACCGCGCGCGGTCCTCGGCGGTCGCAGTCAGTTCGATCCGCGGCGCCGCCTGCATGGCCCGCCACAGGATGGGCGGCACCATGCGTTGACCGATCTTGCTGGACTCCGCCTCGACCACCACGGGCCGGGCAGGGTCCAGGGCCTCGATCCGGGCCAGCAGCCGGCTCTCGAACAGCTTCTGGCCCGGCTGAGGTCCGCGATTGCCGAACAGTGAGCCCCGATGATTGGCCAGGCCCTCCAGGTCGATCACCTGCAGGTCCCGCGCCGCCAACCGATGGAGCAGGTCGGTTTTTAATGTTACGGTTTTCACGTAGATCTACACCGCCTTCAGCACCGGTCCGGTGTCATAGAGCGCC
>CAZRKY010000347.1:0-2002 GCA_964600375.1 uncultured Caulobacteraceae bacterium | reverse complement strand
CGATGGTGGTGTACTGACGCTTCAGGTAGGCGGCGGCGCCTTCCTGGATCGCCGCGGCGATCTCCTGCATGCGTTCATTGCCAGGGCTGGCCTTCATCAGGATGCCGGTCTGCACGGCTCCGTAGAGAATGCCCGCAAGGCCGGCCGCCAGGACCAGCCAGAGATAAAAGTCCATGAGTACAGCGCCCCTTTGTTGTGCGTACGGGCGACCGGCCGAAGTTTGCGGCGCCCGTGGGTCCCGATGAGTCGCGAGATCGCGCCCCAGGGTTAAAGACGGCGTTGTTTGCCAAAAGCGTTCGCCCGGCGCAACTCCTAGAGCGCGCGTGGGAAAACCGGTCGCAGATCGAGCGTCGGCTCAGGTCCCGGGACGGCGGGTCCGGTGCTGCGCCTGGGGGGGCGAGGTGAATGCGACGCCGGCGATCATGCCTGGCCCCGCGATGCGGGTCGCTTCAGTCAGCATCATGCTCTTGAACCGCGCCTCGTCGAGGCGGTCGAAGTCGGTCGGCAGGTTGTAGCCGGTGCGGTGCGCCGCCCGGACCATGGCGTCGCGAAAGTACGGCGAGCGCTCACGCAGCTTCTGGGCGTCGGCCCGCGCGGTGAGCTTCAGGCGTACGGCGACGAATATGTAGTTCTTCAGCTTGCGTCCCTCGAGCGAAGGGATCGCCACTGGCGATAGGTCGACATATTGGCCGACCGGCGCGCCCTTGGCGGCCGGCTCATTGGCGGAAGCGACCCCGGCCGTGGCGGCAAGCGCGACAGCGCCCTGGGCGGCGGCGGCGACGAAGGTGCGGCGTTGCATGGGTATTGGGTAGCGGTGGTGTGGTTAAGAAGCCCTTGCTGCTAACGCCCCCATGGCCGGGCCGAGCGCAGCGCCCGCACCCTCTCGAGGGGTAAGAGCGGTTACGCGTACGCCTGCGCCCCCTAGTCGTGCACCCAGCCCGCCTGCGGCACCGGCACGATCTCGCCTTCGAACAGTACCCGCATGCCCGGTTCCTTCACCACCCGGCCGATCATGGCGGTCGGAAGACCGATGCGGGCGGCGGCCTTGGTGAAGGACTCCACGTGTTCGACGCGGATGGCGCAGGCGATCTCGTAGTCGTCGCCGCCGGTGGCCAGGTCCAGGCGAGCGGACAGCTCGTCGGCGCGCTGGCTCAGCCAGGCCTTCGCGGCGCCGGACAACGGCACGCGCTCCAGGTCGATCTCGATCCCGACGCCGCCGGCCTCGGCGATGTGGCCCACGTCCGCCACCAGGCCGTCGGATATATCGATGGAGGCGGCGACATGGTCGCGGACCGCCCGCGCCATATCCACGCGCGGCTCGGGCAGGTGGTAGCGCTTCATCAGCGCTTCCAGGCGGGCGAACTGGAGTCCGCCCAGGGCCCCCTTGCAGGCCTGCAGCCCCAGCCAGCCGTCGCCGATCGAACCGGTCACGACCACGACGTCCCCCGGCCGCGCCCCGGCGCGGCTGGGCGAACGGCCATGGGGAACCCAGCCCAGCGCTGTGATGCTGGCGCTGAAGGGGCCCGTGGTCATCACCGTGTCGCCGCCCATCAGGTGCACGCCAAAGGTCTTCTGGTCCTCCGCGAGGCCGCGGGCGAAGGCGGCGCGTTTGTCCCAGTCGCAGTTCTGGGTCCAGTGCACGGCGAGGAAGTAGCCGAAGGGCTCCGCGCCCTTGGCGGCCAGATCCGACAGGTTGACCCGCAGCACCTTGCGCGCGACGAGGTCGAGCGGATCGTCAGGTAGGAAGTGAACCCCGGCGATCAGCGCATCCTTGGTCACCACCAGGTCATGGCCGGCCTTCACCGGCAGGACGGCGGCGTCGTCCTTCAGGCCGCGCGCGGCGGGATCCCCAAGCGCCAGGGGCCGGAACAACCGCTCGATGGTCTCGAACTCAGTCGGCCGCTCAGCGGACATCGCGGGCGATGCCGTCCAGGCAGGCGTTGACGAACTTCGCCTCCGCCGGATCGAAATCCTCCGCGCCGATCGTCTCGTCCTTCTTCGG
>CAZRKY010000346.1:0-2021 GCA_964600375.1 uncultured Caulobacteraceae bacterium | reverse complement strand
GGTGCAGGAGGTGCAGGGGGCGCGGCGTGGGCCGGCGGGGCGGGAGGCGCGGGAGGCGCGGGCGGCGCAGGCGGCGGGGGCGGGACACGGCGCAATCCGCGCACGGCCCGAAGCGGCCGCCCGTCGGTGGAGATGACCGTGAGTGAGCCGGGCGCGAGGCGGGCCAGCGGGCGCAGGCTCACGATGGCGATCGCGCCGGACAGGGCCGGTTCGCTGGCATCCTGCGGATCGGCGGGATCGGCGGGATCGGCCGGCTCGACCTGATCGACCGGCTCGACGGCTTCGATCGCCTGGATGGCGTCGATCTCGGCCAGGGCGGAGTCTCGTGCGGCGACCGCCGCGTCCTGTGCGGCTACGGCCGAATCCCGTTCAGCAACAGCGGAGTCCTGGGCGACCACTGCGGCGTCCCGCGCGGCCACGGCCGCGTCGACGGCGGCGACCGCGGCGTCCGACTGGGCGACAGCGGCATCGGCGCTGGCCTGGGCGGCTGTGGCGGCCGAGGCATCAGGGGCGCCGCTCAGCGCCAGGCCAGGCGCGGCCAGCGCGGCGGCCCCCAGCAGTACGGCGGCAAGCGCGTGGTGGCTGAGAGGTCTGGTCTGCGGCTTCATGTCGGGCTCCTGGAGCAAGCGGTGCACCCGTCTGACGACAGGTGAGGGACGGCGGGCCATAGCGGCGGCGCCGGACGGGATGGGCCCCCCGAGCCCACGTTCGAGACAGGCGGCGAGGCATTCGGCCAGAGGCTGGCCGCCGCCGGACTGGTGCGCCGACCAGGCGTCGCACGCCTCCTCGGCGAGATCGTCGAGACGGCGCATCACCAGCGGGCCGTGCGGCGCCAGCGACAGGGCCGCCACGGCGCCGAACAGGGTGCGAAGCTGAGGGTCGCGGCGCTTCAGGTGCCAGACCTCATGGGCCAGCAGGGCCGAACGCTGCGCGTCGGTCAGCGCCGCGTGCGTCCAGGTCGGCAGCACCACCGCGTCGGGGGCAATTGCGATCGGGCTCGACAGCGCAGTGTCTTCAAGCAGCCGCAGGCGCCCGACGCCGGCGCGCCTGCCGAGCGTTTCGACCAGGCCTGTCGCCGCAGGGTCGGTGACCGGCTGCAGGCGCCGGCGGTAGGCAATCAGGCTGAGTTGCTGGATCCCCATGCGCAGGGCCAGCCCCGCGGCCAGGGCGACCCAAGCCCATCCAATGGCCGGCGCGGCGCGGGTGAGCAGCAGCTCGGACAGCTTCGGCGCCGGCGCGGCGGCTCGGGCGGCGGCGACCGCCGTCCTCATGCGTCCCGATGCAACGGGCGCCTCGACCGGGATGGCCGGTGACGGCGATGGCAAGGTCAGGCTGACTGGGGCCCCGTGCAGAACGAATATCTGCAGGGCCGCGCTGAGCAGCGGCGCGACCAGCACCGCGCGCCAGGCCGTCTGGGCCAGCGCCGGGTTTCTCAGCAGGCCGAGCCCCTGGACGATCCAGACGAGGGCGAACAAGCAAAGGCCGTGCAGCCACGCCGTGGCGGCCCAGAGAAACAGCTCCTGACCGAGGCCGCTCACGACGCCGGTCCCTGGCGATCCGCCTTGCGCCGGGCCAGCAGGTCACGGACCGCAGCCAGATCATCGGCGGCGATCTCGTCCTCGCGCACCAGATGGGCGACCAGGGCCTGGGCATCGCCGCCGAACAGCGAGCCCAGCAGGCCCGAGACCATCGAACGGCGCACCTGCGCCTCGTCGATGCAGGGGCGGTAGATCAGTTGGCGCCCATCCTTCGACGCCGAGACCACGCCGCGCTTCTCCAGCCGGGTGAGCAGGGTCGAGACCGTAGTGTGGGCGAGGTTCCGCCCAGCCTTCAGCGCCTCGGTCACGTCGGTCGTGGTGCAGGCGCCGCGCGACCAGAGCACGCGCATGATGTCGAGCTGGAGCTCGCTCAGGCTGATGGCGTCAGTGGCGGGCGGGCGTGCCATGGAGGTATCCTCTACACTTGTAGAACTACAGCTGTAGAGTGAACGTCTCACGACGTCAATCCGGCGTCCCGTTAAA
>CAZRKY010000345.1:0-2030 GCA_964600375.1 uncultured Caulobacteraceae bacterium | reverse complement strand
GCCGGAGGTTCTTGCGTGGGAGATTGAGGAGGCAACGCGACATTTGAAGGTTGGCGAGGGACAGTCACGAACCGTCGCGTTTCCCTCTCAACCTCCCACGCAAGGATCTCCGGCGCCAAAGCGCCTCCGATGCGTGGGCCCCTCCTTCTCTTCCAGAGAAGGAAATCACTCCGCGTACAGCCTCACCGCTTCCAGCGACAGCTCCAGCCCGGCCAGTTCGGCCATCGGGTCGGGCGTGACGATGACGAAGAAGCGCCGCGCCTCGACCCAGAGCATCAGGGATTCCGGCAGGCCGAAGTCCTCCACCTCGGCGCCGTCCATGTCGCGCCAGACGCCGGCGTCGTCGGGCTGGGCGCCCAGCAGGCGTTCGACCCGCTCGCGGTGGTCGGCGTCGTCCTCGTCCTCGACATTGAGATAGGCGAACACCGGCTTGCCTTGGGCGGCCATGAACCCGGCCGCGTACGCCGTGGCCGGATCGCAGTTCGGGCCGCGCCAGGGGGTCAGGTTGGCGATCAGGGCATCGGCCTGGCGCAGTCGCTGGGCCGTTTCAGCGTAGAGCTCTCGCGCCATGACTTCCGAGCGACGGGTCTCGACCGCTCGGTTGTCCAGGGGCGTCACCGCGCGGAATCCGGACGCCTCACACAGCGCGCGCTTGCGCCGGTCGTGTTCGGCCGCGTCTGGAAACCACAGGTCCGGCCCGGCCAGGAAGATGGAAGCGATGCGACGCATGGGGAACCTGTAGAACCCCTTCTGGACCGGCGCAAAGCGCGATAGGCGTAGGGGCATGTCGCTCCTGTCCCTCATCCTCGGAGGCGTGGCCATGGCCTCGGCCCAGACCTGCCCCGTCGAACTCGTTGTGCTCGGCACCGCCCAGGATGGCGGCGCGCCCCAGATCGGGCATCCGGAAGACCCTGCCTGGGCGGACGCCTCCCTGCGTCGCACGGCCACGTCGCTGGGCATCGTCGATCGCAGTTCGGGCAAGCGCTGGCTGTTCGAGGCGTCGCCGGACGTGCGCGACCAGATCTACCGCTTCGACCAGGTGGCGCCGGCGACGGTGAAGGCGCCCGGCCTGGACGGCGTGTTCCTGACCCATGCCCACATGGGCCACTACGTCGGTCTGATGTTCTTCGGGCACGAGTCGATGGGCGCCAAAGACCTGCCGGTCTATGCCATGCCGCGGATGGCCGAGTACCTGACCGCCAACGGCCCCTGGAGCCAGCTGGTCCGCTACAACAACATCAGGCTGACCCCACTGGTCGACCGCGCGGCGGTGGACCTGGGCGCCATCAAGGTCACCCCGATCCTCGTGCCCCACCGCCAGGAGTTCTCCGAGGTGGTCGGGTTCCGCATCGAGGGACCGAACAAGAAAGTCCTCTTCATCCCCGACATCGACAGCTGGGAGCAGTGGGACGCCTTGGGGACCCGCATCGAGGACGAGATCGCCAGGGTGGACGTGGCCTATCTGGACGCCACCTTCTACGCCGACGGCGAGTTGCCCGGCCGCGACATGTCCAAGATCCCCCACCCTCTCATCGCCCACTCCATGGCCCGCTTCGCCGCCCTGCCCGCGTCCGAGCGCGCCAATATCCGCTTAATCCACCTGAACCACACAAACCCCGACCGCTTCCCGAACAGCGACGCAAGACGCGCCATTGAGGCGGCCGGGTTCCGGGTGGCTGAGGAGATGGAGAGCGTGTGCCTGTAGCGCCGTCGTGAGGGGTTGTCAGGGGCAAAATTCTATATAATTGATATTTTTCAATATGTTAAACATCGCGCAGGCGAAAGGCGCGCTCACGCCTTGTTAGCGATCTCTTTCAGCCGACGGCCCGCCGCTTCAATCGGGTGCTCGGCCAGCTTCGCGCGGTCGGCCAGCAGCTTGGGAAAACCCTTGTCGTAGTCGGACATCAGGCGCTTCACGAACGAGCCGTCCCGGACACCTTTGAGGATGTCGTCCATCTCGGCGATGGCCGGGGCGCCGATGACGCGCGGTGCGGTCTCGTAGGCGCCGAACTCGGCGGTATTGGAGATCT
>CAZRKY010000344.1:851-2086 GCA_964600375.1 uncultured Caulobacteraceae bacterium | reverse complement strand
GCCGGATCGCACATCCTGCATCGCAACGTAAACTGGCCCCTGTTCGCCCTGCTGAGCATCGGAGGCATCATCGGCGGCGTCGGTGGAGCCTATTTCGTGACCTCGATCCGGGGGGAACTGATTGCGCCTTACATCATGGTCTACCTTGCCTTGATGGGCGTGATTATCCTTTGGCGGGCGTTCAAGGGCATCCAGGCGCGCAAGCCGTCGTGGAAGGTGCCCTTCCCGCTCGGCGTGGTGGGGGGCTTTGTCGATGCAGTCGGTGGCGGCGGCTGGGGCCCGACCGTGACCAGCACGCTGGTTGGATCGGGAACCTCCACGCGTGAGGCCGTAGGCACGGTCAATTCCGCAGAATTCGTTGTCGCGGTCGCCATCTCCAGCGCGTTCTTCTGGGCGATCCTGAGTGGGCACTGGAGCGAACTGGGAGGTCTCAAGGATTACGGCTGGTCCGTGGCAGGCCTGATTGTCGGTGGCGTCCTCGCCGCGCCTTTGGCCGCCTGGATCACACGCATCCTTCCGGTCCGCCTGCTGACCTGGATTGTCGGCCTGTTGATCATCGCCCTGTCGGGCTACCAGGCGGCGCGGTTGTTCAAGCTGTTCTAAGACGGGATTGCTTTCGCTCTGGCTGGATGGCGGATGAGCCACGCCGGGTGGTCGTTTTCGACGCCTCGATTCCTGTTCCACGTGAAACGCGTCCGGACTTGTCGCGCGATGACAGGGATGACGGCCAAACAGTCATGCGAAATCAGTGAATTATCAGAAATCTCGCAGGGGTGGAGCAGCGGCCTGAAAAGTGAGCCGGAACGCGGCCATAACAGAGGCGGAACCGCGGTCGGCGACGTTCCGGAACAGGGGCTAGCCGGCCGGGTGCGTATCGCGGAAGCTGGGGCGCTGTTCCAGACGTTCGCTGAGCGCCACCAGGTTGGGCCGCCCCGCCTGCCAGTCGAAGTCCGGATGGCGGAAGCCGATCCAGGTCACCGCGCAGCCGGTGGCGATGACCCCGAGGTCCAGCGGATCGGCGGGCGGGTTCCAGGCCTCCAGCGCGTCCAGGGCCCGGCCCATGCCGTCCTTCCAGCGCGCGATCCAGGATGGCGAGCGTTCGCTCTCGGGGCGGCGCAGCTCGAGCACCAGCTTGACCCCCATTTCCAGCGCCGAGTCCGCCAGAACCTCCAGCCGGCGCACCCGCCAGTGATCGTTCCCGGAGGGCGGGATCAACTTCGGCCCCGACCCGACCT
>CAZRKY010000344.1:0-841 GCA_964600375.1 uncultured Caulobacteraceae bacterium | reverse complement strand
CAGGCGCAGATCAGCGGGCTGTCTGTGAGCGACACGCCGTCGTCGGTGACCAGGGCGGGCGCCTGGACGATAGGGTTGGCCGCCACCAGTTCGGGCGTGTTGGCGTAGGGGTCGGCGATCACCTCCTCGACGCGGGAGGCCAGTCCCTTCTCGCGGATCACCACGCGGCATTTGCGCACGAACGGCGACGGGACAGTCATGTAGAGGCGCATGGCGAACAGGTCCTGAGGCTCCGGAATCGAGAACCCGTACCTAGCTCAGCCTTCCTCGATCGGCGAGGGCTCAGGTTCCGGCGGGGCGGCAGGGGCCGCAGCGGGCGCCGGGTTCGGCTGTTGCGGCTCCTCCGGCTGCTGCTGGAGCGGCGGCAGGTCGGGATAGATAACCGGAGGCGGACCCTCCCGGACCGGAGGCGGCAGGACAGGCGGCGGGTCGGCGGCGGCCGGTTCGCCTGCCGGATAGCCCGGCGTCAACACCACGCCGGTCCCGTAGGGCGGGTGCAGCACACCGTCGCGCGCCCAGTCCACGATCGAGCGGAAATAGCCCTCGGCATAGCGAGTCTCCAGCCGCTTGCCGTCCTCGTCGGTCTCGTATTCGAGGATGCCGTGGTCGGTGGCCGGGAACTGCAGCACCGTGATCGCCCGCCCCTCGGCGGCCAGGGCCAGCAGGCGCGCCCGGGTGACGGCCGGCGGGGCGGAGGTGTCGTCCGCGGCCAGCACCCAGAGCAACGGCACGTTCAGACGCCGCAACGTGGCCAGGGAATCGTAGCTCCAGGTGGTGCCCACGTCGCGCACGGGAGTTCCGACCTCTGCGTCCGCCCCCGTCTGGCCCGCCTTCGGCGCCG
>CAZRKY010000343.1:0-2090 GCA_964600375.1 uncultured Caulobacteraceae bacterium | reverse complement strand
CGTCATCGAAAATACCCCCATCGACTACCTCGACTTCGCCTCGCCCAAGAGCGGGCTGGGGTCCAAGATCGGCCTGGATGCGACCGACAAGATCGGGGCCGAGACCGACCGCGAGTGGGGCGAGGTGATCCGCATGGATCAGGCCGTGGTCGACAGGGTCAGCGAGATGTGGGACCGGTTGGGTCTGCCCGGCGGCGGCAAGCCGATCTGGAGATAGGACGGTGCTTTCAATCGTTCTCGCGTTCGCCGCCGTTGTGAACGGCGCCCCGACCGAAGCGACCAAGTGTCCGGCGGTTTCCACCACGCGACCTGAGCCACGACCTGAGGCCCGGCCTGTGCAGCCGGTCCACCGGCGTCCCTCCGCGGCGACCGCCCCGTCTTTTCACCCAACGCCCCAGGGCGGCCCCGGCGACGCGGCCGAGCGGGAATCCAACCGCAACAGCTCCAGCACCTTCACAACGCCGTCAAAGCCCAGCGAGAGCGTTGGGCCCATGCAGTCAGTGTCTGTCGACGACGCCCAATTCCGGGACTGCCTGCCCGACTGACCGGCATCGAACTTGCCGGCGCCGGCCGGCCGACATGCCAGGACCATCCAACGCCTAAGCCAACACCATCCGCATTGCTTCGTCCCACAGCGCCGACGCTTCACCCGTCGCACCGCTAAGCGCGAAGCTGCCCATCAGCGTCAGGTAGAGGATGCGCGCCCGGACGGCGGCCGTGGCAGGTCGAAGGCCGTGCTCGACCAGCAGGCCCGCAACATAGGCGATGCGTTCGGCGTCGGCGGTGGCGATGGTCTCGGCGGCGAGGCGGTCGGTGCGGGCCCAGGCGCGAATGGCGGTGGTCAGCTGCGGCCTGCGGGGGTCGATGACCGTGGTCGCGAACAGGCGACGCAGGCGCTCGGCGGCGGACCCGCCCTGACGTTCCAGCACATCGATGACGTCGGCGGTCGAGGTCGCGCGCCAGTGGTCGAGGATGGCCGCGTACAGCGCTGCGCGGTCCCTGAAGTGCCAGTAGAAGCTGCCCTTGGTGACGCCGAGTCGGGTAGCCAGCGGCTCGACCCGCACCGCGTCGATGCCGCCCTCGGCCAGGAGCGTGACGCCCGCCTCGATCCACTCGGCGGGGCCGATGCGATCAGGCTTTTCGGGTTTGGCGGGGCGAGTCGGCACGCCCCCTCCATACGGTAGCGTATTGACTCAGGCAAGGCTCGGCACTATCCACCATACGTCACCGTATGGAGAGACCTTGCGATGCGCGAGATTCTGACCTTCGCCCTGTCCGGCGCCTTCGCCGGCATCGGCCTGTTGCACCTGTGGTGGGCGCGCAAGCCTATGGGCGGCGACGTGAAGGGCGCCGTGCCCGAGATCGACGGCAAACCGGCCTTCCGCCCCGGCCAAGCCGCCACGGCAGGCGTCGCGCTCCTGTTCCTGGCCACTGCCGGCGGGTTGGCGGTGCTGGGCGGGCTGGTCGCGGCGCCGGCCGCCCCGCGCTGGTTCCTGCTGCTGTTCGGCTGGAGCCTGGCGCTGGTGCTGCTGGCCCGCGCCATCGGCGACTTCCGGCTGTTGGGCCTGTTCAAGCGGCCAAGCCCCTCGGCCTTCGCCCGTCTGGACACCCTCTACTACTCGCCGTTCTGCGCCCTACTGGCGCTGGGAGTCGGGACCCTGGCCGCGACCGCCTGAGAATCAGCGGACCCGAGCGAACTCCAGCGGCGCCTGGGACGGATCATCGAAATTGACGATCGCGAGTCCCGTCACATGACCGTCCGCATCTCGACGAACAGCCAAGGCCGTGTAATCGGCAACCACGAAAAGGCGGTCTGGCCCAAGTACCGACACGGGTCGCCAGAACGGGAAAGGGCCCCACGTCATGATCAGGCCTCCGCCGCGGCGCTTCAAGCGGATCGGCAACCCGATACTCGGCGCCTTGTAGTCGCCCTCCAGGGCCGCCATCGCATCTGCGGACATGGGAACGAGCGAGAGGCGGGACGGCCGACTGGTTTCACCTCCCCGAATTACCGCAGCGAAATCGGGACCCCAGCGCCCCTGCATGCCTGACATGACGTTGGAGAGACAGACCACGACATAGCCGTCCTC
>CAZRKY010000342.1:0-2094 GCA_964600375.1 uncultured Caulobacteraceae bacterium | reverse complement strand
CTTCATGCCGGCGAGGTGCTGGATGGCGCCCGAGATGCCGATGGCGATGTAGAGGTCGGGGGCGACGACCTTGCCGGTCTGGCCGACTTGGTAGTCGTTGGGCGCGTAGCCCGCGTCGACCGCCGCGCGCGAGGCGCCGATGGCGGCGCCCAGCTTGTCGGCGAGCGGCTCGAGCACCTTGTGGAACTCTTCGGACGAGCCCATCGCCCGGCCGCCGGAGACGACGATCTTGGCGGCGCCGAGTTCCGGACGGTCGGACTTGACCACTTCCTCGGAGACGAAGGCCGTCTTGGGCGCGTCGGCGCCCGAGATCTTCTCGACCGGAGCCGAGCCGCCCGCGCCGGCCGCCTGGAAGGCGGTGGTGCGCACGGTGATCACCTTCTTGGCGTCGGAGGACTGAACCGTCTCCAGGGCGTTGCCGGCGTAGATGGGTCGCACGAAGGTCGAGGCGTCAACGACCTCCATCACGTCCGACAGGGGCGAGGAGTCGAGCTTGGCGGCGACGCGCGGGGCGAAGTTCTTGCCGGCGGTCGAGGCCGGCGACAGCACCGCGTCGTAGTTGGCCATCAGCGGAACGACCACGGCCTCGACGGCCTCGGCGATCATCTTGCCCAGACCCGCGGACTCCGCCAGCAGCACCTTGCGAACCCCGGCGATGGCGCCCGCGGCCTTGGCCGCGGCGTCCGCGCCCGAGCCCACCACCAGGACGTCGACGTCCTTGGAGAGCGCCAAGGCGGCGGTAATGGTCTTGTTGGTGGAATCCCGGACCTCGGTGTTGTCGTGGTCGGCGACGACGAGAACAGCCATTAGAGGACCCCCGCTTCGTTCTTCAGCTTGGAAACCAGCTCGGTGGCGTCGGCCACCTTGACGCCCGCCGACCGCTTGGCGGGTTCGGACACCTTCAGGACCTTGAGGCGCGGCGCGACATCGACGCCGTAATCAGCGACCGCCTTGATGTCGATCGGCTTCTTCTTGGCCTTCATGATGTTGGGCAGCGAGGCGTAGCGCGGCTCGTTCAGGCGCAGGTCGGTGGTGATCACCGCCGGCAGGCCGACCGCCAGGGTCTGCAGGCCGCCGTCGACCTCGCGGGTGACATTGGCCTTGTCGCCGGCCAGCTCGAGCTTGGAGGCGAAGGTCGCCTGGGGCCAGTCCAGCAGCGCCGAGAGCATCTGGCCCACGGCGTTGTTGTCGCCGTCGATGGCCTGCTTGCCCATGAGGACCAGGCCGGGGGCTTCTTCGGCCACGACAGCCTTCAGGAGCTTGGCGACCGCCAGCGGCTCCACGTCCACATCCGACTGGATCAGGATGCCGCGGTCAGCGCCCATGGCGAGCGCCGTGCGGATCGTCTCCTGCGCCTGGGACGGGCCGATGGAGACGACCACGATTTCTTCGACCAGGCCCTTCTCCTTCAGGCGGACGGCCTCCTCGACGGCGATCTCGTCGAAGGGGTTCATCGACATCTTCACGTTGGCGAGGTCGACGCCGCTCTGGTCGGGTTTGACCCGGACCTTCACGTTGTAATCGATCACCCGTTTGACCGGGACCAGAACCTTCATGGCCGCTTCGCGCCCTTCGTTGGGGAATGGGGAGGGCCGGGTTTCACCATTGCGACTTACGCCTGTCAACGTAACGCTGCGTCAGCAAACCTTCACTGCCGCACGGCAAAGGCCCCCGGGCGGCCCCCCGGCCTTGCCATCAACCCGTGGCGGAACGATAGAGACGGCCATGAACAAGGCGATCAACCGCGCAAAGCTCATCTTCCTCGGCGTCTTCGCCGTCGCGGTTGCGGCGCTGTGGGCCTACCAGACCTACTATGTGAAGCCGCGGCTCAAGTGCGAGGAAGAAAAGGGCTGGTGGTCGCCCGAGCTGCACGAGTGCAAGAAGCCGGTGACCCTGCGACCGCCGCCCGCCCACAAGCCGCTGCCGCCCATAGATTCGCTGCGCCCGACCCTGCCCGAAAGCGCCAACCTCAAGCCGCCGGCGAAGAGTTAGTCGCCTACCGCGTCCCGCCCGGTCGCCACAGGACGTCGTCGGCGCCATTGCCGTTGGACCGGCGCGAGGCCACGAACAGCAGGTCCGACAGGCGGTTGAGGT
>CAZRKY010000341.1:0-2123 GCA_964600375.1 uncultured Caulobacteraceae bacterium | reverse complement strand
GAGGAACTCCGCCGCCGACCCGAACTGGCGCGTCTCCAGCCCAACAGACCGGAACAGGCTGTCGAGCGCGTCGCGCAGGGACGCGTCGTCATCGACGATATGGACCAGGCCCGCCTCGCTCATGCGCCAACCATCCTTGCAGGTTGCACGCTAACACGACTCCCGCCGCAGCCCCGACCTGTCAGAACCGTAACTTGCCCGCCCAATTCCCTCGCCTAGGCTGCCGCCGCCGTCTTCTGGGGGATTTCGACATGCGCTGGCCCGCCCTTCTCGCCGCTGTAGTCCTGGCGTCCGCGCCGCTCGCCGCCGTCTCCAAGCCCGCCGAGCCCGCGCCGCTGAGCCAGCTGGTCGCCCAGGTGAACATTCCGTACGAGCAATTTACGCTGCCCAACGGCCTGCGGGTGATCGTGCACACCGACCGCAAGGCGCCGGTTGTGGCCATCCAGGCCTGGTACAACATCGGCTCCAAGGACGAGCCGGTCGGCCACACGGGCTTCGCTCACCTGTTCGAGCACATCGGCCTGTTCAACGGCACCGAGAACCTGCCCCAGGGGCTGATGGAGCCGCTGCGCGCCATGGGCGCCACCGATTGGAACGGCACCACCTGGTTTGACCGCACCAACTTCTTCCAGACCGTGCCGACCCCCGCCGTCGAGCAGGCGCTCTACATGGAGAGCGACCGCATGGGCCACCTGCTGGGCGCGCTCAGCCAGGAGCGCCTCGACGCCCAGCGCGGCATCGTCCAGAACGAGAAGCGCCAGGGCGACAACCAGCCCTTCGGCCTGACCGGCTACGCCCAGCTGGAGGCTCTGTTCCCCGAGGGCCACCCCTATCGCCACGACACCATCGGCTCGATGGCCGACCTGGACGCCGCCAGCCTCGAGGCCGTGCGCCAGTGGCACCGCGACAACTACGGCCCCAACAACGCCGTGCTGGTGCTGGCCGGCGACATCGACGTCGCCACCGCGCGCCGCCTGGTCGAGAAGTACTTCGGCGACATCCCCGCCGGCCGCGCGAACCACCCCGCCCAGGCGTCGATCCCGACCCTGCCCGCGCGCGTCGACGCCCTGATGCATGACCGCGTCTCGACCACCCGCCTGCAGCGCAGCTGGGTGGTGCCGGGCTACGGCGCCGAGGACACCGAGGCGCTGGACGTCGCCGCCCAGGTGCTGGGCGGCCTGGCCTCGTCGCGGCTCGACAATGCGCTGGTGCGCGGCGACCAGAGCGCGGTGGCGGTCACCGCCAACATGCAGCAGTTCCAGCGGCTGTCGCTCTTCGACGTGACCGTGGACGTCAAGCCCGGCGTCGACCCCGCCGTGGTCTCGGCCCGGCTCGACGCCCTGATCGCCGACTTCATCAGGAACGGCCCCAGCGAGGACGAGGTGCGCCGCGCCGTCACCGGCCAGCTGTCCCAGACCATCCAGCAGCTCGAGCCCACCGGCGGCTTCACCGGCAAGGCGGTGGTGCTGGCCGAGGGCGCGCTCTACGCCAATGATCCCGGCTTCTACCGCACCCAGCTGCGCCGCTACGCCGAGGTCACGCCGGCTTCCGTCCGCGCCGCCGCGGCCAAGTGGCTGGGCCGCCCGGTCTGGGCGCTGCGCGTCGATCCGGGCGAGCGTGAACCCTATCAGGAGGCCGCCGCCGTCCGCGCCGCGCCCCAGCCGGCCGCCCCCATCCCGGTGATCCCGCGCGCGGCCATGCCGGCGGTCGGGACCATCGCCGACCTCGACTTCCCCGCCGTCGAACGCGCCCGCCTGTCCAACGGCATCGAGGTGGTCTACGCCCGCTCGACCACCGTCCCGACCACCCGCGTGGCCGTGGAGTTCGACGCCGGCATCGCGGCGGACCCGGCCAACGCGCTGGGCACCCAGGCCCTGCTGCTGAACCTGATGACCCAGGGCACCACCAGCCTGTCGTCAGTGCAGATCGCCGAGACCCAGGAGCGCCTGGGCGCCCAGGTCGCCGCCTTCCAGACCATGGACCGCAGCCTGGTGACGCTCTCGACCGTCACGCCGAACCTGGCGCCGTCGCTGGACCTGCTTGCCGACATCGTGCGCAACCCCGCGCTCGCGCCCGCCGAGGTCGAGCGTCTGCGCGCCCAGCAGATCGCCGGCGTCCAGGCC
>CAZRKY010000340.1:0-2126 GCA_964600375.1 uncultured Caulobacteraceae bacterium | reverse complement strand
GCCGGAGATCGAAATCAACGCCCTGCTGGGCGGCAACTTCGCCAATGGCCGCGGCAACATCACCGCCTATGCCGCCTACTACAACCGCGAGGAGGTCCTTCAGTCCGAGTTCGCCTGGTCGCGGGTTTCCGGCGCCGCCTGCTACAATGCGTCCCACACCAGAGCTATCGTCTGTGACACCGCGGCGGAAGCAAACGCATCGGGCGGCATCGTCTCCGCCGGTGGCTCGGGCACTCCGGCCTGGGGCTGGATCGCCAACAACGGCGCCAACCCGTTCAACCCCGGGATCATCAACGCCGCCCTGCCCGCGCAGTTCGCGTCCTACGACCACGACTGCAACCCGGCCACGCCGAATGTGGCCTACGGCGCCGTCAGCCGTAACCTGTCGTTCAATGACGCCGGCCAGTTGACCCCCCGCTACACCAACGGCGCCTGCGCCGTGCCGGACCGGGCGGCGGGATCGTCGCGCTACAACTACGCGCCGGACAACATGCTGATCATCCCGGCAGAGCGCTTCAACATGACGACCACGGCCAGCTACGATGTCACCGACGACATCCGCGCCAAGGTGATGCTCAGCTACGTCAACTCGACGTCACAGGTTCGCCTGGCCCCCACGCCGGTGGCCAATCCCTCGACGCCGTCGTCGCAGGTCACCCTGACCCCGGCCATGCAGGCGCTGATCCAGGCCAATGCGCCGGACCTGTGGGTCGCCCTGCAGTCCCGACCCAACCCCCTGGCGCCGTTCCTGATCGATCGCCGCACCAACGAGATCGGCACGCGCGACGCGTTCAATGAGAACAACTCGTTCTACATGCTGACCACCCTGGATGGGGACTTCAACGACAACTGGAACTGGTCGCTCACCGCCTCTTACGGCTCGAACAAGTTCAGCATCAGGCAGATCAACAGCACCAACAAGACGGCCTGGCTGCAGGGCCTTGCCGGGTGTCAGACGGCGGCCGGCGCCCCGCTCGGCAACGCCGCCCTGCCCGGCTGCGTGCCGCTCGACGTCTTCGGCGCCAACACCCTGACGCCGGCGATGGTCAACTTCCTGCGGGTCGACACCTTCACCACGACGGATATCGACGAGACACGCGTGGCCGGCTTTGTGCGCGGCGATCTCTTCGAACTTCCGGCCGGGCCCGTGGCGGCGGTCTTCGGTTTTGAGTACCGGGAGACGGCGCTGGATTTCAACGTCGACAACGAGCAGCGCACCGGCAACATCTTCGGGTTCAACGCCATCCGTCCTCACGGCGGCGCCATCCAGGTCAGCGAAGTCTACGGCGAGGTCAGCGTTCCGCTGGTCAAGGACACGCCCTTCTTCAGCTACCTCGGACTGGAAGGGGGCTACCGCGTTTCGGACTACTCCACCGTTGGGCAGATCGAGACGTACAAGGTCGGCGGCGAGTGGGCGCCGGTCGACTGGCTGCGCTTCCGCGCCGTCTACAACGAAGCGACGCGGGCGCCTTCGGCGATCGAACTCTTCCAGGCCGGGGACCAGGGATTCCCGTCGTACCTCGATCCCTGCCGCTTCAATGCGCCTGGCCAGAACCCCGTACTGCAGGCCTTCTGCGTCAACCAAGGCGTGCCGGCCGGCCTCATCGCCACCTTCACCGCCAACAACGCCCAGGTTCAGGCCTTCGCCTTCGGCAACCCCAACCTCACGCCGGAGACCGCCAAGACCCTCACCGCCGGGGTCGTGTTCCAGCCGGACTGGTTCCCGGTCGGCGATTTCCGGGCGACGGTGGACTACTACAGGATCGAGATCGATGATGCGGTCGCCGCCCTGGGCGCGGTGTTCTGGATCAACCAGTGCTACAACAATCTGAACCCCGCCGACCCCGCCTGCGCCCGTATCTCCCGAGACCCTGTGACGGGTGATATCTCGTCCGTGAACACCACGATCGCCAACCTGAACTCCCAGGCGACCGAAGGCGTCGACATCCAGATGGAGTGGACCGTCAACCTGGAAGATACATTCCTCGGCATTCCGGGTCGGCTCCGCGTGAACGAACTGTTCTCGATCATCGACAGCTTCGAGATCAACGGGACCGATTTCGCGGGAACCACCACGGCTTCGATCGGCGGCGCCATCTTCGACTGGAAGTCGGTCCTTTCGATCT
>CAZRKY010000339.1:0-2129 GCA_964600375.1 uncultured Caulobacteraceae bacterium | reverse complement strand
GCAGCTTACGGCCTCATCCTGCCGCAGGCGATCCTGGATGCCCCGCGTCTCGGCGTCAGAGGCCATTTCCGGGTTGAGGAAATAGGTCATCGGAAATTCGATCGTCTGGCCCGGCTGCAAGGTCTGTTCGGTGAAACAGAAGCACTCCAGCTTCTCGAAATAGGCCCCCGCGGACTCCGGCACGACGTTGTAGACGGCCTGGGCGGTGACCGCGCGGTCGGAGGTGTTGGTCACCTTGAAGAAGGCCAGGGCCGGCCGTCCGATCTGGACGTCCTGGCTGGTCACCTCGGGCTTGAACTCGAAGGGCACGCCGTTGACGTTGGTGTCGAAGCGGACGGTCATGGTGCGCGCGATGGCCCGCTCCGGCGCGGACGTGGCGCGCCGTACGGTGCCGTCGAAGCCGGTGGCCTGGCAGAAGGCGCGATAGAGCGGCACAGCGGCATAGGCCATGCCGACCATGCCCGCGAACACGACCGCCAGGATCAGTCCAAGGCGCGCGTTCCGGGTCACGAGACGTTGGCGCCCAGCTTCACGATGGTGACCACGAACACCAGGATGACGAAGGCGACAAGCGCCAGGGCCATGGCGATGTTGCGTCGGCTGCGGGCGCGTTTGGCGGCCTCGTCCATCACAGGGTTCCCTTCAGGCCGTGTTCGGCCAGCAGCGCCGCGAACAGCGCGAACAGATAGAGGATCGAGAAGGCGAACAGGTTGCGCGCGGACTTGGCTTCGACCTTGACGTCATACAGCACCTCCTCGCGCCCGACGGAGTCGGCGTCGGGGCTGTCGCCCGCGCGGCTGCGCCACAGGCGGTAGGCCAGCAGGATGAAGCCCGCCCCGCCGGCGATCGAGACGATGCCGTAGAACAGCCCGCCCAGACCCACGAAGATCGGGGCGATCGCCACCGGCACGAGCACGAGGCTGTAGATGAAGATCTGCAGCCGGGTGGACTTCGCGCCCTTGACCACGGGCATCATCGGAATGCCGGCCTTGGCGTAGTCCTCCGAGGTGTAGAGCGACAGGGCCCAGAAGTGGGGCGGGGTCCACAGGAAGATGATCAGGAACAGGAGCCAGGCCTCCGGCGGGGCCGTGCCGGTGGCGGCGGCCCAGCCGATCACGGGCGGAAGGGCCCCGGCGGCGCCGCCGATGACGATGTTCTGGGGCGTCGAGCGCTTCAGGATCAGGGTGTAGAACCAGGCGTAGAAGACCACGGTGAAGGCCAGCAGCCCTGCGGCCAGCCAGTTCACCGCCAGGCCCATGAGCACGACCGCCAGGACCGAGAGCAGGACCCCATAGGTCAGGGCGTCGCCCTTCGAGACCCGCCCCGCCGCGACCGGGCGGCCGCGGGTGCGGCGCATCAGGGCGTCCGATCCGCCCTCGACCGCCATATTCAAGGCGCCTGCCGCGCCGGCGCCGACGGCGATGCAGAAGACCGCGACAGCGGCCAGGAAGGGATGGATGCGCTCGGGCGCGCAGACCAGGCCGGTCAGCGCGGTGAACACCACCAGCGACATGACCCGCGGCTTGAGCAGCTGGACATAGTCCGACCACAACGCCGGGCGTGCGGGCGCGGAGGCCTGCGGCGGGACGGCGTCTGACGGGGCGGCGGTCTTGGGCATGATCTCTAAAGAGTTGGGGACGGAGCGCTGGTTGCGTTCCGTCCCCTCGATTGTTCAGCTGTCGGGGAGACTAGTGCTCGTCGCCCTTGACCACCGGGGGTTCGTTGAACTGGTGGAACGGCGGCGGCGAGGACAGGGTCCACTCGAGCGTCGTGGCGCCCTCGCCCCAGGGGTTGGCCACAGCCTTGCGGCGACGGACGGCCGCCTCGATCAGCACCAGCAGGAAGATGCCGACGCCGGCGAGCGTGATCACGTAGCCGATGGACGAGATGTTGTTCCACTCACGGAAGGCCGGGTTGTAGTCGACGATCCGGCGCGCCATGCCCTGCAGGCCCAGGAAGTGCTGCGGGAAGAAGACGATGTTCACGCCGATGAACATGACCCAGAAGTGCATGGCGCCGAGGAACTCGTTGTACTTCACGCCCCACATCTTCTCGAACCAGTAGTAGAAGCCCGCGAAGATCGCGAACACGGCGCCGAGCGACAGCACGTAGTGGAAGTGCGCCACCAC
>CAZRKY010000338.1:0-2136 GCA_964600375.1 uncultured Caulobacteraceae bacterium | reverse complement strand
GGCGGTCGAGGCCGAGACGGTGAACACCTACTACGTCACCCGCGGGGTGCGCGTTCGCCCGGCCCCGTCGACGGCCAATCGCCCGGTGACCGAGCTGCGGCGCGGCGAACAGGTGCGAGGATCGCTGGTGGTCGGCGACGACAACCGGACGAAGTGGCTGAAACTGAAAGACGGACCCCACCGGGGCCAGTACGTCTGGGAGCGCAACCTGTCGCTGACGCCGCGACCGGCCCTCGCCAGCACCGCTTCAGCCACCCTCACGGTCCAAGAGCCGGGTCAGATTCGCGCCGAGCCCCGCGACGACGCCCGCGTGGTCGGCGGCTTGGGCTTCGGCGACAGCGTGCAGGTGCAGGGAACCACCGCCGACGGCTGGTCGGAGCTGGCGCTGAGCCAGGGCGGCGGGGTCGGCTACGTGCGCTCGAACACGCTGGGCGACGTCCGCGCCAAGTCTCACGACCCGGAAACCGCCTACGAGCCTCTGGCCGTCGATCCGGACTTCACCGGTCCGCCCCAATAGGACCTATGCGAAGCGCTTGGCGGCCAGGAAGCCGACCGTCGCGGCGGTTCCGGTCAGGAACACGCCCCAGGCCAAGTCGATCAGCGTGACCCGCAACGGCCAGACCTTCAGGGTCGCCATGTTGGTCAGGTCGTAGGTGGCGTAGCAGAAGAGACCGAACAGCCCGCCCATCACCGCCGCAGTCGTCCACTGTCCCGACTTGAGCGCCGGAGACACGGCGAAGATCACCACCCCGGCGATGTAGAGCACATAGAAGACGATGGCCGGGGCCAGGCGGAAGCCGTTGTCCATCATCAGGCTGCCTATGGCTGGGCGGTAGAGCAGGCGGCCCGCGAAGGTCAGCCACACCGCGTCGAGCACGGCCAGCATGACGGCGGTCCCGCCATAGGCGATCACATATTTCATCGGACGGCTCGTTTGCGGGGTGGAAGCGGGAAGAAGGCGGAGGTGCGCGCCTTGTAGTCGGCCCAGGCCTCGGGCCTGGAGCGCGCCATGTGATCCTCGAGCGGCGGCAGGCCGGACTTTCGAGTCAGCAGGTAGAACATGAACAGCGGGGCAAGGAAGGCCAACCAGCCCCACGGCCAGTCTCCGGACAGGTTCACGGCGCAGAGCGCGAAGCCCAGCCAGACCAGCCATTCGAAGAAGTAGTTGGGGTGTCGGGACCAGGCCCACAGGCCGCGGTCGCAGACCTTGCCCTTGTTGGCCGGGTTGGCCTTGAAGGCGTCGAGCTGGGCGTCGGCGGCGGATTCACCCCAGAGGGCGATGAGGAAGACGGCGACCCCGGCGAAGTCCATGACTCCCAGGTCGGGAGCGGGGTTGCGGGCCGCCAGCCACATCGACGTCGCCAGGATGGCGGCGGCCACGGCCTGGACCTGCAGGAAGATGAACATGCGGCGGTGGAAGCCGGCCCCCCATTCCTTGCGGAACCAGGCGTAGCGGGCGTCTTCCTGGGCGGCGCTGCGCCGCGCCAGATGGATGCCCAGGCGCAGCGACCAGAGCGCGGCCAGGGCGGCGATCAGCCAGCCTCGCGGCGTGACCGCGCCTTCGGGCGGCAGGACGGCGAAGGCGACGCCCGCGCCGCCGGTGATGAAGGTCCAGATGACATCGACCCAACCACCGTTGCCCGTGATCCGCTGGGCCAGCCAGGCGACCATCATGGCGACGGACAGGAAGGCGAAGACGGCCGTGATCAGCAGGGCGTCGCCGGAAAGGGGCAGGCCGCTCATCGGCCTAGATGCCGGCGTAGGACTGGACCAACCGGCCGAGCCAGTCGCGCACGATCAGACGGTTGTCGCAGGCGACCAGGCATACACACTCCTCGCCCGCCAGGATGGCCGGGCTGTGCTCGACCTCATCGTCGACCTCCGACACGTCGCCGGGGCCGTAGCGGTCGTCGCCGTCAAGGAAGGCGCCCTTCAACACCAGGGTCAATTCCGAGCCGGCGTGGGTGTGCTGGGGCATGCGCATGCCCTGGCCGACCCGCAACAGGTAGCTGAGCGGGCCGCCCGGAGCGCCGGTATCGATCGGCGCGACCCACACGCCCGGCGCGACCCAGCGCTTGCGGGCGACGGCTTCAGCGACTTCGCCGGGCACGCGGATCCAGTCCGGCGGGGTTTTCG
>CAZRKY010000337.1:0-2172 GCA_964600375.1 uncultured Caulobacteraceae bacterium | reverse complement strand
CGACGGTGCGTAGGAGGGCGGCGAGGCTCATGGGAAATGTCCTTATGCGTACTCGGGGGATCAGTCGGTGAGGAAAAGCCAGACGTAGGGGTCGAACAGGTTGGCGATGGCGGCCAGCGCCAGCAGGCCGACGGCGGCGCTGAAGGCGAAGCGTTCGATGAAATTCAGTCGCATGGCGGCGTCCTTTCAGGCGTCTTCGAAAATGGCTTCGATGTTGAGCTCGAAGACCTTGGCGATCTTGAAGGCCAGCGGCAGGGACGGGTCGTACTTGCCGGTCTCGATGGCGTTGACGCTCTGACGCGACACGCCCAGCCGGTCGGCGAGGTCCGCCTGACTCCAGTCGCGCTCGGCGCGCAGGACCTTGAGGCGGTTCTTCATCGGTCGGTGACCTTGAACCACAGCTGGGCCAGGCCCATCGAGCCGCACCAGATGACGAAGCCGTAGTAGGCCGGGACGTGGGCGACGTCTGCAAAGGCTTCGAGGAATCCCCACACCGAGGCGATGGCGAGCGTGATCCCGGTGGCTACCATCATGGCGCGCACCAGGCGCATGCGGATGTACTCGTCGGTCTCCTCGACCAGGTACATGCCCATGGCCCAGATCACGCCCAGGATGAACAGCGCCGGGGCGAGGGCGGCGGCGTAGAGCGTCCAGCCCGAGACCATATGGCGGTCGATCAGGTAGACGGCGGCCATGATGGCGGCGACGTAGCCGATCATGCTGGGAATGAAGCGGCCCATGTAGCGGCGGCCGGCGGTGGAAGCGGAATTCATGGAAGGCGTCCTTGTCGTTGTGACAAGTGACCTTTACGTTGGAGAGTATTGATGTGTCAAGCCTACCATACAAAAAGTTTGGGATGCCTGTCTAAAAGGAAGGGTCGCTTACCCCCTTGAGGGGTAAGAGGGCCCCGCGCATCGGAGCGAAGCGGAGTTTCTTGCGCGGGAGATCGGGGGTCTTGCGACGATGGCCGATGGCCGATGGCCGATGGCCGATGGGCGCTGAACGGGAGTAGCGGCAGAGGTTGCGTGAGGGAGAGACCCCCGATCTCCCATGCGAGAACCTGCGCGCCTGCCGGCGCTCCGGTGCATGGGGCCCTCTTACCCCACAAGGGGGTAAGGCCGATCCGGCTTACCAGGCCCTGAAGTGCTTGCTCAGCTTGAGGCCCTGGCGCTGGTAATGGCTGCCGTCCTGGCCGTAGAGGCGCGAGGGGCGGGCGGTCAGGGGCTCGAACACCAGGCGCGCGACGATCTGGCCGTCCTCCAACAGGAAGGGCGTTTCGTGGCCGCGGACCTCGAGCACGCCCTTGGAGCCGCGCGAGCCGGCCTCCTCGGTGCCGAAGCCGGGGTCGAAGAAGCCCGCGTAGTGGACGCGGAATTCGCCGACCGACGGGTCGATGGGCAGCATCTCGGCGGCCTGGTCGACCGGGATCTCGACGTCGCCCTTGGACGCCAGGATGTAGAACTCGCCGGGATCGAGCAGCAGCTCGCCCTTGTGCTGTTCCATCGGCTGCCAGAAGTCGCGCGGGTCGTGGCCGTCGACATGGTCGAGATCGACGACCGGCGCGTGCCGCCGCGCCCGAAACCCGGCGAGATCGCCGGTCAGGTCCACCGTGACGTCGGCGGTCGACAGCTTGGGCGGATCGCCGGCCTTCAGCCGCAGCTGGTTCAGCCGCGTGCCCGGCCGCACCAGCACCGAGAAGGTCTGGGGCGCGATCTCCATGTAGAGCGGACCATCATAGCCGTCGGCCACGTCCTCGAAGGAGGCGCCGTGATCGGTGAGCAGGCGCACGAAGACGTCGACCCGGCCGGTCGAGCTCTTGGGATTGCCGCGCGCGCTGACGCCCCTGGGCAGCTTCAACCGCTCCTGGAGCTCGGCGATGTAGACGCAGCCCTTCTCCAGCACCTGGCCGTCTGTCAGGTCGAGCCTGTGCATGGCCACGTCAGGCAGGCGATCCATGACCTTGCGCTTGCCGGGCAGGAAGGAGGCGCGCACGCGCCAGCAGCTTTCCCCCAGCCGCAAGTCGAGGCTGGCGGGCTGCACCTGGTCGGGCGCCCACGGCGTCGCCGAGGTGATGGCGCCGGCGGCGATCAGGGCTTCAAGTTCCTGGCAGGGGAGGATGCCGGTCAGCGGCGTGTCTTGGGTCATGGGACGCGCACCTTTGCCGCGTGAGCG
>CAZRKY010000336.1:0-2241 GCA_964600375.1 uncultured Caulobacteraceae bacterium | reverse complement strand
GAGCGCGGCCACGAGGTAGACGACGCTCAAGCCGCCGGCGGATTCGCCCGCGATGGTCACGTTGGCCGGATCACCGCCGAACGATGCGATGTTGGCCTGGACCCACTTCAGCGCCGCGATCTGATCCTGCAGACCATAGTTTCCGGAAATGCCGTCGGCGGACTCCGCGCTCAGCTCCGGGTGCGCAAGGTATCCCAGAACGCCGACGCGATAGTTGATCGACACCACGATAATCCCGCGCTCGGCCATGCGCGCGCCGTCATAGAGCGCCTCGCGGCTGGAGCCGGCCCACAGGGAGCCGCCGTGGATCCAGACCAGGACAGGCGCGCCCCGGGCGTCCTTCGGCGTCCAGATATTCAGGCTGAGGCAGTCCTCGCTCTGCGCCCCCAGGTCCTGCGAATAGATGCCCTTCACCGGCGAGACCGGCTGCACACAGGGCGGACCGTACTCGGTGACCTTCAGGCCCGTGCGCGCCGGCGCCAACGGCTGCGGCGGTTTCCAGCGCAGCGGCCCGACGGGCGGCGCGGCGTAGGGAATGCCCTTGAACACCCGGATGTCGCCCTCGGCCGCGCCCATGTAGGCGCCCGCCGGCGCCGCCACGATCGGTCCACGCTGTTCGGCCGCGGGCGCAGCAGCGAAAGACGGCAGGGCTAAGATCAGGCAGGCGGCCACCGCCGCGCGGCGAAGCAACTTGATCATGCGGCGGCGCTCCGGTGTTCGCGCTTCAGCACCCTGGCCAGCCAGAAGAACAGGAAAATGGCCACGAAGTAGAACGGGATCAGGGTGTAGAGCGCCATCTGCAGCGAATTGTCCGGGTGAGTGGCGCGGAACCAGTCACTGGCCCAGCCGACGTAGGTGGGGCCAAGTCCCAGGCCGATGAAGTTCATCACCAGCAGCAGCAGCGCGCCCGACATCACCCGTTGGTCGGGCCTGACCTCCTCCTGGACCAGGGCGACCGAGGACGTCAGGTAGAAGTAGTTCAGCATGGTCGGGCCCAGCAGGAAGGGCAGCGCCAGCCGCCAATCCGGCGCCCAGACGAAGGCGACATAGAACGGCACGGCGAAGATCAGCGAGATGGCCGGCAGCAGGGCGTAGGCCTGCTTCCAGCGCTTGCTCAGACGGTCGACCAGCCATCCGGCCAGGAAGATGCCGGCGCTCATGCCGACGCCGACCGCCAGGGCGTACCAGACCGCGACTTCCTGCAGGGTCATGCCCTTTTCGCGCATCAGGAACAGGGTGGTGAAGTTGCCGAGCCCGTAGGTAATGAACTGGGTTGCGCCGCCGCCCAGCGCCATCAGCACCAGGGATGGGCGCGTGAAGAACATCTTGAATGTGGAGACGAAGCCGGCCTTTGGCGGCGCCGGCGCGGCCGTGTCCGCCTTCGGCAGGTCCAGACCGCCGCGCTTGGGCTCGCGCACCAGGACCAGCAGCACCAGGGCGGTTAGGATGCCGATGGAGCCAAGCGCGATGAAGGCGTAGCGCCAGTTGAACGCCGCCGCGATCGCCGCGCCGAAGGCGATGCCAAGGGCCGCGCCCACCGGCGGGCCGAGGTTGTAGAGGCCCAACGCCGTCCCGCGCTTACCCGAAGGGAAGTAGTCGGAGATGATGGCGTAGGACGGCGGCACCCCGCCCGCTTCGCCGAAGCCGACCGTCATGCGGGCGATGACCAGCTGGCCGTAGTTCGCCGACAGGCCGCAGGCGACGGTCGCCGCGCTCCAGATGCCGCAGGCCAGTGACAGGATCCAGACCCGGTTGGTCTTGTCGGCCAGCCAGCCGACCGGAATGGCGATGAAGCAGTAGAAGCAGGCGAAGTAGAAGCCGCCGATCAGGCCCAGCTGGCTGTCGGTGACCCCCAGCGAATCCTGGATCGGCTTGGCGAGGATCGCCAGCAGCTGGCGGTCCAGGAAGTTCAGGACATAGACGAACCAGAGCATGCCGAGCGCGAGCCAGGCTCCGGGTACGGGACGGGCGGCAGGCAGAGTCGTCGTGGCGTCGACCATCGGCGGACCCTCCCTGATTTATCGAGGTTTCTTGTTCGGTCCGAAGCCAACATGCATGGCTTCAGCGGCGCTGGTCAATACTCACTATCGCGTGTGTGAATTTCTTGAGCCGCGCGGCGCCCGCCGTCATCAGGCGACGGCGTCTGGACGGAAAGCCTCAGGCCGTCGGGCTCAGGTCGCGGGCGGCGTGCTCGTGACCGGGGCGGCGGCGAAGGGGGCCGGGGCCGGCGGCGTGGCGGCC
>CAZRKY010000335.1:1344-2243 GCA_964600375.1 uncultured Caulobacteraceae bacterium | reverse complement strand
GCGTTGGCGTAGGGGTCGTTGGCCGGAATCAGGGAGTCGGCGTCGGCCAGCAGCTTCAGGGCCTCGCCGATTCGCCCCTCGTCGATAATGGCGCGGGCGATCAGCCGGTCGGCGTGGACCTTGGCGAACCAGTCCGTCTCCGCTGCCGCGGCGCGGCGCATGTCGTCAAGGGCGGTGGTCTGGCCGCGGTCGAGACGGCCCTCCATCTCGTTCAGGCGCGCGATCGCGGCATAGCGCGCGTCGTGATCGCGGGCAGCCTCGCGGGCGAGGGCCGCGTTCCAGCGATCAAAGGCCGCGAATTCCGCCTGGTTCAGGTAAATCCAGGCGACGTGGTAGAGGCGGTTGAGGCGCTCGCGGCCCTGCATCCCGAGGGCCTGCTGGCCAAAGCGCTCAAGGGCCTTGAAATCGGTCCGCGCGGCGCGGCGCTCCACGGCGTCGGCCAACTGCAAGGGCGTGGCGTTCGCACCCGAGATGGGCGCGGCCTCCGTCGTCGGCGCAGTCACGAAAAGTGTGGCCGCAACCGCTATCAGCAGCGAAATGCGCATTTAGCCCCCGCCCAGCGAACGAGGGATACTGGCAGGGGAGTGTTGCGATTACCTTGACGTTGGCCGGGGCTAAGTGACGGAGCTTGCGTAAAAATCCCGCTGCGCTGCCTTTGGCCTGTCGCGGCGAACGGTGCTTCCTGTCGAATCCGAGGCTCGCGGCTGGCCCTGCTCAGCTCTCGGGGCAAAGCGGATTGGTGGGCGGAGAGGGGATCGAACCCCCGACCCTCTCGGTGTAAACGAGACGCTCTACCGCTGAGCTAATCGCCCGCGCGGCGTCTCATAAGCGGTTGCGCGCGCAATGGCGAGCGGGCAGTTGCGTTACACGCGCTTGGCGATCCAGGCGTTGATGTCGGC
>CAZRKY010000335.1:0-1334 GCA_964600375.1 uncultured Caulobacteraceae bacterium | reverse complement strand
GACGCTCTACCGCTGAGCTATCCGCCCACGTGTCCGGGCGCCTTCAAGCACGGCCCGCGTAATTCCGAAAGCCAGAATCAGAAAGGGCGCGGGACCATCGGCCCCGCGCCCTTCCGATAGAATGTCGCTGTCGGGCTTACTTGCCGTTCAGCGCGTTCTTCAGGCCTTCGCCAACGCGGAAGCGGGCGGTCTTCGAGGCCGGACGCGGCACCGACTGACCCGTGCGCGGGTTGCGGGCCATACCGGCGGCGCGCGACACGGGCAGGAAGGTCCCGAAACCGACCAGGCGCACGTCCTGGCCCTTCTTGAGGGCGGCGACAACGCTGCCCGTGAAGGCGTCGATAGCCTTCTTCGCAGCTTCGCGGCTCAGTCCCGCTTCGTCCGCAACCGCGGCTACCAATTCGGCTTTCGTCATGGCTCTCTCCCAGCAGCCTATTTCAATCCTTAGCGGCAGCATCGATTCGCTGCCGCGAGACGAGGGAGTATCGGACCGCGAAATCCCAAGAGTCAAAAGGGAAAGGCGGCCCGGGGGGCTCCCGGACCGCCTTTTTTCAGGGGTTATCCCCCGTTTTGGCCGATTTTTCAGTGAGCGATGGCTGCGTCGCCGTCTTCCGTTGGCGTGGAAAGGGGAAGCGGGTCAGCCTCCTCGTTCCACTCGATTGGGACCACGGGACCCGCCAGAGCGTTCTTGAGCACCTCGTCGGCGGTGGAAACCGGGATGATCTCGAGGCCCGATTTCACGTTGTCGGGGATGTCGGCGAGGTCCTTCACGTTTTCCGCCGGGATCAGCACCGTCTTGATGCCCGAACGCAGGGCCGCCAGCAGCTTCTCCTTGAGCCCGCCGATGGCGAGCACGCGGCCGCGCAAGGTGATCTCGCCGGTCATGGCCAGGTCATTGCGGATCGGGATGCCGGTCAGCACCGAGGTGATGGCCGTGACCATGGCCACGCCCGCCGAGGGACCGTCCTTGGGCGTCGCGCCTTCCGGCACGTGCACGTGGACGTCGACCTTCTCGAACAGCGGCGGCTTGATGCCGAGGCTGGTCGCCCGCGCCCGAACGTAGGAAGCGGCCGCCGAGATCGACTCCTTCATCACGTCCTTGAGGTTGCCGGTGATGGACATGCGTCCCTTGCCCGGCATCCGCACGGCTTCGATGGTCAGGATTTCGCCGCCGAACTCGGTCCAGGCCAGGCCGGTGACGATGCCGATCTGGTCGGCCTCGTCCTTCTCGCCGTGGCTGAAGCGGCGCACGCCGGCGAACTTGGCCAGCAGCTCGTCGTCGATGGTCACCGAGGCGAGCTTCTCGCTCTCCAGCTTGCGGACCGACTTGCGCG
>CAZRKY010000334.1:0-2259 GCA_964600375.1 uncultured Caulobacteraceae bacterium | reverse complement strand
CGACATGCACAAGGAGGGCGCCGCCTTCCGCAGCCTGATGAACAACTTCGCCATCTCGATCTCGATCGGGCTGCAGTACGGGGTGCCGCTGGAGGAGTTCGTCGACGCCTTCGTCTTCACCCGCTTCGAGCCCGCCGGCCGCGTCACCGGCAACGACTCGATCAAGTCCGCGACCTCGATCCTGGACTATATCTTCCGCGAGCTGGCGGTCAGCTACCTCGACCGCGACGACCTCGCCAACGCCGACCCCGACGCGCTGCACGCCGACGGCCTGGGCCGCGGCCACGCCGAGGGCGAGGAGGCCGACGAAGAGCCCGAAGCCCTGCCCGCCTCGAAGTTCATCTCCAAGGGCTTCGCCCGCGGCACGGCGCCCGACAACCTGGTCGTCGTCCCCTTCGGAACCCGCAAATCCCGCGAGGAGCGCGCCGACGCCGGCCAGACCGAAATCTGCCCGGCCTGCGGCGAACTCAGCCTGACCCGCAAGGGCGCGGGGTTCATGTGCGAACGGTGTGGCGCGGCGCCGGAGATGACGGGGTAGCCATCCTCCTTCTTCGGAGGAGAAGGAGGGCCCCGCGCACCGGAGCGAGCTCGCTCGCGGAGGTTCTCGCGCGGGAGGTTGAGAGGGCAACGCGACGCCGGAAGGCCGACCGCGGACACCCATCCACCGTAGAGCTTCCGCCTCAATCTTCCGCGCCAGGACCTGCGCGCTCCGCGCTCCGGTGCGCGGAGCCTTCTTTCTCCGCCGGAGAAAGAGGGCGCTGGCCCAAATCCTGCAGGGCGCGGGGCCTGATTTCACAGGCTGGCCGAGCATGAAACGCACCCTCCTGATCGCCTCCGCCCTGGCTCTCATCGCCCTTCCGGCGGCGGCCCAGAACGCCTCGCAGATCGCCTCCGCCCAGCGGGGGGCCAGTTGTGCGGGGTGCAACCTGTTCCAGGCTGACCTGTCGGGCAAGGAGCTGAAGGGGCGCAACTTCTCGCGGGCGCGGCTGCGCCAGGCGGACCTGAGCCTGGGGGTGTTCAATCGCTCGGTGTTCTCGGGGGCCGACCTGCGCGACGTGAACGCCTACGGGGCGGTCTTCTCCAGCGCCAATTTCGCCGGCGCCAACCTGACCAACGCCACCTTTGTCGGGACCTATCTGGAGGGCGCCAACTTCTCGGGCGCGACCCTCACCGGGGCCAATTTCTCGGGCGCCGAGATGGACCGCGCGCGCGGCCTCACCCAGGCGCGGCTGAACCAGGCCTGCGGCGATGCGTCGACCCGTCTGCCGGCCGGCCTGACCATCCCGGCCTGCCGCTAAACCCCACCATTACCGCGATTTAAGTGGCGCCCAGGGGCCACAGGGGCCATTTCGGAAGCATGACGCGGACCCTCCCCCTCGCGAAACTCGGCTTCAGCGCCGGCGCGGCGCTCGCCCTTTTCCTGTCGGCCGGCGCGGCCCAGGCCGGCATGGGCGAACGCGACGTGGCGCGCACGGTCAACTTCGGCGGCCACTGCGCGCGCTGCGAGCTGTCCGGCCGCAAGCTGATCGGCGCCTCCTTCACCTCCGCCCATTTCGAGGGCGCGACCCTGATCGGGGCCGACCTGCGCGGCGCCGAACTGATGGCGTCCAACTTTTCGCGCAGCGACTTCACCCGCGCCGACCTGCGCGGCGCCGAAATGGTGGGGTCGGTGTTCGCCGGCGCCCTGTTCGTCAGCGCCCGCCTCGACGGCGTGGAGGCGCCCGCTTCCATCTTCACCAAGGCCAACCTGACGGCCGCCAACCTCACCGGCGCCATCCTGCCGATGACCAATTTCGTCGGCGCGACCCTGACCCGGGCGATCTTCTCCGAGGCCGAGCTGGTGGGCGCCAACTTCAGCCGCGCCGTGGCGCCGCGCGCCAACTTTTCCAGGGCGCGGATGCAGCGCGGCGTGCTGGTCTCCGGCATGTTCGACAACGCCAACTTCCGCGATACGCGGCTGGACACGGCCAGGGCCAAGGGCGCGTCGTTCCGCGGCGCGGACTTCCAGGGCGCGGTGCTGCGCGGAGCCGACCTGCGCGGCGCCGACCTGTCGACCGCCCGCCACCTGACCCAGGCGCAGGTCAGCCTGGCCTGTTCGGACAGCTCGACAAAACTGCCTTCGGGGCTGAAGCCGCGGGAGTGCCCGGCCCGGTTGCTGGTGGCGCCGCCCGCGCCCCCCGCGCCGCCCGCGCCGCCGCCCGCCCCGCGCTACATCTACGCCCAGGACACCCACCAGGTTCGGTGATCCCCCTCCGTTGG
>CAZRKY010000333.1:0-2267 GCA_964600375.1 uncultured Caulobacteraceae bacterium | reverse complement strand
GGTCGAGGCCGTCCTTGCTCTCGGTCTCGGTCGGCTCCATCAGCAGCGCGCCGTGGACCACCAGCGGGAAATACATGGTCATCGGGTGGTAGCCCTCGTCGATCATCGCCTTGGCGAAGTCGAGGGTGGTCACGCCCGTGCCTTCCAGCCAGCGGTCATCGAACAGGGCCTCGTGCATGCAGGGGCCGTCGGGGAAGGCCGGGCTCATCACGTCGGACAGCCGCGCCTTGATGTAGTTGGCGTTCAGCACCGCGTCCTCGGCGACCTGGCGCAGGCCGTCGGCGCCATGGCTCATCATGTAGGTCAAGGCGCGGACGTACATGCCCATCTGGCCGTGGAAGGCGTTCATGCGGCCGAAGGACTGGGCGGCGACGCCCTCCTCGAACTCGACCAGGTCGAAGCCGTCGTCGCCCGACACCAGCCAGGGCGTCGGCGCGAACGGGGCCAGCGCCTCGGACAGCACCACCGGACCCGCGCCCGGACCGCCGCCGCCGTGGGGCGTGGAGAAGGTCTTGTGCAGGTTGATGTGCATGGCGTCGACGCCCAGGTCGCCCGGGCGCACCCGGCCGACGATGGCGTTGAAGTTGGCGCCGTCGCAGTAGAAGTAGGCGCCCGCCGCGTGGGTCAGGCGCGCGATTTCGACGATGTCGCGCTCGAACAGTCCGCAGGTGTTGGGGTTGGTGACCATGATGGCCGCCACGTCGGGACCCAGCTTGGATTCCAGGTCGGCGAGGTCCACGCGGCCGTCGGCGGTCTGGGCGACTTCGCGGATGGTGTAGCCGACGAAGGCGGCGGTCGCCGGATTGGTGCCGTGGGCCGAGGTCGGGACCAGCACCACGCGGCGCGCGCTGTCGCCCCGGGCGTCATGGGCGGCGTGGATGGCCAGCAGGCCGCACAACTCGCCGTGGGCGCCGGCCTTGGGCGTCAGGGCGACGGCGGGCATGCCGGTCAGCGTCTTAAGCCAGTGGGCCAGGCGGTCCATCAGCTCCAGCGCCCCCTGCACCGTCGAAATCGGCTGCAGCGGGTGGATGTCCGAGAAGCCCGGCAGGCGCGCCATCTTCTCGTTCAGGCGCGGGTTGTGCTTCATGGTGCACGAGCCCAGCGGATAGAGCGCCAGGTCGATGGCGTGGTTCTTCTGGCTCAGGCGCACGTAGTGGCGCATGGTTTCGGGCTCGGAGAGGCCCGGCAGGCCGATCGGCGCGGTGCGCACCAGGTCGCCAAGGTCCGAAGCGTCGAGGTCGGCGTCGGGGAAATCGACCCCGGTCTTGTCCCAGCCCTCCATCTCGAAGATGAGCGCCTCGTCCTGCAGCAGGCCGCGCCCTCCGGTCAGGCTGGTGAAGCCGTGGATGGGATCGACGTCCTGGGGGGCCGACGGGCGGCCGACGGTGTTCATGGTGCTGCTCATTGGCCCAGGACCTTTCTCAGGCCCATGGCCAGGAACTTGATGTCGCCGTCGGTGACGATCTCGGTGGCGGCGACCAGCAGGATGTCGTCCATGCCGGCCTCCGGATCGAGCCGCGAATAGGGCACGCCGGCGATGATGCCGTTGTCGGCCAGGACCTGGACGACCTCGTCGGCGCTGCGCGGCAGGCGTAAGGCGAACTCATTGAAGAAGCGCGGGGTCAGGATTTCGACGCCGGGAATGGCGGCGAGCGCGTCGCGGGTCTTGCGAGCCTGGGCGTGGTTGATGGCGGCCACGCGGCGCAGGCCGACCTCGCCCAGCAGCGACATGTGGATGTTGAAGGCGAGCGCGCAAAGCCCTGAATTGGTGCAGATGTTCGACGTCGCCTTGTCACGACGAATGTGCTGTTCGCGCGTCGACAGCGTCAGCACGAAGCCGCGGCGACCTTCCGCGTCCACCGTCTCGCCGCACAGGCGGCCGGGCATCTGGCGGGTCAGCTTCTCGCGGGCGGCGAAGAGGCCGACGTAGGGTCCGCCGTAGTTCAGGGCGTTGCCGATCGACTGGCCCTCGGCCACGGCGATGTCGGCGCCCATCTCGCCGGGCGACTTCAGCAGACCGAAGGACACCGCCTCGGTGGTGACGACGATGAGCAGGGCGCCCTTGGCGTGGGCCGCCTCGGCGATCCGGGTCACGTCGGTGACGACGCCGAAGACGTTGGGGGTCTGGACCACGACGCAGGCGGTGTCGGCGTCGATGGCGTCGATGACCGCGGCCTCGGCGTCGATGGCGGCGGCCTGGCGGACGATGTGCATCCCCTCGGCGTGGGCGATGGTCTGGGTGGTGGCGGCGTAGTGGGGATGCAGGC
>CAZRKY010000332.1:0-2289 GCA_964600375.1 uncultured Caulobacteraceae bacterium | reverse complement strand
CAGCACCTCGCCGGCATGAAGGACTCCAAGGTGATCGTCGCCATCAACAAGGACGCCGACGCGCCGATCTTCCAGGTCGCGGACTACGGATGGGTCACCGACTACAAGACCGCCGTGCCGGAACTGATGGCCGCCCTGACGGCCATCGGGAAGTAGCTTCAGAAGGGCCGCCGCCAGGCGGCCCTTTTCACATCCGGATCAGTCCGGATCGCTGAACACCCCCTCCTGCCAGAAGGTTTCTCCCAGCCAGGGATGGTTGAAACTGAGGCCGAAGGTGAAGCGCCCCTTGCCCTCGTCGCGGTGAATCACATGCGCGGACCCGGGCGTCAGGAGCTCGGGCAAGGGTACGCGCATGCCCAGGATCTCCCAGAAGTAGCCCCGGCTGCGGAAATGCAGGGCGCCGTCCTCGACGGAGACGTCCAGCGCCATGCCCAGGCCGCCGCGCACCACCTCGACCAGGCCCCGATGGTCGGCCTTCTTGCAGGAGCTGACCTTCACCGGCTGGCGGCCTTCGAAACGGTAGAGGCGGTCCCAGACCAGGGCGCCGTCGGGCCGGTTCCAGACGTGCACCGCCACCGCCACGCCTTCGCCGCGCCAGGGCGCCAAGGGCGTGCCGATCAGGCGGCAGAGGTGGGCGAACAGAAAGCCCGCGACCGAAGCCCGCACGCTCATCTCGCCTTCGTAGGTGCGCGCCGGCTGGTCGATGAAGCGGGCGCGCACGGCCAGCGGCAGCGCCGCCCAGCCCGCCTCGCCCACCAGCCCGCGAAAGTCCGGATGCCGCCTCGCCGACGGCTGCCCGCGGCCCAGTTCGACCATGCCGCCCGTCGCCACGAGATCCGTCATCCCCGCCCCCTACCGCCGGTCGCCGCCCAGGAAGGTCGAGACCTTGGCCCCCAGGCTGACCAGCTTCTGCAGCGTGGGCCTGGGCACCTGCCGCATTTGTTCGTACCAGCCGTTCACCTGCTCCATGAACATCTGCATGCCGCGCAGGCGCGCCTTCACGGACGCGGGCGTGTCGGGGTCCTGTTCGGCCTCGTCGGCGCAGGCGCGCAGCATTTCCAGCGTCGGGTCGATCTCGCGGCGCTTGCGCCCCTCGACGATGGTCAGGAGCATGTCCCAGGGGTCATGGCGGGCCTCAAAGCGGTCGCGCCGGTCGCCCTCGATGTGGACCAGCTTCACCAGGTTCCAGCCCTGCAGCTCCCTGATGCTGTTGGAGACATTGGAGCGGGCGATCGACAGGGTCTCGGCGATCTCTTCGGCGGGCATGGGCTCGTCGGAGAGCCACAGCAGGGCGTGGATCTGGGCCACCGAGCGGTTCACGCCCCAGCGCTGGCCCATCTCGCCCCAGTGCAGGACGTATTTGCGCATGACGGGGGTGAGACGCACGGGAATCGCTTCTCTCATTTCTGTCACGACAGAAATAGCAGAAATGCCGCAGTGCGCAATAAGGCCCTCGCGGTGGAATCAACCGCTTTCCGGTCCCCTCCCCTCCCGTGCTAGAAGGTCCGTTCGAATTCAGTGCGCGGCCTTCGCGGAGGCGGCGCCGGGGATCAGGGCGTAATGACGAAAATCAAGACGGTCGGCGTAATCGGCGCAGGCCAGATGGGGTCAGGCATCGCTCACGTTTGCGCGCTGGGCGGCTACGATGTTCTGCTCAACGACGTCGCGGGCGAGCGGCTGGAGAAGGCGCTCGACCTCATCGCCACCAACATGGGCCGACAGGTCGCCAAGGGCGTCATCGACCAAAAGGCGATGGACGCGGCGATCAAGCGCATCAAGCCGATCTCCGACCCCCAGGCCCTCAAGGATGTAGATCTGGTCATCGAGGCGGCGACCGAGAACGAGGCGGTCAAGAAGGAGATCTTCGCCGCCATCATCCCGCACCTTCGTCCCGACGCCCTGCTCGCCTCGAACACCTCGTCCATCTCGATCACCCGACTGGCGGCGGCGACCGACCGGCCCGGCAAGTTCATCGGGTTGCATTTCATGAACCCGGCCCCGCTGATGAAGCTGGTCGAGATCATCCGCGGCATCGCCACCGAGAAGGACACCTACGAGACCGCCGTGGCTTTCACCCAGTCGCTGGGCAAGACCACCGCCAATGCCGAGGACTACCCCGCCTTCATCGTCAACCGCGTGCTGGTGCCGATGATCAACGAAGCGATCTACACCTTGTACGAGGGCGTGGGCTCAGTCGAAGCAATCGACAAAGCCATGCGGCTCGGCGCCAATCATCCGATGGGCCCGCTTGAGCTGGCCGATTTCGTGGGTCTCGATACCTGCCTCGAT
>CAZRKY010000331.1:0-2297 GCA_964600375.1 uncultured Caulobacteraceae bacterium | reverse complement strand
TCCTGGTTGGCGCTGGTGGGCACGGTATCGACCACGGCCGGGTGCGACAGCATCCGGTTCTCGGCCACCAGGGCGGCCGACGTCACCTGGGCGATCATGAAACCGGAGTTCAGCCCGCTCTCCTTCACCAGGAAGGCCGGCAGGCCGCTCATCTTGGGGTCGACCAGAATGGCGGTGCGGCGCTCGGAGATATTGCCGATCTCGCAGATCGCCATGGCGAGCATATCGGCAGCGAAAGCAACAGGTTCGGCGTGGAAGTTACCACCGGACAGGACCTCGCCCGTGTCAGAGAACACCAGCGGATTATCGGTCACGCCCGAGGCCTCGATCTCCAGCGTGCGCGCGGCATTGCGGATCACGTCCAGCACCGCGCCCATCACCTGGGGCTGGCAGCGGAACGAGTAGGGGTCCTGCACCTTGGTGCACGTAGGTCCCTGGTGCGACGCGTGGATGGCGCTGCCGGCATGCAGGGCCAGCAGTGTGGCGGCCACGTCCACCTGTCCCGGCTGGCCGCGCAGGGCGTGGATACGCGGATCGAAGGGCGTGTCCGACCCCAGCACCGCGTCGGTCGACAGCACGCCCGCCGCTATCGCTGCGGCGAACACGTTCTCGGTCAGGAACAGGCCCGCCAGCGCCATGGCCGTCGAGGCCTGGGTGCCGTTGAGCAGCGCCAGGCCTTCCTTGGGCCCCAGCGTGAGGGGCTTGATCCCGGCCTTGGCCAGGCCGGCCTCGGCGCTGACCACCTGTCCGCCCACGCGGCACTCGCCCACCCCGATCAGGGCGGCGGCGAGGTGGGCCAGGGGGGCGAGATCACCGGAAGCGCCGACCGAGCCCTTGCCCGGAATGCATGGATAAATCTCGGCTTTCAGAAGCGCGATGAGGGCGTCGATAGTGTCGCTGTTGACGCCCGACGCGCCCCGCGAGAGCGACGAGACCTTCAGCACCATGATCAGCCGCACAACCTCATCGGGCAGCAGCGGCCCGACCCCGCAGGCGTGGGAGAGCACCAGATTGCGCTGCAGGGTCGCCAGGTCGGCCCTGGCGATGGAGGTGTTGGCCAGGAGGCCGAACCCCGTGTTGATGCCGTAGACGGTCGCCCCGGCCTCGATGATGTCTCGCACCGCCTGTTCGCTGGCCTCGATGGCCGCACGGGCGCCAGCGGTCAGTTCGATCTGGACCGGGCTCTCCCAGCAGGCGCGCAGCAGCGACAGGGGCAGGGGCTCGGCGCCGACCTGGAAGCGGGTATGGCCTGGCTTCACCTCAGCGCTCCATCGACGGCAGGTTCAGGCCCTGCTCGCGGGCCCAGTCCTGGGCGATCTCGTAGCCGGCGTCGGCGTGGCGCATGACGCCGGTCGCCGGGTCGTTCCACAGCACCCGCTCCAGCCGCCTGGCGGCTTCGGGCGTGCCGTCGGCGACGATGACCATGCCAGAGTGCTGGGAATAGCCCATGCCCACCCCGCCGCCGTGGTGCAATGAAACCCAAGTGGCGCCCGAGGCGGTGTTGAGCAGCGCATTGAGCAACGGCCAGTCCGACACGGCGTCGGAGCCGTCCCTCATGCTCTCGGTCTCGCGGTTGGGGCTGGCGACCGAGCCTGAGTCCAGGTGGTCGCGGCCGATGACGATGGGCCCCTTGATCTCGCCCGAGGCGATCATCTCGTTGAACATCAGCCCCGCCCGGTGGCGGTCGCCCAGGCCGATCCAGCAGATCCGCGCCGGCAGACCCTGGAAGGCGATCCGCTCCTTCGCCATG
The DNA here is from genome assembly GCA_964600375.1 of uncultured Caulobacteraceae bacterium. GTDB lineage: Bacteria > Pseudomonadota > Alphaproteobacteria > Caulobacterales > Caulobacteraceae > JAEZEZ01. Next base: position 547 of record CAZRKY010000331.1, on the reverse strand, counting down.
TCAAGCCATTGGTGCAGGTGCTTGTTTTCAGGGAAGAGTTTCTTCATCGCCGCATCGGTCTTGAAGATGTCCTCCGGGTCGCCCGACAGGGTTGCCCAGCGGAACGGACCGACCCCGCGGCAGAACAGCGGGCGGATGTAGGCGGGGACAAAGCCGGGGAAATCGAAGGCGTCCTTGACCCCCTCGTCGAAGGCGACCTGGCGGATGGCGAACTCGCCGGCGCTGGTGAGTTCGCGTTGGTCCGCATCGCCGCGCAGCACCAGGGTCCGGCGTCCCGCCATCGGGCCACCGACGATGTCCGCGGCGATCAGGCAGTGCGTGCGCCCGGCGTCGCCCGGCAGCGCGCGTTCGATCGTCACGTCGGCACGATCCGCCCGCGCCGCCGCGCGCACGAAGCCCGAGAGCGCCTTGACGGACTCGCGCGGCAGCAAGGCTCAGTCCTTGACGAAATTGGCGATGGATTGCCGGATCAGATCGCACGCCTCTTCCGGATCGGCCCAGCGCGACACCTTCACCCACTTGCCCTTCTCGAGGTCCTTGTAGTGGG
>CAZRKY010000330.1:0-2320 GCA_964600375.1 uncultured Caulobacteraceae bacterium | reverse complement strand
GGAAGAGATGACCGCGCTCCAGGAGAAGCTGGACGCCGGCGACCTGTGGGACATCGACTCGCGCATCGAAATGGCCATGGACGCCCTGCGCTGTCCGCCCAATGATGCCGACGTCTCCAAGCTGTCGGGCGGTGAACGCCGCCGGGTGGCCCTGGCGCGCCTGCTTCTGTCCAAGCCCGACATGCTGCTGCTGGACGAGCCCACCAACCACCTCGACGCCGAGAGCGTCGCCTGGCTGCAGCACCACCTGGAGGCCTTCCCCGGCTGCGTGATCCTGGTCACCCACGATCGCTACTTCCTGGACCAGGTCACCAAGTGGACGCTGGAACTCGATCGCGGCAAGGGCATCCCCTACGAGGGCAACTACTCGGCCTGGCTGGAGCAGAAGGCCAAGCGGGTGGCCCAGGAGGAGCGCGAGAGCGAGGGCAAGGCCCGCTACATGCAGCGCGAGCTGGAGTGGGTGCGGTCGTCCGCCTCTGCCCGCCGCACCAAGTCCAAGGCCCGCCTGGCCGCCTTCGAGGAATTGCAGAACCGCGCCGAGCGCGAGAAGCAGACCTTCGCCCAGATCCAGATTCCGCCCGGCCCGCGCCTGGGCCAGAACGTCATCGAGGTGAAGGGCCTGGAGAAGGACTACGGCGACAAGGTCCTGTTCAAGGACGTCGACTTCAAGCTGCCGCCCGGCGGCATCGTCGGCGTCATCGGCCCCAACGGCGCCGGCAAGTCGACCCTGTTCAAGCTGATCACCGGCCAGGAGACGCCCGACGCCGGCGAGATCAAGATCGGCGAGACCGTGAAGCTGGCCTTCGTCGACCAGAGCCGGGACACCCTGGACGGGACCAAGACCGTCTGGGAAGAGGTCTCGGGCGGCCTGGATGTCATGAAGGTGGGCGGCCGCGAGGTGAACTCCCGCGCCTACGTCGGCTCGTTCAACTTCAAGGGCGCCGACCAGCAGAAGAAGGTCGGCCTGCTCTCGGGCGGCGAGCGCAACCGCGTGCACCTGGCCAAGACCCTGGCCGCCGGCGGCAACGTCATCCTGCTGGATGAGCCGACCAACGACCTGGACGTTGAGACCCTGCAGGCGCTGGAAGGCGCCCTGGAAGACTTCCCCGGCTGCGCCGTGGTCATCAGCCACGACCGCTGGTTCCTGGACCGCCTGGCCACCCACATCCTGGCCTTCGAGGGCGACAGCCACCTGGAGTGGTTCGAGGGCAACTTCGAAGCCTACGAAGAGGACAAGAAGCGCCGCCTCGGCGCCGACAGCCTCATCCCCCACCGGATCAAGTTCCAGAAGTTCGCGCGATAGCGACGGGGCGCAGCGCGCCTCACGTCATTAAACTGCTACCTCTTGTCGCTTGCGCCCTGACGGCGAACGTCTAGGTTGAAGTCTGGGCTCGTCGCATCGCCGGCGGGCCCTTTGCTTGTGAGCCGGGGGGCGCCATGCCGTTACTGATCAACGCGGACCGAACTATCCTGGTCAACGAGGTCATCGACCTTCCAAACCAGACCGGCAGCGCCATAGAGATTGCTGACGCCAGCCCCGCGATTACACTGACCAACCTGGGGACAATCAATGTGTCGACCACTGGCGGAGCCAGCGCGGTGGCGAGCAACGCCAGCGGGTCCCATGGGCATGGCGTGTTTATCAACGAGGCGTCCGGCACGGTAAACGCCACGGCCGTCGGCCAGGCGGGCATGACAGGCTTCCGGTCGTTCAACGGCATGGGCGATCTCTACAACCGCGGCCACTTCAACGTCATCGCTACCCAAGGCTACGCCACTGGAGTCGATTTCAATGGCTCGAGCAACACGATCGCGCCCGTGGTCGACAACAGCGGCTTCTTTGTCGTGCAGGGCCTGTTGCAGGCGATCGGCGTGCACTTCAGCGACACGGGCATTTTCCGCAACAGCGGCAGCTTCGAGGTTAGCGGCAGTTCGGAATACACCGTCGGGGTCTGGATCGGCGGCACCACGACCTTCGAAAATTCGGGCACGCTGCGCGCCGTCAGCAACGTTCCCACCCAGCTCAGCGTCGCGGTCTACATCTCGGACGGGTCCCAGATGTTCAACGAGATCGGCAGCTACCGGAACTCGGGCCTGATCGAGGGCGACTGGGCCTTCAAGGTCTTCGGGACAGACTTCTATTCCTTCGAGACCATCATCAACACCGGGACCATCCACGGAGACTTCTCGCTGGGCCGGGCCATTGATCTGGTGACCAACGCCGGGACCATCGTGGGTGATATTGCCTTGGGTGACGACGACGATCTCTACAACGGCATCGGCGGCACGCTCGACGGACTGGTCTACGCCGGCGACGGGG
>CAZRKY010000329.1:0-2368 GCA_964600375.1 uncultured Caulobacteraceae bacterium | reverse complement strand
TCGGCCAGGCGGGCGGACCCTGTCCGCAGCCGCGCCAGCTCGAACGGGTCATCGAACACCGGGTCGGTCAGGGTCGCCGACGTAACCAGCACCCCGTGGGCCGGGGCGATGACGGCGGCTTCCAGCGGCACGGTGGGGTCGATCCAGTGGCGCCTGAGGCTCGCGTCCACGATGCGGCCGAACATGGCTTCGGACGAGAACCAGTCGACGAAGTCGGGGTCCTCTTCGGTGGGATCGGCGTCCTCCGCCTGCCCCTCCAGCCCTTTCAGCATTGATCGCCAAGCCGGCAGGGTCATGTGGGCCCTTCTGTCGAGCCCACGCAAAGCGCCTTCGATGCGCGCGCGCTGGCCCGTGTCCAGCTCCGAAGCCTCGTCATCCAGCACATCCTCCAGCGCCCGCGCCAGCGCCAGCAAGGGCGCCTCGACGGCGGCGAGCGCCCGGGCGGCGGCCGGCGCGGCGGCGGCTACGGAATCGGTCACCGGATGGGCGTGGCACTCCATGCCCAGCTCAGCCCCGCCGCCGGAATTGCGCGCCCGCAGTTGCTCCATCACGGCGGCCAGCAGGGTCTCGACCGGGCCCATCGGATTGACCTCGCCCGACGGCGGCGCGATGCGGCCCGACCAGCCCTCGCCCGGCAGCCCGGCGGCGGCCTTCATGGCGGCGGTGAGCGCCTCGCGCCCGCCTTCGGAGTCCGCGACGATGTCGCCCAGCCGTTGCTCCAGCCCCCGGCCGCGACGCCCCCTGCCCTCCGGCCCGCGGATCCAACGGCGCAGCTCCGCGGCCTCCTGCCCCGACAGGCAAGCCGAGAACGCGCTGTCGGCGGCGTCGAACAGGTGGTGGCCCTCGTCGAAGACGATGCGGCGCAGGACCGTGGTCTCGACGTCTGTCTTCAGGTTGCGCGCCGACCGCGCCCCATCGAACGCCGCCTGGGTCAGGACCAGGGCGTGGTTGGCGATGACGATGTCGGCCTTGCGCGAGGCGCGGATGGCCTTCTCGATGAAGCAGGTCTTGTAGTGCGGACAGGCGGCGTGGACGCACTCGCCGCGCCGGTCCACCAGGTTCGACGCCGAGGCCTGGGCCGGGCCGCCCACCGCGAACAGGCCCGGCAGCCAGCCGGGGAAATCGCCGCCGGTCATGTCCCCGTCCCGCGTCGCCGCCACCCAGCGCGAGGTCAGCGCCATGCCGATGGCGTCCGCGTTCCCCAGCGCCGAGGCCTGGACCATGTCCTGGAAATTCAGCAGGCAGACGTAGTTCTCGCGCCCCTTGCGAACGACCGCCTTCTTCGCCCGCACGGCGGGGTCCGGGAAGATGGCGCCACTTTCGCGGTCGATCTGGCGCTGCAGGGCGCGGGTGTAGGTCGAGATCCACACCGACGGCCCGTTGCGTTCGGCCCACAGGGATGCCGGCGCCAGATAACCAAGCGTCTTGCCGACGCCCGTGCCCGCTTCGGCCAGCACCACGCGCGGCCGGTTCTCCTTGTCACGAGGCGAAAAGGCGTAGGCGACCTGGGCCGAGAAATCCGCCTGCGACGGCCGCGCCTCGTCCAGGCCAGCACGACTAAGCAGGGTCAGCAGCCGCTCACGCGTCGAGGCCTCGCTGACCTCCTGCGTTCCGGGATCGCCCGACGGCGCCTGGTCCTCCCATTCCGCCAGACGGGTCCAGACGTCCATGCCCGAACCGCGATAGCGCCGCTCGCGCACCGGCGCGGACCGGATCGCCCGCAGCACCAGCCCGGCCCAGGCCCAGCTCTGCCGCTCCAGCGTCTCGGCGACCTGCAGCGCCTCCTCGCGGTTGGGCAGCGGCCCGGCATCCAGTTCGTCCAGCAGGATGCGGCACCCCTCGCGCAGGGCCGCCGCCTGCGCCTCCGCCCCCTTCGGTTCGCTCAGCCCCAACGCCAGGGCCAGCCCTACCGCCGACGGCGCGCAGAACCTGGCCGGCCGGACAAAGGCGAACAGCTCCAACGCATCGAACAGGTGCTCCGCCCGCGGCGGCGCCCCCAGGCCAAGCCGGCGCGCCGTTAGCGATGCATGGGCCACGATCACCGGTCCGGTCTCGAAGAGCCGCACCGCCTCCGACCGCGGCAGGCTCCGCGCGCGCGCCGCCTCCGCAACCGCGCCCGCCCCCGGCGGACAGGCCAGGGCCGGCGGCAGCACGCCGTTGCTCACAGGCGCGTCGAAGGGCGGCTCGGCGCCGGACGGGTCGAAGGGAGTCACCGCTGACTAGTAGCGCGATCGGCCCCGAAACGAAACGGGAACAAAGGTCGCGTCAGCGGGGGGCGGGCTTCGGTGCGTAGTCCACCCGCCGGACTTCCCTGATCTTCGCCCCCGACGCGTCGCCCTCGACCAGCTCATAGCCCAGAAGGGCGAAC
>CAZRKY010000328.1:0-2397 GCA_964600375.1 uncultured Caulobacteraceae bacterium | reverse complement strand
CCTTGCGGTCGGCTTCCTTGTCCACTTCGTCGGCCTGATTGAAGAAGGCGAACAGTTGGAAGAACTCGCGTTGCGTGACGGGATCGAACTTGTGATCGTGACAGCGGGCGCAGCCCAGCGTCAGGCCCATCCAGACGGCGCCGGTGGTCTGGACGCGGTCCGCGACGGCTTCGACGCGGTATTGCTCGAAGTCGATGCCGCCTTCGAAATTCGATGGAGTATTGCGGTGGAAGCCGGTGGCGATGAGTTGGTCGGTGGTGGGGTTGGGCAGGCGATCACCCGCGAGTTGCTCAATGGTGAATTGATCGAAGGGCTGGTCGCGATTGAAGGCGTTGATCACCCAGTCTCGATACTTCCAGATGTCGCGGGGCGCGTCGATAGTGTAGCCGTCGGTGTCGGAGTAGCGGGCCAGATCGAGCCAGTAACGGGCCTGACGCTCGCCGTAGTGGGGCGAGGCGAGCAGGCGGTCCACCTGCTTTTCGTAGGCGTCCGCCGAGGTGTCCTTCAGAAAGGCATCGAGCTCTTGAGGAGTGGGGGGCAAGCCGGTGAGGTCGAGCGCGACGCGGCGCAACAGAGTGCGGCGGTCGGCTTCGGGCGACGGAGTAATACTGGCCTGTTCGAGGCGCGCGAGGATGAAGCGGTCGATGGGATTCTTGCTCCAGGCCGCGTTCTTGACCGCCGGTTCCTGAGGGCGGGCGACAGGCTGAAAGGCCCAGTGATCGGCGTTGCGGCGCTTGGCCTTGGCGTACTTGTCGGGCATGGGCGCGCCCGCGGCGATCCACTGATCGAGCACGTCGATCTGCTCGGGCTTTAGCTTTTTTCCCGGCGGCATCTTCAGGTCGCCGGCGTGCTTGACGGCGTTCAGGATGAGCGGGAGCGCGGCGCCGCGGCTGCCGCCTTGCTCAATGGCCTGTCTGGAATCGAGGGCGAGGCCGCTGAGCGAACGGGCGTTGGAGTGGCAGGCGAAGCAGTTGGTCCGCAGAACCGGCAAGACGGCGGTTTCGTAGTCCGGCGGTGCGGCGAGGGCAGCGGCGGCGATCGGCAGGAGCAACAGAGGCGAGCGCATGAATTCCCGCTCCCTATTCTATTGCGTGTTCGTGCCGGGCGTCAGCGGACGGGGCGGCGGATGAGGTCCTCGAGCCGGCGGGCCGCGGGGGCTTTTGTCAGCCAGCCGAGGAGTTGAGGTTCGGTGGCGCGTTCGATCTTGTCCCGCGCCCAGCGGGGCAGAGGACCGAAGGCGGAGGTGAGGTTCGTCACGGTGGCGGTCCGCAAACCCTGCAGACTGCCACGGGCTTCACCACGGGCCTCACCACGGGCTTCACCACGGGCCTCTCCCTCCACCACTCCTTCGGCCCAAGCTTCCTCCAGCGCGGGACCAATGACTTTGTTCTTTCGCAGGTCGATGATCACACCCATGTCCTGGATCTCCTTCTTCAATTCTGCCTCGAGTCCGCGCAGGCCAGCGAGAGCAAGAAGAAAAGGCTCGGTGGCCTGACGCCGAGCCTCGGAGTATCCGTGCAGGCGCTCGCTGACGGCGCGCACCAGTGCCCGGGGATCGTCGGTGCCGGCCAGATCGCCCGCATGACGCACCAGGCCGCGCTGAAGCTCGGCATCACTCCCCGGCTCCTGGCCGAGCACCTCGACGACTCGGCGGCCCAGGCCGCCCCCGAGGCCATGTTCGGCCACCCCGACACGCTGGCCGCCTTCGCCGACCTGTGCGAGGTCCTCACCTTCGAGCACGAGCGGCTCGACCTCGGCCTCCTCCAGCTCATCGAGGACAGCGGGGCCGTGGTCCGTCCCGGCAGCAAGACCATCCGGGCCGCCTTCGACAAGCTCCACCAGCGCCGCGTGCTGCTCAACCGGGGCTTCCCGGTGCCGGCCTTCGCCGAGGTCCGGGGTCCCGACGACCTGTTCGACTTCGCCTCCACCCACGGCTTCCCCGTGGTCCTCAAGTCGGTGCGGGCCGGCCTGCCCGGCCAGCGGGGGGTGTGGATCGTGGAGAGCGTCAACGAGGCCCTGAGGGTGCTGGCCGAGCACGGCGACCGGGACCTGATGGCCGAGTCGTACCAGGCCATCGTGAAAGAGCTGGTGGTGCTGGTGGCCCGCCGGCCCGGCGGGTTCGCCCGCTCCTACCCCATCGCCGAGATGACCTACCAGGACGGCGAGGTGCGCGAGATCCGGGTGCCGGCCGCCGTGGGCCACCCGGTGGCGGTCCAGGCCCGGGAGCTGGCCCTGCGTCTGGCCGACGAGTTCGACGCCGTGGGCGTGCTGGCCGTGGAGCTGTTCCTCACCACCGACGGCCTGGTGGTCAACGAGCTGGCGGCCCGGCCCCACAACGCCGGCCACGTGACGATCGAGAACAGCCCCACCTCTCAGTTCGAGAACCACGTGCGGGCC
>CAZRKY010000327.1:0-2401 GCA_964600375.1 uncultured Caulobacteraceae bacterium | reverse complement strand
CCCAGCATGGCGTAGACGAACAGCCGCCAGAATTTCTGCCGCCAGGGTTCGCGGGCGAAGCGGTCGCGGGTGGCCTGCGGAATCTCGCGGTCGGGCTTGGGGATGATCCAGGCCGGCGTGCGCTGGAAGACGGTCAGGCGCTCGGCCAGGGGCGCCAGTTCCGGCACGATCTGGATGGCGCTGGCGCCGGTGCCGACGACCGCCACCCGCTTGCCCTCGAAGGCCACCTCGTCGCGCCACTCGGCGGAGTGCACCACCTCGCCCGCGAAACGGTCCAGGCCCTCGATCCGGGGGCGGGCCGGGCGCGACAGGGCGCCGGTTCCGGCCACCACCACGGCGGCGGACCAGGTCCGGCCGTCTGCGGCCGTGACGCGCCAGCGCGCGGCGGCGTCATCCCAGCGGGCCTCGATGACGGCGGCGTCGAACTGGAAATGGGGGTCCAGCCCTTCGCGGGCGGCCACGTCGCGCAGATAGGCCCAGATCTCGGGCTGGGGAGAGAAGGCGCGCGACCAGCCGGGATTAGGGGCGAAGGAAAAGCTGTAGAGCGCGCTCGGCACATCGCAGGCGCAGCCGGGGTACCGATTGTCGCGCCATGTCCCGCCGAGGTCGGACGCCCGCTCCAGGATCAGGAACGACCGCTTGCCCTCGCGCTTCAAGGCCACACCCATGCCGATGCCAGAGAATCCCGAGCCGATGACCAGCACGTCGACATCGGTCTGATCGGCAAGGGGCGCGGGCGGTGCGGTCATCGACCGGGAGCTTGGTTCAGCCAGCGCGGCAGCGCCAGTGTCAGGCTTCACAATTGCGGTCAGTCGGCAGCAAAACGACGCACAACATATTGATAAATATGAAGAAGTGTAAAATTTGCCCCTGACAACCCTGTTCAACGCGCGGCTCGGGTCGTTCCTTCGCCGCTGACGCCCCTTCGAAAACGGCGTGCGGGCGTGTCAGGGTGGGGAATGACTCAGTTTCCATGGTGGCGCGGCGCCGTCGTCTATCAGGTCTACATCCGCTCCTTCTTCGACAGCGACGGGGACGGGCAGGGCGACCTGCGGGGCGTCGAGGCGAGGCTGGACTACATCAAGACCCTGGGGGTGGACGCGATCTGGCTGTCGCCCATCCACCCGTCGCCCAACCTCGACTGGGGCTACGACATTGCCGACTACGACCGCGTCCAGCCCGACTACGGTTCGCGCGCCGACTTCGACCGGCTGCTGGCCGCGGCCCACGCCCGGGGCATTCGCGTCATCCTCGACGAGGTGCTGGCCCACACCTCCGACCAGCATCCCTGGTTCGCCGACAGCGTGGCCGGCGGCGAGCGGGCGGACTGGTACGTCTGGGCTGACGCCGCGGCCGACGGCGGACCGCCCAACAATTGGCTCTCGAGCTTCGGCGGACCCGCCTGGACCTGGAGCGAGGCCCGCGGGCGGTACTTCCACCACAAGTTCATGCCCCAGCAGCCCAAGCTGAACTGGCTGGACGCCGGGGCGCGAAAAGCGGCGCTGGCCGTGCTTGACCACTGGCTGGCTGCAGGCGTCGACGGCTTTCGCCTGGATGTCGCAGGCGCGCTGGTCCACGACCCGGCGTTGGCCGACAACGCGACCGCCCCTGATGGGACCCAGATCCATCGCCACGACGCCAACCGGCCCGACAACATCGCCGTACTCGACGAGGTCCGCCGGCTGGTCGAACGCCACGGCCCCGACCGTTTCGTCCTGGGCGAGTTCTTCGAGGAGCCGGATCTGGCGGGCGGTTTCGCCGCGCCGGATGAAGGCGTCCATTCGGCCTACACCTTCCCCCTGCTGCTGAGCGACGTGCTGGGCCCGGCCTTCGTGCGCGACCACTTCGAAGGCGTGCTGGCGGCGCACCCGAACCACTGGCCCTCGGTCGCCTTTTCCAATCACGACGTGAAGCGGGCGCCGACCCGCTTTGGGGGGCCGGACGCGCCGCCGGCGCTGGCCCGGATGCTGCTGGCCTTGCTGCTTTGCCTGCGCGGGACCGTGCTGCTCTACCAGGGGGAAGAGCTGGGCCTGCCGCAGGCGGTGGTGCCGCCCGATCGGCGCCGGGATCCGATCCAGGCCGTGAACCGGCTGGACGTGGGCCGCGACGGCGCCCGCACCCCCATGCCCTGGGACGACGGCCCCAACCTCGGTTTCAGTTCGGGCGAGCCCTGGTTGCCCGCCGCGGCCGAGCACGCGTCCATGACCGTGGCCGCCCAGGCGGGCGATCCTGAGGCCACCCTGACGCTGGCGCGGCGCCTCATCGCCCTGCGCCGCATCTCCTCGCCGCTGCGCCTGGGCGCCATCCGCTTCATCGACGCCCCGGGGCCGGTGCTGATGTTCGAACGCGAGCACCTGGGCGAGCGGGTGCTGTGCCGTTTCAACATGGGCCCGGGGGAAGC
>CAZRKY010000326.1:0-2411 GCA_964600375.1 uncultured Caulobacteraceae bacterium | reverse complement strand
GATCTTATCGAGCGCCCCGAGGCGGATTTTGATCTCCTCCATGAGGCCGGTGTAGAGACCGAGCGCGCGCTGCTGTCCTGCCTTGTCCAAGGATCTCTCCAACCGACCTAGAGAAGTCGCCACGTTCTTCGAGAGGGTGCCGAGCTACATGCTCAAGTGGCTTCCCCGGCCGCATCGTAATGCCGAATCAGATCGCACGCGTGGCTCAGTGATCGGTAGGCCTGGCGCTTAGGGCAGCCACGATGAACTTGGGCAGACTGACGAGTGCGGATCGTCCATCGAAGGTTAGATTCCCGCTATCAATCCGATCCAGCCGCACGAGCGCCATGGCGCGACCCTCGCGGCCCGTCAGCACCTCGCCGGCGCGCAACTCGCCCGCCAGGATCTCGGCGCCGAAGGCCGGGGCGGGGCCTTCGAAGCTGATCGCTGCCATGCGGTTCTTGATCGCGCCGCGGCGCTTCATCCGCGAGGTTGTCTCCTGGCCGACGAAACAGCCCTTGGCGAAGTCGATGCCGTTCAGCAGGTCGAAGTTGGCCTCGATGGGGTAGGTCTTGTCGGGAATGGCGTCCGCCGCCGGGTCCGGCACGCCCTGGGCGAGGCGGAAGGTTTGGTAGTCGCTTTCGCTGGCCGTGGTCTCGACTTCGCCGCCGTATTGCCGCCAGCCGAGCACCGGCAGCCGCGGATCGATCACGCCGCCGGGCAGGGACTGCTCCCAGCTGGCGAACACCGGGCCGTCGTCGGCCGCGATCTCGACCTTGGCCCGCAGCCGGTACACACCCAGCTTCTGAATCAGTGCGTCGCGGCGATCCGCCGTCACGTCCAGCAGCGCGCCTTCGGATGTTCCGACCACGAACAGGTCGAACAGCAGCTTGCCCTGGGGCGTCAGCAGGGCGGCGAAGCGGACCTCGCCGTCCTTCAATGTCTCGACGTCCTGGGTGAGCAAACCCTGCAGGAAGCTTCGCCAGTCAGGGCCGCTGATGCGGACGAGGGCGCGGCTATGCAGGCGGGCGATGGGCATGGGCGTGATGTAGGGCGCCGCGTCGCATCCACAAACCCCGCGCCCCGGTTGCAAAGCCGTTATAAGATTTCGCCATGGCGTCTGACTTTCCGATTCTCTGCATTCTCGAGTCCCGCCCCGAGGACGCGATCCTCTCGTCGGGGCTGCTGCGCAAGCTGCACGAGGAGATCCCGCAGGCGACGTTCACCCTGGTCGGGTCGGACGCGTCCGCCCCGCTGTTCCGCGACATGCCCAACCTCGAGGACCTGCTGGTAATCGAAGGCGACGGCTCGGGCGAGCGGTTCAAGCTGTGGAACCGGGTGCGCGAGCGCAAATGGGGTCTGGTCGTTGACCTGCGCGGCGCGAATTTCTCCGGCTGGCTGTCGCGCCGCAAGCGCGCCGAGCGCAAGCCCTGGCCAAAGGGCGAACCGGTCCCGCACAAGGTGATCCAGGCCGCCCACGTCCTGCAGGTCCAGGACGACCCGCCGGGGCCGTGGCTCTACACCGATCCGGAGACCGAGGCCGAGGTGGACGCCTTCCTCGAGGCCCACGCCAAACCCGGCGACGGTCCGATCCTGGCCATCGGTCCGGGCTCGGACTGGATCGGCAAGACCTGGCAGGCCGAGCGCTTCGCCAAGGTGGCCGGCACCCTGCTGGGGCCGGACGGGCCGATGTCGGACGGGCGGTTGCTGATCGTCGGCGCCGACGATGACCGCGAGGCGGTGCACTCCATCCGCGTCACGGTGTCGCGAGAGCGGGTGATTGAGGCCCAGGGCAAGCTGGACCGGCTGCAGACCTGCGCCTTGCTGAAGCGCTGCCGCTTCTATGTCGGCAACGATTCCATCTGGACCCACCTGGCGACGGCGGCGGGGATCCCCGTCCTGGCCGTGTTCGGACCTTCCGACGAGACCCTGGAAGGGCCGTGGGGCCCGGGCCGGTTGGCGGTGCGCGGACCCAAGTCCTTGGACGACTTCCGGCGCCATGATCCCAAGCTGAACCAGACCATCAACCACATGTACGACGTGCCGATCGATACGGTGGTGGCCGCCGCGCTGAAGCTCTACGCCGAGACCGAGCCCGGCGCTGCGGTCGAGCCTGCCCCGGTGGCGGCGACTCCCGAAGTCGAAGCGCCCGAGGCCGAGTCCGAGGTCGAAGCGGACGAAATCGCGCCTGAGGCCGAGACCGAAGACGCCGATCCGGGAGCCTGATCGTGGCCCAGACCTATGACCTGATCGTGCGGGGCGGCGAGGTGGTGAACCATGCCGGCCGCGGCCCTGCCGACGTCGGGGTGCGCGACGGGCGGATCGTCGAGGTCGGAGACCTGTCGCAGGCGTCGGCCGGCGAGACGTTTGACGCGACGGGCCTGACCGTCCTGCCCGGCGTCATCGACACCCAGGTCCACTTCCGCGAGCCC
>CAZRKY010000325.1:0-2423 GCA_964600375.1 uncultured Caulobacteraceae bacterium | reverse complement strand
GACCGCTATCGGCCAACATCGGCGGCCCCCGTTCGATCCAGCGCCAGCCGGTAGCCCTGATGCGGCTCCTGCTTCAGGAAGCGGGCGACCCGGACGATGGTCGTGGTCGACACGCCGGTGGCGTCGTGGATCTCACGGTAGGTCAACTGGCCCGCCTCCAGCAGGCGCGCGACGTGCCAGCGCTCCGCCAGGGTGCGGATTTCGGCCGGCGTGCACAGGTCCGCCAGCAGGCGCCCCATCTCCTCCTCACTGGTGGGCGACAGCAGCGCCTGGCGCAGGTCGGCCTGCAGTTCGGCGGGATCGCGGGTGGGGGCGAGGGCGGCGGTCATGGCGATCTGTTACAGCGTGATAACACAATGGGACGCGCTATCTAGGCCGCCACAAGGCGCGGCGCAAGGCCTGCTGCACCGATCACGTGCGCAGGGGTGACAGCCGCCGCCGGCTCAGCTTTCATCGCCGGATGATCCGTCGCCTCCTCGCGCTTGCGATTCTGCTGCTCCTCGCCGGCCCCGTGACCGCCGAGCCCATTCCTTATGGGGATACCGTCAAGCCGCGGCAGAACTGGCGGGACGGCGCGGCGCAATACCTGACCGGTCCACTGCCGGCCGACGACGCCTCCGCGCCCAAGGTCCTGACCCTGAACAACTACTGGGGCCTGCGTCAGGACTTCAAACACCCCTGGAAGGGCACGCCGCGGTTCGACGGGTTCGACGGCAATTCCGATGGCACCTACGCCGTGTTCGCCGATCCGCGCTTCGGCGCCCGCGCCATCGCCATCGCGCTTGCCGACTGGCACGCCGAAGGGGTGGTCAGCGCCGCCGACATCGCCGCGCGGCTGAACGCGGCGGACCCGTCCCTGGCCCAGGCCATGGTGGAAGGGACCGGCAAGTCGGTGTCCCAACCGCTTGAACTATTCGACGCAAACGGCCCGACGGGGCGGCTGCGGCTGGTCATGGCCAACATCGCCCGGCGCAACCTCGGCGGAGGCCTGGCGCCCAGCGACAGCCTGCTGGCCACGGGGCTGGAGGCGGTCCGCTACAACCGCTTTGACCAGACCGAGGCGGGCTTCCGCGCCTGGCGCGCCGCTGACCGCGAGTGGGAGCCGCAGATCCAGCGCTTCGAGGCCTATCTGGCGGGGCAGGGGCTGGGGGGGCGGTTCCCGACCTACCAGTTGCTGCGCACGGCGTCGGACTGGAAGGGCTGCGGCGCGCCCTTCACCGTCCCGCCCGAAGAGGTCTGGGGCCATGCGGCCCAGACGCTGAAACTGATCGACGAGCGGGTGAAGCCGTCGATGCCGAAACTGGAGATCATGTCGGGCTATCGGCCGGGATGGCTGAACGTCTGCGCCGGCGGGGCCGAACGCTCGGCCCACCGCGAGTTCTTCGCCTTCGACATGGTCCCGGGCGATCCAGCCATCACGCGCGACGGCCTGATGCTGCGGGTGTGCCCGATCTATGCGCTCGAGGGTCCGTCCCGGTCCATGGGCCTGGGATTCTATTCCGGGGTGCGATTCCACATCGACACCTCCAGTTTCCGCACATGGGCGTCGTTCAACCGGGTCTCCTATGCGCCCTGCGCACCGGATGGGGCGGTCAACCCGGTCCCCGCCGTGCCGCCCCCGCCGCCGCCATTTCCGCCGGTATACCCTTCCCGCTAAGGGGTTTCCGGCGCTTGTTACATCGGCGTCATGACCGCGAATTAAGCTGACTTGCGGCGCGCAGGGGCTAGGTTCGGCTCGAAACCTTTTCCCTCAGGGAGACCACCCCCATGAAAGCCGTCTACGCCATCTCGGCAGCCCTCGCCCTCACCGCCTTCGCCGGCGCCGCCCAGGCCAAGGGGCCGGAGGTCGAGATCAAGAACGCGGTCGCCCGCGTCGTCGTCATTCCCGAAGACCGCGCCGACATCGCCGTCGAGGTCGTCAACGGCAGCCGCGCCGACCTGCCCCGCATCACGATCGAACGGGTCGGCGGCAAGGTGAAGCTGGATGGCGGCCTGGGCCGCGGCCGCATCCGCGGCTGCAACACTCGCGGCGAAGCCGCCCCCGCCGGCGGCAATCCGCTGGACGCGCTTGGCAACACCACCGTCAAGATCCGCGACATCGGCGACGTGAACATGCGCGAGACCCCGATCATCACCATCCGCACGCCGCGTGACGTGGACGTGCAGGCCGGCGGCGCCGTGTTCGGCTGGATCGGTCGGGCCAACAGCGTCGATATGGGCAACGCCGGCTGCGGCGACTGGACCATCGGCGCCGTCACCGGGAAGGTCGAAATCTCCCAGGCCGGCTCGGGCGACACCTCCGCCGCCACTTCGGGCCAGCTGAGTGTCAACATTGCCGGTTCGGGCGAAGTTAAATAAGTCGCGACAGGCAGCTTCGAGGCCGCCATCGCCGGGTACCTGGTGCGCATGGCGCTCGGCGTGCC
>CAZRKY010000324.1:0-2441 GCA_964600375.1 uncultured Caulobacteraceae bacterium | reverse complement strand
GCCAGGGCTCGTACCAGCTGCGCATGGAGCTGCAGCGCCGCGCCAACCTGGTGCTGGCGCCGCACAAGATCGACGCCGTCCTGATCGAGGAGATGTTGATCCAATAGTCCGGATCGCGTGACCCAACATGTCCCAGGCCGCCCAGGAACAGACCCCGGAACAAGATCTCCCCGTCGCGGATGCGGCGGCGGCTGAAGCCCCTGCGTGGGAAGCGCCCGATCTGCCTGGCGGCGCCGGCGAGCGGATCCTGAATCAGGACGAGATCGATTCGCTTCTCGGCTTCGACCTGACCGACGAGGACGGCTCGGAACGCTCCGGCATCCGCGCAATCATCAATTCGGCCCTGGTCTCCTACGAGCGCCTGCCGATGCTCGAGATCGTCTTCGACCGCCTCGTGCGGCTGATGACGACGTCCCTGCGCAACTTCACCTCCGACAACGTCGAGGTCAGCCTCGACAACATCTCGTCGATCCGCTTCGGCGACTACCTGAACTCGATCCCCCTGCCGGCCATCCTCTCGGTCTTCCGGGCCGAGGAGCTGGACAACTTCGGCCTGCTCACGGTCGATTCGAACCTGATCTACTCGATCGTGGACGTGCTGCTGGGCGGTCGTCGTGGAACCGCGGCGCTGCGAATCGAGGGCCGGCCCTACACCACCATCGAGCGCGTCCTGGTGCAGCGGATGGTCGAGGTGGTCCTCAACGACGCCAAGGCCGCCTTCGAGCCGCTGACCGAGGTCAACTTCAAACTCGACCGCCTGGAGACCAACCCGCGCTTCGCCGCCATCGCACGGCCGGCCAACGCCGCCATTCTCGTCCGTCTGCGGATCGACATGGAGGACCGGGGCGGTCGCATCGAACTGCTG
The DNA here is from genome assembly GCA_964600375.1 of uncultured Caulobacteraceae bacterium. Classification (GTDB taxonomy): domain Bacteria; phylum Pseudomonadota; class Alphaproteobacteria; order Caulobacterales; family Caulobacteraceae; genus JAEZEZ01. The sequence continues at coordinate 1,576 of CAZRKY010000324.1, read as the reverse complement.
TTGCCCTACGCAACGCTCGAGCCCATCCGCAAGATGCTGCTGCAGCAGTTCATGGGCGAGAAGTTCGGGCGCGACAACATCTGGGAAAGCCACCTGGCGACCGAACTCTGGGGCACCCAGACGGAGGTCCGTGTGGTGCTCGACGAACAGCAGATCGCGCTGTCGCGGGTGCTGAACCTGCAGGTCGGCGAGACCATCATGTTCAACGCCACCGCCGACAGCCTGGTCGAACTGCGTTGCGGCACCGTGCCGTTGACCCAGGGCCGGATGGGCAAGCGCGGCGCACACATCGCCATCCGGGTCGAAGGCCCGATCAGTCTGGCCGCCAAACAGGCCGTCGTGGGGACCCTATGAGCATCATCGGTATGGGCATGGACCTGCTCCTCGCCATCCTCCTCTGCACGGCCCTGGTCTTCGGCTGGCGGCTCGAGAAGAAGCTCCGGGCCCTGAAGAACGGCCAGGAAGCCTTCGCCCAGGCGGTGCGCGAACTGGACGGCGCCGCGCGCCGCGCCGAAAGCGGCCTGGCTCACCTGCGCGAGGCCACCGACGAGGCCCACGACAGCCTGCATGACCGCATCCTCAAGGCCCGCGAACTGAAGACCCAGCTGGACGGCCAGATCGCCCGGGCCTAACGCCTTGGGCCAATCGCGGCCCCCCGTGAGGCCGCCCTTGAGCGCGACATTCCCCGGGAGCCGGTGCGCGCGGCAAGCCGTGAACTGATCCTTGATGCCCCCGAGCGTCCTCGCTCGGCTTTCCGGCCTTCCGCCGCCCTGCCAATGCCCGCTGAGACCGGCCGCGCTCCTCGCCGCTTCGACGACGAGCTGTTCCAGACCGCCGCCGAGCGCACCCGAGGCGCCCAATGAGCCGACTTCCCCGCATCCTGCCGTTGCTGGCCATCGCCGCCGGCGGCGTCCTCGCGCTGCGCGCCGTCTCCGGAATCGAGGGCGCCCCTGAGTTCCTGAAGGGCGCGCAGGCCTGGGCAGAAAGCGGCCCTGCGGCGCCAGCCACACCGCCGACCAAGGGCGCTCCGGCCGCGTCGGAGAGCGCCCCCGCCGCCGCCGATGCGGCGACCAACGCCGCGGCCACCGTCGCAGCGCGGCCCGCCGCCGCCGTCTGCGCCCCCAGCGCCGCCGAGCTGGCCCGCGAGGCCGGACTTTCGCCCGCCGAACTGCGCGTGCTGCAGAGCCTTGGGACCCGCCGGGGGGAGCTGGACGCTCGCGAACGCGCCTTCGAAACCCAGGTCGCCCTGCTGAACGCCGCCGAGGCCAAGCTGGACGCCAAGATGCGGGCGCTGAACGGCCTGAAGGCCGAGCTGACGGGCCTGGTCACCCAGGCCAACAGCCAGCGCGACGCCGAGATCACCCGCCTGGTGAAGGTCTACGAGTCCATGAAGCCCAAGGACGCCGCCGCCGTCATGGCGACGCTGGACGACCGTGTGCTGATCCCCGTCGCCGCCAAGATGAAGGAGCGCAACCTGGCCGCCATCCTGGCCCAGATGCCGCGCCCCCAGGCCAAGGCCCTGACCGAGAAACTGGCTGACCGCCACGCCGCCCAGCAGGTCGCCGCCCGCGTCAAC
>CAZRKY010000323.1:0-2467 GCA_964600375.1 uncultured Caulobacteraceae bacterium | reverse complement strand
TGGTGATCACGGTCACGGCGAAGCCCACCCCGCCGCGCCAGATCCGCACGGCGACTCCCACGGGCATGGTGATGGCCACGGTGATGGTCACGGGCACGCCGACCCCCACCACCCCGATCCGCATCACCACTGATCGCGCTGATGTCGAGCTTAGGCGGCCGTCCGTTCACGCGGGCGGCCGTCGGCCGTTTCGGGCGAGACGCCGCGGGCTGACTCCGGCTAAGACCGGGGCGGCCGCGTTGGCCGGGAGACCTGTCCATGGCGTTTTCGCCCACTGAAGTCGCTTTCGAGGGCTTTCGCCTCACCCGCGAGAAGCCCCTGATCGTACTGTGGTGGACCGTGGTCTACCTGGCCGTGAACCTCGTAGTCATGGCGCTTGCGACCTCGATGCTGGGTTCCAGCATGACGGACATCCTGGCGATGTCCGCCAATCCCCTGGCCGCCGATCCTGCGGCCTTCGAAACCATCGGCCCCAAGCTGTTGATGTTCGAGGCTACGGCCTTGCCGTTGCTTCTGCTGATGAGCGCGATGCTGGCGGGCGCCGCCTATCGCGCGGTGCTCCAGCCCGCGGAGAGCGCCCGCTTTGGCTATCTCAGGCTGGGCGCGGATGAGCTCCGCCTGGCGCTGCTTTATCTGCTGCTCACCTTCATCGTCATCGGCGCCATGATGGTCATTTCGATCGTGGTCGGCGTGTTGCTTGGCGGCATTGTCGCGATTGCCGGAGGCGGAGCAAACGGCGCGGTGGCCGGCGGCCTGGCCATGGCCGCAGCCCTGACCGCGATGCTGGGCGCGCTGGCCTACCTCGGGGTCCGGCTATCACTTGCCGGCCCCGCGACCTTTGTCAGCAAGAAGCTGACGCTGCGCCCGGCCTGGATGATGACGCGGGGCCGCTTCTGGCCGCTGCTGGGCGCCTACTTCCTCTCCTGGGTGCTCGCTATCGTCGTCACCTTGCTGGGCAAGGCCGTGTTTACCGGCGTGGGGGCGGCGCTGGGCGGTGGCATGGGAGCCTACACGGCCGCGGGCATGCCCGACTTCAGCTCCATGGCGTCGGTGTTCAGCCCCGCTCACCTCCTGTTCCTCGCTTCCACCGCCTTGCTGGGGGCGCTGCAGGCCGCGATCACGCTGGCGCCTGCGGCGGTGGCGTTCCGCGCGCTGGGCGGCAGGGGCAGGGCTGAACTGGTCGTCTGACCCGCGTCCGTCTGCATCATCCGGCTCGCAAGCCCGGCCGAATCCCGAAAACCTGCGCGGGTGATTACAGGATCAGTCGACCATGACGCTTGATGTCAGCCGGACCGCTTTCCGTGGCTTTTCGTTGTTTGCTCAGAAGCCCTGGGTGGCCCTGGTCTGGGCCCTCGTCTACCTGCTCGGCCTCCTCGCGCTCGGCGCGGTCGCGTTCGGGGTGGCGTTCGCCGCCGGCATCCACAATTTCGCGACGCCCGCGGACCCGACCGCCCCGCCGAATTATCCGGTAGGCGTCTTGCTGGTGATCGTGCCGGTGGTGGTCTTGGGCATTCTGGCCCTCATGTCCGTGTTTCTCTGCGGCGTGTACCGGATGGTGCTGAGGCCGGAAGAAGGCGGCCTGGCCTACTTGCGCCTGGGGGCCGCCGAAATGCGGATGATGGGCCTGCTGCTGGTATCGGCGCTTATGTGGCTGCTGCTCTATTTCGGCGTTTCGCTGATCGCCGGCCTGTTGGGCGCCGTCACCCTGGGCATCGGCCTCCTCATCACCATCCCCGCCGCCTTGGCGCTGCTGATGTTCCTTGCAGTGAAGATGTCCCTGGCGGCGGTCATCAACTTCGCGGAAGGCCGTTTCGGCATCAGCGAGTCCTGGGCGCTCACGGACCGGAATTTCTGGAACCTGTTCCTGATCTACCTGATCGTGTTCGCCGTCCTGATGGTCATCGCCATCGCCTTCTTCATGATCCAGACGGCAGCCCAGGGCGCGGTTGGTATGCCGACCGTCTTCAACATGCAGGCCGGCCAGCCCATGCCTCAGTACACCGGCGCCGCCCTCGCCGTGACCGGGGTGCTGTTCGTCGTGCAGATGATCATCAGTTCGGCCAACATGATCTTCAGCTACGCGCCGCATGCGGAGGCTTACCTGCAGCTCAAGCCGAAACCCGCCGAGCGCGTCGGCGACGTGTTCAGCTGATCCTCTAGCTGGCCTTCTTGCGGCGACCTTTTCGCCGTTGCTCGTGGCGCTCCAGCACCTCCGCGAGGTAGCGGCCGGTCCAGCTGGTTTCGTCGGCCGCGACCTGCTCGGGGGTGCCCTTGGACACGATCTGACCCCCTCCCGCGCCGCCCTCGGGACCGAAGTCCAGGATGTAGTCGGCGGTCTTCACGACATCGAGGTTGTGCTCAATGACCACCACCGTGGCGCCCTGTTCGACGAGCTCGTGCAAAACCTCGAGCAGCTTGCGGGTGTCCTCGAAGTGAAGCCCGGTGGTCGGCTCATCCAGGATGTAGA
>CAZRKY010000322.1:0-2490 GCA_964600375.1 uncultured Caulobacteraceae bacterium | reverse complement strand
GGCAGGCCGGACAGCCGGCGCCGCTGTCGCTGCAGGCGCCTGGCGACGCGCCGGCGCCACGGCTTCGATACGCGCGGTCAGTTCGGGCGAAGGCGGCGGCGCGGTCTCGAGCCCCGCCAGCGGCGGCGCCTCAAGGGCGGCGGGATCGACCAGCTGGTCAAAGCTCTGGAACAACAGGACGCGGACGAAATCGATGGCGCCGGCGTCAGAGAACAGCTTTACCCGCCAGGTGCCGTCGATGCTTCGGGCGACCACGCCGACCGGAAGACCTCGCGGAAACACCCCGCCGTCGCCAGAGGTAAGCACCCGGTCGCCGGCCCGGATCGTCCCCTGTCCGCGCAGGAAATCCAGCCTCGGGTTGCCGCCGCCGTCCCCCACCAGAATGGCGCGGGCGTCCGACCGGTCGATCAGCACCGGTGTGCGGCTGGCGACATCGGTCAGCAGCAGGACGCGGCTGACGCCGTTGGTTGTTCCCACCACCCGGCCGACCAGGCCGTGCTCGTTGACCACAGGATTGCCGACCCGGATGCCCTTGCGGGTGCCGGCGTCGATCAGGCGCGCGTTGGAGAAGGGACCCCGCGATTCCGACACCGCGCGCGCCGTGGCCATGCGGATGGCCGGCTCGGTGCGGATGCCCAGCAAGGCCTCGTAGCGGTCGTTGGTGTTCTTCAGGGTGATGTTGGCGTCGCGCAGCGCCTGCATCTCTTGCAGCTGCTTCTTGAGCTTGCGGTTCTCGGAGACGGCGAAGAAGTAGCCGCTGATCCAGTCGGAGCCCTGCCCCGTCCAGCGCACCGGCGCGGAGATCACGCCGCCAACGGGCGCCGCCACGCGGTCAAAGCCGCCGCGCACGTTGCCGTAACCGCTGGCGGTCATGGTTTCGCGCTTGTCGGTCAGCAGCAGCAACACAGCCGCAACGCCGGCGACGACGACCGCCACCGCCGCTGTCCAGACCAGCGGAACCTTGAAGTTCTCGAACGGACCGTCCCGAAACGCCACGGGTCGCCCTCACCTTCCAACAGCGCGTCGCCCCCCGCGCCCCTAGGGTACTAGGGCAGAGTCGAGTCGAGAACGCCCTTCATCCACTTGGGATGTTCGAGCACCTTGCCGCAGCCGATGGCCACGCACGACAGCGGATCATCAGCCACGGAAACCGGCAGGCCGGTCTGGTCGCGGATCTCGGCGTCCAGGCCGCGCAGCAGCGCGCCGCCGCCCGTCAGCATGATGCCCTTGTCGGCGATGTCGGCCGCCAGTTCAGGCGGCGTCGCTTCCAGCGCCACCTTCACCGCGTCGATGATCTGGCTGACCGGTTCGGCCAGCGCCTCGGCGGCCTGACGTTCCGAAATTCGGACTTCCCTAGGCACGCCCTGCATCAGGTCGCGGCCCTTGACCTCGATCGACAGGCCTTCGCCGTCGTGCGGGACGCGGGCAGTGCCGATGTCCTTCTTGATGCGCTCGGCGGTGGTCTCGCCGATCAGCAGGTTATGGTTGCGGCGCATGTAGCTGATGATCGCCTCGTCCATCTTGTCGCCGCCCACGCGGACCGAACGCGAATAGACGATGCCCGACAGCGACAGCACGGCCACCTCGGTGGTGCCGCCGCCGATGTCGACAACCATCGAGCCCTGCGGCTCGTGGATGGGCAGGCCGGCGCCGATGGCCGCGGCCATAGGCTCGTCGATCAGGCCGACGCGGCGGGCGGAGGCGTTGAGGCAAGAATCGTTGATGGCGCGGCGCTCGACGGCGGTGGCGCCTGACGGCACACAGACGATGACCTTGGGGTTCACGAAGCTCTTGCGATTGTGAACCTTGCGGATGAAGTGCTTGATCATCTCCTCGGCGACTTCGAAGTCGGCGATGACCCCGTCGCGCATGGGACGGATGGCTTCCATGTGGCCCGGCGTGCGGCCGAGCATCTGCTTGGCCTCGATGCCGACGGCGTGCACGACCTTGCGACCGCCGACATTGCGCAGCGCGACAACCGACGGCTCGTTGAGCACGATGCCCTTCCCCTTCATGTAAATCAGGGTGTTGGCGGTGCCGAGATCGATCGCGATATCGTTCGAAATCATTCCGAACAGTGGGAACATGGGCGGGTTTTCTTCGCAGGAGGGGGCCAGTCGGAGCGTTCTCTGGCGTCAGTCCGAAACGCGATCCCCACCGCGCGCCGATTCCGTTGTTCCGCCTCGGAACACTGGTCCCTCTGCCCGTTGCTGGGGGCGATTTCAAGGCCTAACTCCGGTAACACGTTCGGCATCAGCCACACGGGTCAAGCGCCAAAGCCAAGCTATTGGAATGTCGGGGGTTTTGTTTTCCCTCTTGAGACCGCCGTTACAGCAGCGGAAGACCTTCCTGCTCCAGCGCACGGATCACCGCCGGGCGGCCCTGCATGCGCTTGATATGGGCGCGAACCAACGGCCGGGTCTCGGGCTCGCCCATGCCGTCGCGCTGGTACCAGCGAGCGAAGATGTAGAGGTAGGGATCGGAGGTTGA
>CAZRKY010000321.1:0-2496 GCA_964600375.1 uncultured Caulobacteraceae bacterium | reverse complement strand
CGCCGTCGAGGTTTCGCAGGAGAGCCTTGACCGCACCACGCTGGGCGACTGGACGGCCGGAACGCGCATCAACCTCGAGCGCGCCGCGCGCCTCGGCGACGAACTCGGCGGCCACATCGTCTCGGGCCACGTTGACGGGGTAGGGGAGTTCACCGCCTTCGAGCCGGTCGGCGGGTCGCGGCGCCTGGCCGTCCGCGCCCCAAGGCCGCTTCACCGGTTCATCGCCGAAAAGGGCTCCATCACCATCGAGGGCGTGTCCCTGACGGTGAACGGCGTCGCCGACGATGTCTTCGAGGTGAACCTGATTCCCCACACCCTTGAGGTGACGACCCTGGGCGCGCTCGCGCCGGGTTCGCGCGTCAATCTGGAAATCGATATGTTGGCGCGCTACCTCGCGCGCTGGCGGGAAACCGCCTAGGAAGCCTGCCATGACGCCCGTGAAGACCCACGCCAACCTGAACGACAGCCCGATCTCGGCGATCGAGGAGATCATCGAGGACGCCCGTAACGGGCGGCCCTACATCCTCGTGGACGCTGAAGACCGGGAGAACGAGGGCGATGTCATCATCCCGGCCCAGATGGCCACGCCCGACCAGATCAACTTCATGGCCAAGCACGCGCGCGGCCTGATCTGCCTGGCCATCACTCGCGAGCGGGCCCAGCAGCTGCGGCTGCCGCCGATGGCCGCCGAGAACCGGGCCGGCATGGGGACGGCCTTCACCGTTTCGATCGAGGCCCGCGAGGGCGTCACCACCGGGATTTCGGCGGCGGACCGCGCCCGCACGATCACCGTCGCCGTCGATCCCACGAAGGGCGCGGACGACATCGTCTCGCCCGGCCACGTCTTCCCTTTGGTCGCCCGCGACGGCGGCGTCCTGGTTCGCGCCGGCCATACCGAAGCGGCGGTCGACATTTCGCGCCTAGCCGGCCTCAACCCCGCCGGGGTGATCTGCGAGATCATGAACGACGACGGCACCATGGCCCGGCTGCCGGAACTGGTCAGCTTCGCCCAGCTCCATGGCCTGAAGGTCGGGACAATCGCCGACCTGATCGCCTATCGCCGACGCACCGAGCGCCAGGTCGAGCGAGTTCTTGAGCAGCCCTTCGACAGCGTTCACGGCGGACCGTTCCGCCTGATGATCTACCGCAACACCATCGACGGGACCGAGCATGCGGTCCTGCTCAAGGGCAAGCCGGAGGCCGACAAGCCCACGCTCGTGCGGATGCATCAGATCGACCTTGGCGCCGACTTGCTGGGCGAGACCGGCGACCGCTGCAACTATGTGCCTCAGGCGCTGAAGGCGATCGCGGAGTATCCCGGGGCCGGCGTAGCGGTATTCCTGCGCGATCCTAATCCGACCTGGCTGTCCGAGCACTTCGGCGGGCCGGACAAGTCCGCGCTCCAGGCCAAGGGCCTGAGGGACTACGGCGTGGGCGCCCAGATCCTGCTGGACCTCGGGGTGCGCGAGATGATCGCTCTGTCCTCGACCCAGCCCCGACCCGCGGCGCTGGACGGCTATGGCCTGAAGATCGTTGGATGGAAGGCCTTCGACCAATGATCGATCGCAAGTTCAAGGTCCTGATCGTCGAGGGGCGGTTCTACGAGCGCATCCAGGACGCCCTGCTGGAAGGCGCCAAGTCGGCGCTGGACGCCTTCGAGGCTGAGTACGATGTCGTGACCGTGCCCGGCGCGCTAGAGATCCCCATCGCCATCGCCATGGCCGCCCACGCCGGCGAGGGCTTCGCGGGCGTGAAATACGACGGCTACGTCGCCCTGGGCTGTGTCATCCGCGGCGAAACCACCCACTATGAAACCGTCGCCGGCGAGAGCGCGCGGGGCCTGATGGACCTGGGCCTGCAGAAGCGCCTTGCCATCGGAAACGGAATCCTCACGGTCGAGGACGAGGCTCAGGCCTTCGCCCGCGCCAAACCCGACGAAGGCGACAAGGGCGGCGGCGCGGCCAAGGCCTGTCTGGAGTTGATTGTCCTGAAACAGCACCTGTCCGGCGGCGTTCGATGAGCGACAAACCCAAGCTCCACAGCCTGCAGGAAGTCGTCGAGCAACTCGCCGCCGCCGACGCGGCGCGTGAGACCTCCATGTCCAAGTCGGACCGTCGCGCGCGCACCGTCGCGCGCCTGGCAGCCGTCCAGGCCCTCTACCAGATGGAATTGTCGGGCGTGGGCGTCGAGGCCGTGGTTCGCGAGTTCTCCGACCACCGGTTCGACTCCGACATCGAGGGCGAGCCGCTGGGCGCCGCCGACGAAGAGTTCTTCGCCGAGATCGTGCGCGGCGTCGTCGCCGGGCAGGCGATCATCGACAAGGCCGTGGTCAGGCGCCTGGCCGACGGCTGGCGGCTGGAGCGATTGGACGCCACCGTCCGCGCCATCCTGCGCTCCGGCGCCTATGAGCTGGCCCACAAGCCTGACGTGCCCAAGGAAGTGGTGATCGACGAGTACGTCGAGCTGGCCAAGGCCTTCTTCGATCCGGCGGAGGCG
>CAZRKY010000320.1:0-2552 GCA_964600375.1 uncultured Caulobacteraceae bacterium | reverse complement strand
CAGCGAAGCGGCCTCGTCGGCGTTGGAGCCGACCAGCACCGGCACATCGTTCTGGCGTCCGGCGGCAAAAACGTCATAGGGCGCTGCGGGCAGGATGCGCGGCTCAATCACTGGATGGGAAACCGCGCCGGCAGCGCCGTTCAGCAGCGTTGCGGCAGGCAGTCGACGCAAGTCGGCGATCGACGTCGCGTCCAGCGATCGGCCGTAAGCCGTCCCGTCCTTCTCGGCGTTGGCCAGCAGATAGTTGGGCGCAAGCTGCACCGGTTCGAAGAAGCCGCCGCTTTGCCCGATGGCGCGATGAAACAGACCTTTCGCGCGCGGCGAAGCCATCAGGATCGAGACCGACATGGCGCCTGCCGACTGGCCCGCGATGGTGACGTTGCCGGGATCGCCGCCGAACGCGGCGATGTTGCGCTTCACCCACTCCAGCGCGGCGACCTGATCCATGAGGCCGTAGTTGCCGGACGCGTGGTCCGGGGATTCCGCCGTCAGGTCCGGATGCGCCAGGAAGCCGAGCGGCCCCAGCCGGTAGGAGACGGTGACCACCACCACGCCCTTGGCCGCCAGTCGGTCGCCGGCGTAAAGCGGCATGGCCGCCGATCCATTGGTGAAGCCGCCGCCGTGAATCCAGACGATCACCGGCAGGGGCCGTCGCGCCGTGCGGGCCGGGGTCCAGACGTTCAGGTAGAGGCAGTCTTCGCTGACCGTTGGCGGCGTCTCGCCCGGCATGGAGATGCCGGTCTGCATGCAGGCAGGAGCGAAAGTGCGGGCATCGCGCACGCCGCGCCAGGGCGCGACCGGCCGAGGCGCCCGCCAACGCAGGTCGCCTACCGGCGGCGCGGCGAACGGCAGGCCGCGATAGACCTTAATCGGCCCCTCGCGCGCGCCCCGCACCAGGCCTGTGTCGGTACGAACCGTGGCAACAGCGGCCTGCGCCGGGGCGGCCATAAGGAGCCCCGTAAGGGCGAGGCAAACGAACAGTCGATGCAAGGCTCATTCTCCATGGGCGGCCGAGGCGCTCAGGGTGTGCGTCGCCGGGCCCGCGCGCATCACGGCCTGTCCCTCCCAGACCACGCTTGGTCACAAACCGCCGCCGTGACCCTGGCGCACTGGACGACGCCGATCCGCCGCGCCCACACTGGCGCGATGAGCCAGGTCATGTCCGACCCGCCCCCCGTTGCGACTCAGGTTGCACCCCAGGTCGCCCTGATTCGCGGCCTGACGGACGCCGGCCTTGGGTTCGCCTACTGGCTGGGTTTCCTTCTGTTGCTCGAGCCCGGGAACGTGGTGCGCGCCATGGACGCCGGGCGGACCTTGGCGTGGGATCGGGAGGCGTTCCGGATCGCCGGCGCCGCTGCCTTGGGCGCGTCTGCAACGCCGCTTCTGATGGCGCTGGTGCGCCGCTATCCGCTGCGGGCCGGTCGGCTGTGGAGCCGTATCGCCCTGAACGCCGTCGCCAGCGTGGCGGTCGCGGCGCTGCTGGTCGTGATCTCGTGCCTGCTGGCCCGCTGGTGGCTGCCCGGCGAGACTCGGCCACTGACCACCGCCATCCGCCAGGAGATGACCAACAACTGGCCGCTGCTGGTCTACTGCATCGGGACCTTCCTCGCCGCCGCCCATGCGGTGCGATACCTTCGCGGTCCGATAAGCGAAGTTCCGACCGCCTGGCTGACCCAAGTGACGGTCACGGCCAGGGGGAAGCGAACCGTGGTGCGGCTGGATTCGGTCGACTGGATCGAGACCCAGGGCAACTACCTCGCGCTACACGCCGGCGCCGAGACCCATCTGATCCGCGAGACCTCGGTGCGCATGGAGGCGAGGCTGGATCCGGCCCGCTTCGTCCGCATCCACCGGCGCACCCTCGTGGCCGTCGACCGGATCGCGGAGGTGACGCACCTGGACGGGGGTGACGCCGCCCTGACCCTGGTGGGCGGCGCGGAGCTGAGAGTCAGCCGCAATTACCGTCAGGCGCTGCGCGAACGTCTCGGCTAGGCCGGCCCTGCGTCCCGCGCATCCGGCGCGCCGATCATCGCGCCCTCCCCGTCGTCGCCGTACAACCGGGCCCGGAGCGCCCGGATCATGCCCGCCGTGGCGCCCCAGATGTCCTGACCCTGCCAGGGGATGCGATAGAACCACCGCTTGCGGCCGTTGCGCTCGTAGAAGGCCCGCAGATGGTTGGCCTCGTCCATCAGGAAGTCGAAGGGCGTCTCGAAGCTCTCGGCCACCTCGGCCGGGTTCAGCGTCAGGGTGAAGCCGGGGCGAACCATGGCGACCACCGGGGTGACAACGTAGCCGGTGACGGTCTCGTAGCGGTGCGACAGACCCAGCGGCTCGATGAAGCCGGCCTCCAGCCCAACCTCCTCCATCGCCTCGCGCACGGCCGCCTGGACGACGTCCTCGCCGGGGTCCAGCCGCCCGCCCGGGAAGGCGACCTGGCCGGAGTGGCTGTTCATGGTGTCGGACCGGCGCGTCAGCAGCACCGGCGGGCCCTCGGGATCGTCGACCACCGGGATCAGCACCGCGGCGTCGCGCAGCGCGGGGCGGTCGGTGGG
>CAZRKY010000319.1:0-2557 GCA_964600375.1 uncultured Caulobacteraceae bacterium | reverse complement strand
GCCTATCCTCAGGCCCTGTCCGGCGGCGAGCAGCAGCGCGTGGCGCTCGCCCGGGCGCTGGCCCGCGAGCCCGGCGTGGTGCTGCTGGACGAGCCGTTCTCGGGGCTGGACGGACGGCTCAAGGCCGAGGTGCGCGCCGCCGCCCTGGCCGCCCTGCGCGCATCCGGCGCCGCCGTGCTGGTGGTCACCCACGACGCCGAGGAAGCCATGATGATGGCCGACGACCTGGCGCTGATGAGGCATGGCCGAATCCTGCAGACCGGCACGCCGCGCGATTGTTATCTAAAGCCCGCCTCGGCCTCGGCCGCGCGGCTGCTGGGCGACACCGTCGAATTGCCCGCGACGCTGGACGGCGCCGTCGCCATCACCGCCTTCGGTAACATCCCCGCCAAGGGCTCAGGCCCCGCCACCCTGGTCGCCCGCCCCGAGGCCTTCCGCATCGATCCCGAAGGCGTCGAGGCCCACGTCACCACCGTCCATTTCGGCGGCCCCTTCGTGCTGGCGGGCGTCACCGCCGGCGGCCAGACCGCCGTCGCGCGGGTGCCGCATGCGTTGGCGCCTCGGCCGGGGGACAAGGTGCGCATCCGGCTCGAGCCGGCGTTCTGTACGGTGTTCGCGGCGGTAGGCTGAACGTTAGTTCAGCCTCCACTGGACCGGTATCCGCACCTTCGCACCATCGCATGGGACTCCATCGATGGTCCTAGGCGCGACGCGCAGACTCTGGGCGAGCTTGAGGGTCGCTACGCCAAACTGAAAGCCGCGCGGTGACTCGGTTAGCACTCTGCAGTCGTGAAGCATTTGGTCGACGCGAGTGGTGCACTCGATCGTAGCTCGACCAGACATCCCGGCCGCAGAAGCCTTTCTCGGGACCAGGCCTTCCATCAACTGGCGAGAGGGGGAGACGATCCAGCGAGGGTTCAGAATTTCGCCGCTTGGTGACGACTCTTCCAGCGAACGGAGCTCAGTGGCTTCACCAAGACCAGGGCACGTTCCCGGAAGCGCCTGAATCTCGGCGGTCGCAGCACCCGCGCCCGGCAAGGCCGCGGCCAGTATGCAGAAGGCAGCGCTAAGCCGCACTCTTGTCCTCGGCCATCAGCCCCAGCAGGTTTCCCTCGGTGTCCTTGCAGTAGGCCAGCCACCCGACGCCCTTGATGGCCATCTTGGGCACGGCGACGCAGCCGCCCAGCTCGACCGCCCTGGCGACCTTGGCGTCGACGTCCTCGACGCCCACGGTGCAGACGTAGCCGATGACCGGGGTGGGGGCGTCAGGCGCCGGACTGTCGCCCATGCGCCGGATCAGGCCGCCGTCGATGCCGGGCGCGCCCTCGCCGGTCTTGATCAGCCAGTAGTCCCAGTCGCCGCCCCACTTGGTGAACGACCAGCCGAGCAGCTGTTCGTAGAACCGCTGGGCGCGTTCGGGGTCCTGGGCGTGGATTTCGAAATGGACCGGGCGGTTCATGGGCGCCTCCTCTTCGAAGGCGCCCAGTTCACCACGGATCAGGCCGCCTTGCGAGCGTCCTTGGCGGCCTGGATGCGGGCCTCGGCGATGGCGTCGGCGACCTCGTGGGTCGGTCGGCCCTCGGCCTGGCTGCGGTCCAGCACCTCGTCGAGGGTCTGCATCAGGCGCACCAGCTTGCGCTCGACCCAGGCCGGATCGAACGTCCCGCCGCTTTCGCGGGCGCGCAGTTCCGCCGCGACGTTGGTGATGCCGCCGGCGTTGACCAGGTAGTCGGGCCCGTAGAGCACTTCCATGTCGTGCAGCCACTGGCCGATGCCGGGGTGGGCCAGCTGGTTGTTGGCGGCGCCGACAACGGCCTTGCACTGCAGGCGCGGCAGGGTCTCCTGGTTCAACGTCGCGCCGAGCGCGCAGGGGGCGTAGATCTCGGCCTTGGCGTCGTAGATCTCGTCCGGCGCGACGACGGTGGCGTTGGTGCGTTCGGCGACCTCGCGCAGGACCTGCTCGTTGACGTCGGTGATGATCAGCTTGGCGCCGGCCTTGTGCAGGTGGTCGCACAGGTAGCCGCCGACATGGCCGACCCCCTGGACCGCGACGGTCAGGCCGTTGAGGTCGTCCTGGTTCCACAGCCGCTTGGCGACGCGCAGGGTCGAGCGGAAGACGCCGTCGGCGGTCACCGGGCTGGGATCGCCCGAGCCGTGCTTGCCGTCGTTCAGGCCCAGGACGTAGGGCGTTTCCTTGCGGGCCTCGGCGATGTCGGCGACCGACACCCCGACGTCCTCGGCCGAATAGTAGAGACCGCCCAGGGTATCGATGGCGCGGCCGAAGGCCTGGAACAGCTCGGGGCTCTTCTGGGTGCGGCTGTCGCCGATGATGACGGACTTACCACCGCCGAGGGGCAATCCTGCCACTGCAGCCTTGTAGCTCATACCACGGGAAAGGCGGAGCACGTCGCGCAGCGCCTGCTCATCACTTTCATATGCCCACATACGGCAACCGCCGAGTGCGGGACCCAGCCCGGTGTTATGAACGGCGATGATCGCCTTCAGTCCTGTCCTGCTGTCGCTGAAAAACGATATCTGCTCGTGGTCGTCAAACTCT
>CAZRKY010000318.1:0-2592 GCA_964600375.1 uncultured Caulobacteraceae bacterium | reverse complement strand
GGATCGCTCCGGGGCCTTTTCCGTTGTTAGACCGCCGCCTGGCCGGCTTCTCCGGTGCGGATGCGGATGACGTCCAGGACGTCGGAAATGAAGATCTTGCCGTCGCCGATCTTGCCCGTCCGCGCCGAACCGACGATCGCCTGCACCGCGGCGTCGGCCAGATCATCGGGGACGATGATCTCGATCTTCACCTTGGGCACGAAGTCGATGACGTATTCGGCGCCCCGGTAGAGTTCGGTGTGCCCCTTCTGGCGGCCGTAGCCCTTGGCCTCCAGGACGGTCATGCCCTGCACGCCGATTTCCTGAAGGGCCTCCTTCACCTCGTCGAGCTTGAACGGCTTGATGACGGCTTCGATCTTCTTCATCGGTCAGAACGTCCCTTTCAGTGAAATCACCGCCCGGCTGCCATAGATGTCGCCGAAGCTGTGTTCGTCGGTGTCCCAGTAGCGAAGGTCGACCGCCACGTGGTCGGTTACGGCGTAGCCCACGCCCAGGTTCCAGGTGGTGTAGTCACCCGCCAGATCGATCTCCTGGCGGCCGATCGCGCCGCTCACGCTCCACTTCTCGGCCAGCTTGGTCGAGGCATTGAGCTCATAGTACCAGGCCGGGCCGGTGCCGCCGGTGAAGTCGTCGGAATAGTAGGCGGCGACGCCCCACGAGGCCGTGTCATTGATGGGGTGCGAGACCGCGATCTTGCCCTCGATGTAGTCCCAATCGGCGAAGTCCGGGGCGCCCGGATAGAAGTAGCCGATCACGCCCACGTCGAAGGTGAAGTCCGCGTAGGTCGGCTTGACGCCCGCATAGAGGTCGATCTCGGCGTCGGTGTCGTCGCCGAAGTCGACGTTTGACGCCCAGACCCCGGCGTAGAACAGGCCGGCGGTCAGATCGGCCCCGCCCTGGATCGCCGGATTCTCGTCGGTCTGGCTGACGCCGCGGAAGACGTAGTCGCTGGTGGCGCTCAGGTTGAAGCTGATGTCGACATCCTGGGCGCTGGCCGGCGCGGCCAGGGCGGCCAGGACGAGGGCCGCGGCGGCGGCGAAGGTGGTGTGAGAAACGAACTTCATGGTGGAATACCCTCTCGATTGGCCGCCCTTTGGGTCGACCGGATTTGCGATGCGCGCGGTCCTTGGCCCCCGCCCCAGCGGCCCGCGCCTGGTTCGCCCTCTCAGGGTCTCGTTGGTCTTCGGAATCAGGCCCGGCTAGCCGTGCATGGACTCCCCGTGGAGGGCCGTATCCAGGCCCTCCACCTCCTCATCCTTGGTGACACGCAGTCCGGTCGTGAACTTGCAGACCATCAGGATCAGGAAGGTGACGACGGCGCTCCAGGCGATGGTCACGCCAAGGCCGTAGAGCTGCTTCAGCACGTCCGCATTGGCGCCGGCGGCATTCACGCTGGCCGAGGCGAAGACGGCCGTCAGCACCCCGCCGACGATGCCGCCGATGCCGTGCACCCCGAAGGCGTCGAGGCTGTCGTCGTACTTGAGCAGGCGCTTGAGCCAGACGGCTCCCGCGTAACAGGCCACGCCCGCGATCAGGCCGATGGCCAGGGCGCCCTTGGGATCGACGAAGCCCGCGGCCGGGGTGATGCCCACGAGTCCGGCGATCATGCCGGAGAGCAGGCCCAGCAGCGTCGGCTTCTTGCGCTCGATCCACTCCACGACCATCCAGGCCAGGGCCGCGGCCATCGGGGCCAGCACGGTGTTGAGCAGCGCCACGGAAGCGATAGCGTCCGCCGCCCATGCCGAACCGGCATTGAACCCGATCCAGCCGACCAGCAGCAGGGACGCCCCGATAGACGTCAGGACCAGATTGTGGGGCGCGAAGTTCTCGCGGCCAAAGCCGGTCCGCTTACCCAGCACCAGGGCGCAGACCAGGCCCGCGACACCGGAATTCACGTGCACCACGGCGCCGCCGGCAAAGTCGAGCACGCCCGCCGAACCCAGGAACCCGCCGCCCCAGACCCAATGGCAGATCGGCGCGTAGACGAGCAACGTCCACAGCCCCATGAACAGCAGCAGCGCCGAGAACTTCGTGCGTTCGGCGAAGGCGCCCGCGATCAGGGCCGGCGTGATGATGGCGAATGTCAGCTGATAGGCAACCCAGAGGAATTCCGGCAGGCCCTTGGTCAGGCCATGCGCCGTGTCCGCCCTGACCCCGTCCAGGAACAGGGCGTCGAAGCCGCCGATGAAGGGATTGAGGGCCTCCTGGGCTCCGGTCGCCGTCCCGAATGACAGGCTGTAACCGGCCACGACCCACAGGACCGTCACCAGGGCGGAGACAGCCACCGACTGGGCGATGGTGGCCAGCACGTTCTTGCGCCGCACCATGCCGCCGTAAAACAGGGCGAGACCCGGGAGGGTCATCAGCAGGACCAGCGCGGTCGACGTCAGGATCCAGGAGGTCGCGCCCGAATCCAGCTCAAGCGCCACCTGGTAGGCATGGAGTGGAGGGGCCGCCGCGGCGGCGGCCTGGGCCCAGGCCGTGCCCGTGGCCGTAACCGCAGCGATCACGCCGCCCGCCAGGGCCATCCATCCAGTGCGCGACCACTTCGTCATTCGTACCCCTCCTGCCGGGATGTCGTGCTGCAGGTGC
>CAZRKY010000317.1:0-2596 GCA_964600375.1 uncultured Caulobacteraceae bacterium | reverse complement strand
GACATGTAGCGGTGGTTCCAGACGTCGAACTCGCCGGGCGCGACGTTAAGGTCGCCGGTGATGACCAGCGGGTCCCTTGGATTTCTCTTCGCCGTTTCGCGGGTGAGCCGCTCGTAGAAGTCCAGCTTGTGGTCGAACTTCTCGTTCAGTTCGCGGTCCGGCAGGTCGCCGCCGGCGGGGATGTAGTAGTTCTGGATCTCGACGCCCGCCACGACGGCTGACACGCAGCGGGCATGACCGTTTCGGCAAAGGTCTAGCGGCGGCGCGTCCTCGATGGGCAGGCGCGACGCGATGGCGACCCCGTGCCAGCCCTTCTGGCCCGCGATCTTCAGGTGCGGCAGCCCCATGGCTTCAAAGGCTTCGACCGGGAACTCGCCCGTCTGGCATTTGATCTCCTGCAGGCAGAGGACGTCCGGCGCCTGCTCGGCCACGAAACGCGCGGCCTGCTCGGCGCGCAGGCGCACGGAATTGACGTTCCAGGTGGCGATTCGGAGCTTCATGATGCGGTGACTAGCGGAAACGGCGCCTTGAGCGGCGCCCGGATCACAAAAGAAAGTCGGGCCGAACTCCCGCCGCGACAAAAAAAGACGGCCGGCTCGGGAGGTTCGAGCCAAACCTGTTTCGCAAAGAATGCCGGCTCGACTGCCAACCGGGCAAAAAAGACGGCCGGCTCGGGAGGTTCGAGCCGGCCGGCAGATCGTCTCTCACGCCGCTGCCGGGAGGGGATAGGGTCCGGCATTGGAGGAACAGGACCGCCGTCCTGTGCCTGTGATCAAAATCACACGACCCACCAGATAAGTCAAACCGGAATCCGATTTATCTTGCCCGTGGCTCAGCGGTCACGAGCGGTCGGGGCGACGATTCGGATCGCGCAGCACGAACAGGCTGGGGCTGAGGCCCGACACCGCCTGCAGCGAGGCCAGCTGCACCCGGGTGCGACCACCCTGGGCGTCGGTGATGGTCCATTCCGTCAGGCGCAATGGATTGCCCGCGAAGGCGAGGATGATCGACCCCTCGGCCTGCCGTTTCCCGTCGCGGGCGAAAAGCTGGAAGCCGTCGGCCGAGCGCACCACCCGGGTGACCTCGACACCTTCGGACAGGCGGATGCGACGGGACAGGAACAGGGTCAGCGGGGTCGAGCCGAGGGGATAACGGTCGAAGGTCTTCAGTCGCCGGTCCTGGACGTTGACGTTGGAGCCGTCGGCCACGATCAGCAGGCCGGACGGCGCCGCGTATTCGAACCGCGCCTTGCCCGGACGCTGCATGTAGAAGACGCCGCGCGTCGTGCGCCCGCGCGCATCGGTCTGGATGAAGTCGCCCTTGGCCGAGGTCAGGCCCTGGAGGTAAGCCGCGGCCTGGTCGACCAGCGCCTTGTCGGCGGCCGACAGGGGCGCGCGCGGCGGGGCGACCCGCTGGCGCGCGGCGGGCTGCGAGACGGCGACCGAGGCGGACAGGGCGGTTGCGCCGATCAGCAGGGCGGCCAACAGAGGCTTCAAGCACTTCATCTGCATTCCTATAGCGGCCGGTGATCGATCGCGCACGCCACCCTGGCAGGGACAGGCGGCGGAATTCCGGCGGCGGTGTGAACGCCAGGTGAAGCGAACGGTTGCGCCCTAGTTCGTTCGGGCCTTGCGCACGGCCGCCATCAGGCTCTGGATCGCGGGGGAGCGCAGCTCGAATCCGAACTCGTCGCCGGGGTTCAGCACAACGCCGATGGTACTTTCGGGTAGTCGCTCAAGGAACTCGCCGCAGATGACCTGCATCATGAAGGGGGCCGTCTTGGCGTGCTCGCCGATCCGAGCCGGCGAGGTGAAGCACGAGATCATGGGATCGCCGCCCTCTGGGTGCGGGTAGATGAGAGGTTCGAAACCCTCGCCGGTCTCCTGGGGTTCGGAGCCGCTCAGCACGTAGATGGGCGAGCGCAGCAACAACTTGATGAAGTCGGCCAGGGGCAGTCGGCCGGCGCGGCCGTCCAGCAGCGCCTGTTCCAGCTCGTTGCGGGGGACGTATTCGGTCATGACGAAATCCTCTGGCCGGCGGACTTAGGCGACCTGCGCGCCGCCGACAAGGATATCGCGCTTGCCCGCGTGGTTGGCCGGGCCGACGACGCCCTCCTGCTCCATGCGCTCGATCAGCGAGGCGGCGCGGTTGTAGCCGATCTGCAGGCGGCGCTGGACATAGCTGGTGGAGGCCTTGCGGTCGCGGATGACCACCGCCACGGCCCGGTCGTAGAGGTCGTCGCCCGAAGTCCCGCCCTCGCCGTAGAGATCGCCGCCTCCCTCGTCCTCGTCGCCTCCGGCGGTGACGTCCTCGAGGTACTGGGGCTCGCCCTGATGGCGCAGGTAGCTGGCCACCGCCTCGACCTCGGCGTCGGAGACGAAGGGTCCGTGCAGACGCGTGATCCGCCCGCCGCCGGCCATGTAGAGCATGTCGCCCTGGCCCAGCAGCTGCTCGGCGCCCTGCTCGCCCAGGATGGTGCGGCTGTCGATCTTGGAGGTGACCTGGAAGCTGATGCGGGTCGGGAAGTTGGCCTTGATGGTACCGGTGATGACGTCGACCGACGGGCGCTGCGTCGCCATGATCAGGTGGATGCCGG
>CAZRKY010000316.1:0-2615 GCA_964600375.1 uncultured Caulobacteraceae bacterium | reverse complement strand
GAAGCGCGAGCCGGTGAGGAAACGGAGAAGCCCGCCGTGGCTGAATCGACGCACCCCGGCGAACTTGGCCAGCATGTCGTTGTCGATGGTGACCGAGGCGACCTTCTCGCTTTCCAGCTTGCGGACCGCCTTGCGGGCCAGGTTGCCCAGCTCGCGCTCGAGGTTCCGCACGCCGGCTTCGCGCGTGTAGTAGCGGATCAGGTCGCGGATGGCCGCGTCGGGAATGATCAGCTCGCCGTCTTTCAGCCCATGGTCCTTGAGCAGCTTGGGCAGGACGTGTCGCTTGGCGATCTCGACCTTCTCGTCCTCGGTGTAGCCGGGGATGCGGATCACCTCCATGCGGTCCAGCAGGGGCTGGGGCATGTTGAGGCTGTTGGCCGTGGTCACAAACATGACCGGCGACAGGTCGTAGTCGACCTCGAGATAGTGGTCGCCGAAAGTCGAGTTCTGCGCCGGGTCCAGCACCTCGAGCAGGGCCGAGGAGGGGTCGCCCCGCCAGTCGGCGCCCAGCTTGTCGATCTCGTCCAGCAGCATGAAGGCGTTCGAGGTCTTCGCCTTCTTCATCGACTGGATGATCTTGCCGGGCATGGAGCCGATGTAGGTGCGGCGGTGGCCGCGGATCTCGGCCTCGTCACGCACGCCGCCGAGGCTGAGCCGGACGAACTCGCGGTTGGTCGCCTTCGCGATTGAACGGCCAAGCGAGGTCTTGCCGACGCCGGGAGGACCGACGAGGCAGAGGATCGGGCCCTTGTTGGCGCCGGTGCGCGCCTGGACAGCTAGGTACTCGAGGATCCGCTCTTTCACCTTCTCCAGGCCGTAGTGGTCCTCTTCAAGGATGTCTTCGGCCAGCTTCAGGTCGATGGGCTTCTGCTTGGCCTTGCCCCACGGAATGGAAAGCAGCCAGTCGAGGTAGTTGCGGACCACCGTGCTCTCGGCGGACATGGGGCTCATGTTCCGCAGCTTCTTCACCTCGGCGTCGGCCTTGGCGCGCGCCTCCTTGGAGAGCTTGGTCTTGCGGATGCGCTTTTCGAGTTCGAGGATCTCGTCGCGCGCGTCGTCGGTCTCGCCCAGTTCGCGCTGGATCGCCTTCATCTGCTCGTTGAGATAATATTCGCGCTGGGTCTTCTCCATCTGCCGCTTCACGCGGCTGCGGATCTTCTTCTCGACCTGCAGGACGGAAATCTCGCCCTCCATCAGGGCGTAGACGCGCTCGAGCCGACGCGGCACGTCGAACAGCTCCAGCAGGTGCTGCTTGTCGGAGATCTTCACCGACAGGTGGGCGGCAACCGAGTCAGCCAGCTTGCCTGGATCCGTGATCTGCGGGATCGAGGACAGGGCCTCGGGCGGCACCTTCTTGTTCAGCTTGACGTAGTTCTCGAACTGCTCGACCACCGCGCGCGACAGGGCCTCGGCCTCTTCGGAGGGGCCGCCGTCCTCGGCGATGAAAGCGACTTCGGCTTCGAAGAAGTCGGCCTGGTCGGTGAACTTCGCGATGCCGGCGCGCGACTTGCCTTCGACCAGCACCTTCACGGTGCCGTCGGGCAGCTTCAGCAACTGCAGCACGGTGGCCAGCACGCCGACCTCATAGATCGCATCGGGCTGGGGCTCGTCGTCGGCGGAGTTCTTCTGCGTTGCCAGCAGGATCTGCTTGTCGCCGCGCATCACCTCATCCAGCGCGCGCACGGACTTGTCGCGGCCGACGAAGAGGGGGACCACCATGTGCGGGAACACCACGATGTCCCGCAGGGGCAGTACCGGAATAATCTTGATCTCAGACATGACGCTCTCCCGCCGGGCTCCACACGGTCGCACGAACCGGTGAAGAACCCGACACTGGCGCGAGTCTTTCCAATCCGTGCGCCGATTCCCGGCGCTTTATGTTGAAAACAATGTGGCCCATGCGGCGCGGCATTCAAGGCGCGCGGGCCGGCATGGTCGGAAAGCCGCACCCCCGGGCCCGGTTTCGACGATTCGATCCGTGCGCGAGCTTGGCCTTGCAAGGTTTCACCTTGGCAGGCTCGCATAACGGCGTTTCATGCCCGGCGTGTCCGCCACGCTCGCGTTGCGGAAATGTCGCTAGGCGGTCCGGAACAGCCCGTTTACGCGTTCGCGCAGCTCTGCTTTCTGCACCTTGCCCATGGCGTTGCGGGGCAGGGCATCGATCACGAAGACACGCTTGGGCTGCTTGAATTTCGCCAGGCCGGCCGCCAGTCCGGCCAAAATCGCGGCCTCATCGGGGCCACCGGGCGCGCGGACCACGAAGGCCGTCACCGCTTCGCCGAAGTCGGGATGGGGCGCACCCACCACGGCGCTCTCGACCACTCCGGGCAGGGCGTCGATCGCAGCTTCGACTTCCTTCGGATAGACGTTCAGGCCGCCGGAGATGATCAGGTCCTTGCCGCGCCCGACGATGGAGACGTAGCCGGCCGCGTCGATCACCCCAAGATCGCCGGTGATGAAGAAGCCGTCGGCGCGGAACTCTGCGGCGGTCTTCTCAGGCTGACGCCAGTAGCCGCCAAAGACATTGGGTCCGCGCACCTCCAGCAGGCCGATCTCGCCGTCAGGCAGGACGCGACCGCTTTCCGGGTCTGTGACGCGCAGTTCGACGCCAGGCA
>CAZRKY010000315.1:0-2649 GCA_964600375.1 uncultured Caulobacteraceae bacterium | reverse complement strand
CCCCGGGCGATCGAGTCCGCGTTCCCCGCGGGCGCGGCCTCGGTCGGCGTCTACGTGGCCATGCCGCGCTCGCGGCCGGGCGACCTCTCGTTCCGCGCCGAGCCCAGCTCCGAGGCGCTGACCCCCTTCGACCTCGCGGCCGTGACGCTCAAGGACGAGACGAGCCCGTCGAGCGAGCGCGAGGTCCACGTCGGCCGCAAGCGGCTGCGGATCCTGTTCACGAGCGAGGCCCGCGACGCGTACACCTGCCTGCCCGTGGCGGTCCTGCGCCGCGCGCCCACCGGCGGCGTCGAGCTCGACGACGGCTTCATCCCGACCTGCCAGTACGCCTCGGCCTCGCCGCGCCTCCTCGGGGCGGTGCGGCGCGTCCTCGACGTGGTCTCCAAGCGGGCCGAGGACCTCTCCCGCCAGCGGCGCCAGCGGGGCGACGGCATGGTCGACCTGGGGCAGGCCCAGTCGGCCGCCTTCTGGTTCCTGCACACCCTCAACACGCACCTGCCCCTGGTGCGCGGCGTCTACCAGCAGCCGCGGGTCCACCCGTACGAGGTCTACCGCGAGCTCGCGGCCGCCATGGCCTCCCTCGCTGCCAAACCCGCTGCGCCCAGCTATGCCGATCTCTCCGGCCGCGTCACCGAACTCGAGGCCGCCCTCGCCGCAGCCCGCCGCGCCCAACCCGCCTATCCGGACCTGCGGACCAATGTCGCCGCGCTCGAAGAACAGCTTTCCGCCGCCAAGGCCTCCCTCGCGGCCAAACCCGCCGCCCCGGCCTACCCGGATCTTCGCAAGCAGGTTGGCGAACTGGAGACGAAACTCGCCGCGGCCGGTGCCACCGCCAGCAGCGCCCAGCAGCAGGTCGCCGCGCTCACCCAGGCCCGCGACGCCGCCGAAAAGGCCCTCGCCGCCAAACCCGCTGCGCCCAGCTATCCCGATCTCTCCGGCAAAGTCCGCGAACTCGAGACCGCCCTCGCGGCCGCGCGCAATGCCGCCCCGAAATATCCCGACCTCTCCGGCAAGGTCGCCCAGCTCGAGGCCTCGCTCGCGCAAACCAGCGCCGCCCTCGCCGCCAAGCCCGCCGCGCCCAGCTACCCCGATCTCTCCGGCCGCGTGGGCGAACTTGAAGCCGCCCTCACGGCCGCGCGCAGCGCCTTGGGCGCCGAAGCCGACCGCGTAAAGCAGGCGGAAACCGCCTTGGCCCAGGCGAAGGCGGATCTTGCCGGCCGCGTCACGGAGCTTGAGACCCAGGCCGGCACTTCCGCCCGCGAACTCGCCCTGGCCCGCGCCGAGCTCAAGGAAAGCGCCAACCAGCTCGCGGCCGCCAATGCCGCCCAGGCCGCGCTTCAGACCCGGATCGCCGATCTCCAGAAGCAGGCGGCTGCGCCGAAGTATCCCGACCTTTCCGGCAAGGTCGCCGAACTCGAGACCAAGCTTGCGGCCAAGCCCGCCGCCCCCGGTTATCCGGATCTCTCGGGCCGCGTCGCCGAATTGGAAGCGGCGCTGGCGGACAGCAGCCGGCAGCTGGTCGCGGCCCAGAACGCCAAGCCCGCCGCCCCGGCCTACCCCGATCTTTCCGGCCGGATCGCCGAGCTCGAGGCCGCCGTCGCGACCGCCCTCCAGAAGTTCGGCACGGCCGAGCAGGCCCGCGCCGAGGCCGTGCGCCAGTTCGACGACTACAAGAGCTCCACCGCCGTCGCCCAGCGCGAGCGCACCACCCTCCAGTCCACCCTGAAGATGCTCGAGTCCGACAAGGTCGCGCTCCGCCGCCAGGTGGACGCCGCCACCGCCGAGTCCAACCAGCTCCGCACGCAGGTCGCCGCGCTCAAGACCGCGGCCGCCGCCATCAAGCCCGCCACGCCGGCTTATCCCGATCTGTCCGGCAAGGTCGCGGAACTGGAAACCGCCCTTTCCGCCGCCCGCAACGCCTTGGGCGCCGAAGCCGACCGCGTAAAGCAGGCGGAAGTCGCCTTGGCCCAGGCGAAGTCGGCCGCCCCGGCCTATCCGAATCTCTCCGGCCGCGTCAGCGAACTCGAGACCCAGCTCGCCAGCCTGACCACCGAGCGCGACTCGGCCCGCTCCGCGCAGAACGAACTCCGCGACACCGTGGCCAAGCTCGCCCAGGAAAAAGCCGAGCTCGTCGCCGCCCGTAATGCCCCTCCGGCCTACCCGGATCTGCGCAGCCGAGTCTCCGAATTGGAAGCTCAACGGTCCGCCGACTTGTCCGCCGTAGCCTCGGCGAAGGCGGAAGCCGACCGCGCCAAGCAGCTTGAGGTCGCTCTCGCCGAAGCGAAGGCGGCCGCCCCCGCCTACCCCGACCTGCGCGCGCGCGTCGCCAGCCTGGAATCCGACCTGACGGCCTCCCGCCAGGCCCTCGCGGCCAAGCCGACGGCCCCCTCGTATCCTGATCTCTCGGGTCGCGTCGCCGAACTCG
This sequence comes from uncultured Caulobacteraceae bacterium, assembly GCA_964600375.1. Lineage (GTDB taxonomy): Bacteria > Pseudomonadota > Alphaproteobacteria > Caulobacterales > Caulobacteraceae > JAEZEZ01. The sequence goes on along the minus strand of CAZRKY010000315.1, from coordinate 224 downwards.
AGACCGCCCTGGCTGCGGCCCGCAATGCCGCGCCGGCTTATCCTGATCTCTCCGGCCGCGTCAGCGAACTCGAAGCCGCCCTCACGGCCGCCCGCAACGCCGCCCCGGCCTATCCTGATCTGTCCGGTCGCGTCGCCGAACTCGAAACCGCGCTCCAAACCACGCGCAGCGCCTTGGGCGCCGAAGCCGACCGCGTAAAGCAGGCGGAAGTCGCCTTGGCCCAG
>CAZRKY010000314.1:0-2700 GCA_964600375.1 uncultured Caulobacteraceae bacterium | reverse complement strand
GACCGCGAACTGGACGTTCGAGCCGCCGGTCTCGACGCCGATCTCGCGCAGCACGTCGATCGAGGCGCGGCGCATGCGCTGGTATTCCTTGTCGGTCAGGGTCAGCGCCGGGGCCACGGTGATGGAGTCGCCCGTGTGCACGCCCATCGGGTCGATGTTCTCGATGGAACAGACGATGATGCAGTTGTCCGCCTTGTCGCGGACGACCTCCATCTCGAACTCCTTCCAGCCCAGAACGCTTTCTTCGATCAGGACTTCGGTGGTCGGCGACAGGTCCAGCCCGCGCTCGACGATCTCCTTGAACTCCTCGACGTTGTAGGCGATGCCGCCGCCGGTTCCGGCCAGGGTGAAGGACGGGCGGATGATGGCGGGCAGGCCCACGAAATCGAGCCCGTCCATGGCCTCGTCGAGCGTGTGGGCGGCGTGGGACCTGGGGCTTTCCAGCCCGATCTTGTCCATGGCGTCTCGGAATTTCTGGCGGTCTTCGGCCTTGTCGATGACGTCGGCCTTGGCCCCGATCATCTCGACCCCGAACTTCGCCAGGGTGCCATCGGCGTCGAGCGCCAGGGCCGTGTTCAGCGCCGTCTGGCCCCCCATGGTGGGCAGCAGCGCGTCGGGGCGTTCCTTCTCGATGATCTTGGCGACCATCGCCGGCGTGATCGGCTCGACATAGGTCGCGTCGGCCAGATCCGGATCGGTCATGATCGTGGCCGGGTTGGAGTTGACCAGGATGATCCGGTAGCCCTCGGCCTTCAGCGCCTTGCAGGCCTGCACGCCGGAATAGTCGAACTCGCACGCCTGGCCGATGACGATCGGGCCTGCGCCGATGATCAGGATCGATTTGATGTCGGTCCGTTTGGGCATGACTACTCGCGCGCAGGGGCCCGGCAGCGCGGTTTGCGCCCCGGAGCCGATCGACTTGTGGGTTAAGCGGATCGTTTAGGCGGCGATTCCCCCGCGCGCAAGCGTCAGAGGTAGCTCAGCCACCAGTCGGTGCGGCGACGCTTCAACGCCCCGAACCAGCGGCAAAGCGGGAACAGGATCGCCAGCACGGTGATCCAGACCGCGTAGACGACCCAGAGCGGGAAGCCCCAGCCCTGCAGCGCCTGCTCCTCGCCCAGGAAGGCCTGGAACTCGGAGGCGTCGCGGCCCATCGCGACGCCCACCGCCATCATGATCGCGTGGGCGATGAAGATGTGCAGGACGTAGGCGAACAGGGGCACCCGCCCATAGGTCAGGAACAGCTCGGCCAGCGGCCCCTTCAGGCGGCTCCACAGGGGAACGAGCGCCAGCACCGGTCCCAGGGTCGCCAGCACGTAGAGCAGGGACGGCGGGTACTTCTGCACCGACAGGAACGAGCCGATGGTCTGCCAGGTCTCGCCCTGGACCGCCCAGGGGCCCGGATCTCCGTAGAGGTTAGACCACCGCAGCGCGACGAAGGCCGCGATCATGGCCAGGCCCAGGACCATGAAGCCCCGGTCGCGCTTCGCCTCCGGCTCGACCCACAGCCAGGCCAGGCCGTAGCCGCACAGCATCACCCCGAACCAGGGCAGCAGGGGGTAGGCGCCGAAGATCACCCCGCCGCCGAAGCCGCCTTCGACGCCGGGGATCCGGGCCACGAGGCCGGGCTCGTGCATCAGGTTCCACAAGGGGGTGTCGAGAGCGGCGTCGACGGGCGCGAGCGCATTGTGACCGGCCACGATCAGCACCCCCAGCGCCAGGATCGCCCGGGCCGGCAGGCGAAGGGCGACCAGGCCGGCGAGCAGGATCATCGAGGCCCCGATGGCCCAGATCACCTGCAGGAACGGCAGGCCGATCGTGAAGCTCCAGCCCAGGTTCACCACCGTCAGCTCCAGGATCACCAGCCACAGGCCCCGGGTGAACAGGAACCCTGCCAGCTGGCCCGGCGTCTTGCCCTTGTAGGCCTGCAGCCAGGCCGAGGCGCCGGCAAGAAAGACGAAGGTGGGCGCACAGAAATGGGTGACCCAGCGGGTGGCGAAGACCCACGGGTTGGAGCGCTCGAGGTCGAGGGGGTCGATGCCCTGGAACACCGGGGCGTGGAAGAAGTCGCGCACGTGGTCGATGACCATCAGCATGATCACCAGGCCGCGCAGGATGTCGATCGCCTGCAGGCGGACCCCCTGGCGGATCGGGGTGGCGGGTTCGACGTCGGTCGCCAGGCGAGCGGTCGCGGCGGTCATCTCGATCCCTCCCCAGGAGTCGGTCGAGCGATGTTATCGGAAGCCGCGCCTCAGGCCAGAGGACCGTTGCCGGGCCGCAAGGATCACTTCCAGAATGGCTTCCATTCCGCCTTCTGGCTGTCGCGGCGGAAGAACATGGTCCGCTCCGCGTCGACGTCTCCGGGGGGAGTCTGGTCGCGGTGGGTGAGGGCGGCCGCCATGGCCTGGTCCCGGCCCTCCATCCAGTCGGCGAAGGTCATCGGCGCGGGAAGGTCGGGCATGGTCCACTTGCGCCGGTCCATTGGGTAGGAATCGAACCACGGCAGTTCCGAGACCATGGCCATGACCCCCGAGGTCGCCTCCTCGAAACGGGCCGCGTCCCCGTAGTGGTTGGGCGAACCGCCGGTCGGTTCGCCGACGACCAGGGCCCAGGTCTCGCGTTCGATCCGGGTGACCAGGTTCTGCGCCGCCGAGAAGGTCTGAGGCGCGGTCAGGAGATAGATCCCGCCCGGGCGGTTGA
>CAZRKY010000313.1:0-2713 GCA_964600375.1 uncultured Caulobacteraceae bacterium | reverse complement strand
CCAGGCAGGGGCGGGCCGACGGTCCCGGGGATGCGGTCGCCGTCATAGGGGTTTGAGGTGTTCATCCCCGTTTCGGTCATGCCGTAGCGCTCGAGGATGGCGTGGCCAGTGCGCTCGGCGAAGGCCCGGTGGGTCTCGGCCAGCAAGGGCGCTGAGCCAGAGACGAACAGGCGCATGTGGGCGGCGGCCTCGCGGGTCAGGCCCGGGTGGTCCAGCAGGCGGGTGTAGTAGGTCGGCACGCCCATCAGCACCGTCGCGCGGTCCATCAGCGGCAGGACGTCCGCCGGGTCGAACTTCGGCCGGAACAGCATGGAGGCGCCGGCCGCCATGACCACGTTGGTGGCGACGAACAGGCCGTGGACGTGGAAGATCGGCAGGGCGTGGATCAGGACATCGTCGGCGGTGAAGCGCCACAATTCGGCGAGCGTCGCTGCGTTGGAGGCGAGGTTGCGATGGCTGAGCATCGCGCCCTTGGATCGGCCGGTGGTGCCCGAGGTGTAGAGGATGGCGGCCAGGTCGTCCGCATCGCGTTCGACGGTCTCAAAGGCGGGAGCCTGTGTATTCGTCAGGGCCTCTAGGGAGCCGGTCCCCTCGGCGTCGAGGGTTTCGATCCGGGCCGCGCCCGCGATCACCTCGAAGTCAGCCTTCGCGGCGGGGTCGCAGATGACCAGGGTCGGTTCTGCGTCCTCCATGAAATAGGCGGCTTCGGCGCGGGTGTAGCCGGTGTTAAGCGGCAGATAGACCGCTCCCGCTCTCAACGCTGCCAGGTAGAGCATCAAGGCGCGCGGTGACTTCTCGGTCTGCACCAGCACCCTTTTGCCCGGGCGCACGCCACACGCCGCCAGCGCGTTGGCCAGCCGCCCGGTCTCGGCGTCGAGGTCGCCGTAGCGTAGCACGCCGCCGTCTGCGGTTTCGAGGAAGGGGGCGGCGGGGTCGCCGGCGGCGAGCAGGGAGGTGTAGAGGTTCACGCCACGGGTCATAGCCTCAGCCGTCGGCCTCACCAACCGCCGCTGCCTCTCCTCACGTCGCTGCGTCGTTGTGTGCCAAACCGCAGGCGGGGTGTGCGGACCTGTGCCAGCGTCTTGGTCGCGGGCGCCAAGACGCGCGTAATGGCGCGGCTTCAGGCTTCGCCGGAGGGATGATCGATGCTGCGACGCTGGATTGGCAGGGTGATGCTGGCGCTTCTGGGGCTGCTCACACTCACCGTTTCCGTCGCCCTCGTCCAGGCGCAGGGCGCCCCGAGGGGCCGGCCCGAATACGTGGCCCTGGGAAGCTCCTACGCGGCCGGCGCCGCACTCGGACCGCTTCAGGACGGCAGCCCCTGGCTCTGCGCCCGGAGCGCCGATGGCTATCCCCAGCAGCTTGCGAGGCTGCGCCGCCTGTCGATCGTTGACATGAGCTGCGGCGGAGCCGTGACCAGACACCTGTTGCGGGGCGGGCAGTTTTTTCAGGGCGCTCAGGTCCGGACGATAACTCCGCAAACCCGACTGGTGACGATCACCGTGGGCGGCAATGACATCGCCTATATCGGCGATCTGTCGCTCTTGGCCGGACGCCATTCCAGCGATGCATTTGGCTGGGCCGCCAGGACGTTTTGGAGTGGGCCCAAGCCATTGGCCGGACGGGATTGGAGCAAGCTGGAACGGGAGCTCGTCGCGACGATCCGCGCCGCCCGGACCCGCGCGCCTGGTGCGACGATAGTGGTCGCGACCTATCCCACCGTGCTGCCGCCAACCGGGACCTGCCCCCGGCTGGCGCTCACCGCGGCAGAGGTGAAATCGATGCGTCTGGTGGCGGACCGGCTGGCCGACACCACCCGGGCAGCTGCGAACGAGGCCGGCGCGGTCCTGGTCGACATGCATAGGCTGGGCGCGGCCCACCACGCCTGCGCCGCCGATCCATGGACCACCGCATGGAAGGATGCGCACGGCGCGCCCTTCCACCCCACGCTTGCCGGAGCCCGGGCGACGGCGGCGGCGATCTCGTCAGCCCTACCCTGACTACGGAAAAGGCCCCCGGCTTGCGCCGGGGGCCGCGATTTCAGTCGGGGCTGGGCGCGTCCTAGGACGCCGCCTGGCCGCCCTTCTTCTCTGCGTAGATGAGCAGCGGTTGGGCGCGGCCCTCGACGACTTCCGCGTTGATCACGACTTCCTCGACGCCCTGGTAGGTGGGCAGCTCGAACATGGTCTCGAGCAGGATGCCCTCCAGGATCGAGCGGAGGCCGCGCGCGCCGGTCTTGCGGGTGATGGCCTTGCGGGCCACGGCGGCCAGCGCGTCGTCAGTGAAGGTCAGGCCGACATTCTCCATCTCGAAGAGGCGGCCGTACTGCTTGACCAGGGCGTTCTTGGGTTCGGTCAGGATGGTGACCAGGGCCGCTTCGTCCAGGTCCTCCAGGGTCGCCAGCACCGGCAGACGGCCGATGAATTCCGGGATCAGGCCAAAGCGCATCAGGTCGTCTGGCTCGACGCCGTGAAGCACCTCGCCGATGCGGCGCTCGTCCACTTCCTTGACCTTGGCGCCAAAGCCGATCGAGGCCCCGACGCCGCGCGCCGATATGATCTTCTCCAGACCAGAGAAGGCCCCGCCGCAGATGAACAGGATGTTGGTGGTGTCGACCTGCAGGAACTCCTGCTGGGGATGCTTGCGGCCGCCCTGAGGAGGCACGGAGGCGACGGTGCCTTCCATGATCTTCAGCAGGGCCTGCTGCACGCCC
>CAZRKY010000312.1:0-2735 GCA_964600375.1 uncultured Caulobacteraceae bacterium | reverse complement strand
GGATCGTCGAGGCGCCGCGCCGCGCCGCGCGGGCCCACGCCGAGACCCGCCGTCGCCAGGCCGCCGACGTGCTTACGCGTGGGTTCCTCGCCGTCGCCGCCGGCGAAGGCGCCGAGGCGCGCCGCTGCGCCCAGCGAGCCACGGACCTGGTGGAGGACATGCCGGCCCTGGTCCGGGTCCTGGCCGCCCAAGCGGCCGAGGCCGCCGGCGACGCGCCCGCCGCCCAGGCCGCCTACACCGCGATGCTGGCCATCCCCGAGATGCGCCTGGCCGGCCACCGCGGCCTAATGAACCTCGCCGACGCCCAGGGCGACCGGGAGGCTGCGCTCAGCCACGCCCAGGACGCCTATGACCTCGCCAAGACCGCCCGCTGGGCCTGGCGCGCCCTGTTCGAAGCCAAACTCGAGGCGGGCGCCTGGTCCGAGGCGCTGGACCTCGTGGAAGGCGCCCTCAGCCGCAAGATCGTCACGCCGCTGGTGGCCGAGCGAGCCCGCGCCGCCCTGCTGGCCGCCTCGGCCGCCAGCCTCGAACTCTCAGCCGACCAGAAGACGCGCGACCAGGCCGCGGATTACGCCGCCAAGGCCGCCCGGCTATCGCCCGGGTTCGCGCCGGGCGCGGTGCTGGCCGGACGGCTGCTCGGCGATGCGGGCAAGATCGGTAAGGCCGAGGACCTGATCGAACAGGCCTGGGCTGCCCAGCCCCACCCCGCCCTGTGGCTTGGCTACCGCGACCTGCGCACCGACGAGACCCCACGCGAACGGGCTCAACGGCTGCAGCGGCTGATCGACAAGAACCCCACCCATCGCGAAAGCCGCATCCTGCAGGTGGAGCAGGCGCTGCTGGCGCACGATACGCCGGCGCTGAAGGCGGCCGTCGCGGCCCTGGCCGACGAGCCGCCGACGGCGCGGCTGTGCGGCCTGTTCGCCCGGGCCGCCTGGGCGCAGGGCGCGGCAGACGAGGCCCGCGCCTGGATCGCGCGCGGGGCCGCCGCCGCCCATGAACAGGACTGGTCCGACCTCGTCCCGGAGGGGCGGGCCTTCAGCTATGGCCAGGCCGACTGGACCCGCCTCGTGTCCACCTGGGCCGAGACCGGCGTGCTGCTGCATCCGCGCTACGAACGTCGCGAGCGGGCGCTGACCGACCTCCCGGAGCTGCCGAACCAGTATGAAGCCTCCGCCCCGTTCCTGGCGGCGCCGGAAGCGCCCGTCTTCCACGCTCCGGACGATCCCGGCGCCTTCGACGACGATCTGGCCGGTCCGCCGGAGGCCCCTGCGAAACCCCCGCCGCCCGCTCGGCGCCGCCGCCGCGCGGGCGGCCTTGGCAAGGACCCGGGCTCCGTGTAAATCGGCGCTCCCCGTGTGAATTGGCGGGGCGAGACGATCCGGGCCGCCTTAGCTCAGCCGGTAGAGCACCGCATTCGTAATGCGGGGGTCAGGTGTTCGAGTCACCTAGGCGGCACCATCGCTCCCTGCCCGCGGGCGAATGGCGTGGCGTGCGCCTCCTGATCCAGCCTCGATTCTTCGCGGGAAAGTCCCGCATCTGGTTTCCCTTGCGCCCCGCTCAGGGTTACTTTTGCTGCAGCCGCACTAAATCGGGAGGGGAAAACCCATGATCAGGATCACTCGCGCCGGCCTGCTGGCGGGGCTTGCCGCCCTCCCCTTCGCAGGCGTCGCCCAGGCCGCCTCGACGAAACAGCGGGTTCGGTTTCCGCGCGGGACGATGGGCACGATCCTGCGCGGTCGCGTGCGGGGCTATGACGTGGCCGACTATCTCGTGGGCGCGCGCGCCGGTCAGCAGATGACGGTCAGCCTGCGCAGCGACAACGATTCGAACTACTTCAACGTCACTGCGCCGGGTGCCGCCGAGGCCCTGTTCCAGGGCGCGATGGAGGGGAGCGACGCTCAGTTCACCACACCCCGCAGCGGCGATTACGTTGTCCGCGTCTATCTGATGCGAAACGCGGCTCGGCGCGGCGAAGTCGGCGCCTACACGCTGGAAATCAGCATCCAGTAGGCGGGTCTCAGACCGGGATCAGCCTGAGGGCGTAGACGCCGGCGATCACCAGCCCCAGAAGCAGCAGGGACTGAAGCAAGAGCGCGACGATCAGGGCGGGGCCCGCCTTGAGCAATTTCCCGGGCTTGGTCTTCAGGCCAAGGGCCGCGATCGCTGTCAGCAGCATGAACCGCGAGGTCCCGGAGGCGGCTTCCGCAACCCCAGGGTCGAAAAGGTCAAAGCTGGCCAGGCCGGCGAGGGCGATGAAGGCGACCAGATACCACGGCAGCAACGGCGGGGAGGCCACGTCGGGATCACGGCGCGCCTTTGCCGTCACGGCCCAGCCGACCAACAGGACCATCGGGGCGAGCGCAGCGACCCGGACCAGCTTGGCGGTCGTGGCCACATGGCCGACGTCGTCGGACACCGCGAAGCCGGCGCCCACGGCCTGGGCCACCTCGTGGAGGGATGCGCCCAGGAAGACCCCGGTTTCCGTGGCGTCAAAGCCGAGCAGGTGCGCCAGGACCGGGTAGGCGATCATCGCAATCGTGCCGATCACCGTCACGCCGGCCACGACCGTGGCGGCCTCGGCGTCCCGGTTCTTGTGGGCCGGAAGGGCGGAAGAGATCGCCAGCGCCGCGGAGGCGCCGCAAATGCTGACCGCGCCCGCCGAGATCCTCGCCAGTGACGCGCCCAGGCCGCACACGCGACCGATGCCGACGCCGAACACGAAGCAGAGGGCC
>CAZRKY010000311.1:0-2837 GCA_964600375.1 uncultured Caulobacteraceae bacterium | reverse complement strand
GTCAGGTATCAAGAACACTTCAGACAAACAGACTAACGCAGCGTTGGCACGACTCGTGTCAGCGGTAGAGGAAACATGTACCTTCCACCCATTCCTTTCGAGTACTTTATCTTTACGGGCATGCTCGTTGGCATTGCAATTTTCCACCAACGGGCACTGACGATAGCGGTCACTGGACTCATTTTTACTGTAACGCTGAAGCTTGCTTTTGGAACCTTCGGCACTGAAACCGGCGTTCCTGGGCTGGCGAACCATCTCGGTCACGAGGCCGCGCTGCTGGCCAACCTGTTCTTGCTTATCGTCGGGTTCTCGGTGCTCGCCAGTCACTTTGAGCACAGCAACATCCCCGAAGCCACGCCGCGCGTCCTCCCGTCGGGCTGGCTGGGCGGCCTGGCGCTTCTTGGATTCGTATTCCTGCTTTCCGGCGTGCTCGACAACATCGCCGGGGCAGCCATCGGCGGGGTCATCGCAAGGCATGTCTATCAGGAGCGCCTGGGGCTTGGATTTCTGGCCGCGATCATCGCCGCCGCCAATGCCGGCGGCGCCGGCAGCGTCCTGGGCGACACGACAACCACTATGCTCTGGATAAGCGGGATTTCCCCTCTGACCCTTGCGCGCGCATTCAGCGGGGCGCTGGTGGCGTTCGCCGTGTTCGCGACCTTCGCCGCCTGGCGTCAACATCGCCTCAACCCCGGGTCGCGGTCAGTTGCGCCCTCGCCGCCCATCGCCTGGCGGCGAGTCATCATTGTCGCCGTGATCCTGGGGTCGCTACTGACGGTCAATCTGATCGGAAGCAGCCTTTTCCCCGAGCACATCGAGACCTACCCTTGGCTGGGGATGGGCGTGTGGGCCGCCATCCTTCTTACGGGCTTCTGGGCATCGACGGACTGGAAAGCCGCGCGGGACGCGTCGAAGGGGGCGCTGTTCCTGGTCGCCCTGGTGGCGACCGCCTCGCTCATGCCGGTTGCGCAACTGCCTACGGCGACGTGGCAGACAACGTTTGGCCTCGGCGCCGTGTCGGCCGTGTTCGACAACATCCCCCTGACAGCTCTGGCCATCAACCAGGGCGGCTATGACTGGGCCCTGCTGGCCTATGCCGTAGGTTTCGGCGGATCGATGCTCTGGTTTGGCTCGTCCGCGGGCGTCGTGCTCGCGGGCATGTTCCCCGAGATCAAGTCCACGCGAAATTGGCTGAAGAGCGCCTGGCCAATCAGCGTCGCCTATGTTGCTGGTTTTACAGCTCAATTCTTGCTGTTTGGATGGAACCCATGACGAAGAGAGAGAGAATTTTCGCCACCGGCGTCCTGGCTGTCCTTGGCCTGAGCTGCGCAGGTTCGGGCGTGGCCGAGGTGGTTCTTCCCGAGCTGGCCACGGGCGCCCAGACAGGCAAGGAAGCCGAGGCGCGGCCTGGGCGCGCCGCGCTGCTGATTCTGCTCGGTGTTTTTTACACATGGCTTGCCGTTTGGCGGTGGCGACTGTAGCGCACCCCTGTCGGCGCGCCCTCGCCTGGTACAGCCGGGAGTGCTGGCGTTCGCCATTTGCTTTTGGCCTCGCCGCCACGCGGCCAGCGCCGAAGCGCAAGGCAGCCATCGTCGATCTGTTCACCGCCATCTCCCACACCACAATCACCATTGTGCGCAGGGTGTTGTGGGCGGCGCCCCAACGAGTGTTCGCGCTCAGCCTCGGCGACGACAGGGCGGCGGCCCCGGCGCTCATGGCCAGCAGATGACGACGGTTCAGCATGGGAGACCCCTACGGACGAATTGCGAGCCGACCCTAGCCTTCGCGCCGAGGGCAAGGGGGGGCGCGCCGACGGATCGATAACCGGCGCCGGGCGACGTGCGGCGAATTCCAACCCCTGAGCGAGGTTGCTCCCCCTCAGCGGATGTGTGGTCCGATCAGTCCGCCGCCGGCTCGGGCGTGATGGCCGTCTTGATGGCGTCGCCCTGGAACCCGATCATTTCCGGCTGTGTCACCCCGGGCATGACGGCGACGTCGTAGAGTTCATCGAGCGTGTGGGCGAAGCGAAGCCACTCCTCGGTCACCCCGGTGTCGATGTTGACGATGATCAGCCCGCAGCGGGGGGTCGCGTCACGGGCGGCCAGTTCCGCGTCCAGCGGCAGGCCCTCGAAGGTCTGGTTGTTGCGGGGGCGCGACAGGCCGATCACCGCATAGCGGCCGATGAAGGCCAGGCCTCGCGCATAGCCGGGGCAGAAGGCGACCGGGGTGAAGACGCCGGTGGCGGGATCGACCTGGCCGAACTGGCCCATCCCTGAGTTCAGCACCCAGAGCCGGCCGTCGTAGAAGCGCGGCGAGTGGGGCATGGACAGGCCGCTGCAGACGATCTCGCCGCTGGCCACATCGACGATCACCCCGCCATCGACCCGCCGCTCGCGCCAGCCGTCCAGGATGTCGCTGCGGCTGACGGCTGTGACATAGGCCGGCCGCGTCCCGTCCATGGCCAGGCCGTTCAGGTGACAGCGGTCCTCCGGCGTCCAGGCCGAGATGAAGGGCGGCTTCCACAGGGGACGGAAGCTGCCGGTCTGGCTGATCGTGCACAGCCCGTTGAACAGGGTGTTGACGAAGATCGGGCCATCCTCGCCCAGGCCGATGTCGTGGCAGTCGATGCGCCCGGTGATCCGCCCCTCGCGCGGGACGAAGCGCCGGTCCACCCCGGCGGATGTCGCCGCGCCGGCGGGCATGTCGTTCTCGAACCGCCACAGGGCGTGCATGCCACTGGTCCAAAGGCTCTGGCCGTCGGTCCACAATCCCTGGCACTGCTCGATCATCCGCTCGTGGGCGCGCACCGACCCGTCAGGCCGGCGGCCGACCATGAC
>CAZRKY010000310.1:0-2915 GCA_964600375.1 uncultured Caulobacteraceae bacterium | reverse complement strand
TGGCCCTTGATCTTGGCGTACATCAGGGGCTGCGTGAACGTGGGCTCGTCGCCCTCGTTGTGGCCGAAGCGGCGGTAGCAGAACATGTCCACCACCGCGTCCTTGGCGAAGATCTGGCGGAACTCCGTCGCGATACGCGCGGCGAAGACAACGGCCTCGGGGTCGTCGCCATTGGCGTGCAGGATGGGCGCCTGGACCATCAGCGCCACGTCCGAAGGATAGGGCGAGGAGCGCGAGTTGCGCGGGCTGGTGGTGAAGCCGATCTGGTTGTTGACGATGAAGTGCAGGGTGCCGCCGGTGCGGTAGCCTTTCAGCCCCATCAGGGCGAAGCATTCGGCCACCACCCCCTGGCCGGCGAAGGCGGCGTCGCCGTGCAGCAGCAGCGGCATCACCTTGCTGCGGCTGGCCTCGGGGTCCTTGCGCTGGTCGAACGACTGCTTGGCGCGCGCCTTGCCCAGCACCACCGGATTGACGATCTCGAGGTGGGACGGGTTGGCGGTCAGCGACAGGTGGACGGAGTTGCCCTCGAACTCGCGGTCCGAGGAGGCGCCCATGTGGTACTTCACGTCGCCGGAACCGCCGACGTCGGACGGCACCGAGGAGCCGCCCTGGAATTCGTGGAAGATGGTGCGGTAGGGCTTGCCCATCACCGCCGCCAGCACGTTCAGACGCCCGCGGTGGGGCATGCCCAGCACGATCTCGTCGACGCCCATGGCGCCGCCGCGCTTGATCACCTGTTCCAGCGCCGGGACCAGGGCCTCGCCGCCGTCCAGGCCGAAGCGCTTGGTGCCGGGGAAGCGCTTGTGCAGGAAGCGTTCGAAGGTCTCGGCCTCGATCAGCTTCTTGAGGATGGCGATCTTGCCCTCGGGCGTGAACTGGATCTCCTTGTCGCGGCCTTCGATGCGCTCCTGGATCCACTGCTTCTCGGCCGGCTCGGCGATGTGCATGTACTGCACGCCGACGTTTCCGCAGTAGGTGCGGCGCAGGATCGAGATGATCTCCGTCAGCGTCGCTTCCTGCAGACCGAGGACGCCGTCGATGTAGATCGGCCGGTCCATGTCGGCGGCGGTGAAGCCGTAGAAGTCCGGCTCCAGCTCGGCGTTGTGGATCGGCGGCTCGAGCCCCAGCGGGTCCAGGTTGGCGTGCAGGTGGCCGCGGATGCGGTAGGTGCGGATCAGCATCAGCGCGCGCACGGAATCGTGGGCGGCGGCGCGGACCTCGGCCTCGCTGGCGCCGGGCTTGGCGATCTCGATCTGTTTGGCGGTCTTGGCCTCGACCGCCGGCCACATGCCGTCCAGCGCCGCCAGGTCGTCCGTGCGCGGCGTGGCCGTGTGGCGGCCCCAGGCGCCCGCATTGGCCGCCTTGGTCACATCAGCAGGGCCGTCCTTCAGGCTGTCGAAGAAGGCGCGCCACTCGGGGCTGACCGACGCCGGGTCCAGCGCCCAGCGCTCGTGCAGGTCCTCAACGAAGGCCGCGTTGCCTCCGTAGAGGAAGGAGGTCTCGGCGAAGACCTGATTCAGCCGGCCGGAATCGTCCGCCATGGTGTCTGATCGTCCTTGCGCGCCCCGGTGGGGAGAGGGGCGGCTCTCTAGATAGTGTCAGTGTCTCAACAGGTCATTGCCGGACTTGGGCCCGGCCGTGCTTTTTTCTAGGCCTTGAGCAGCTCGAGCAGGGTGGCGCCCAGGGCCGCGGGGGACGGCGAAACCTTGATGCCGGCGCCTTCCATGGCCGCGATCTTGTCCTCGGCGCCGCCCTTGCCGCCCGAGATGATCGCCCCGGCGTGGCCCATGCGGCGGCCCGGAGGCGCCGTGCGGCCGGCGATGAAGCCGACGGTGGGCTTGGAGCGGCCGCGCCTGGCCTCGTCCTTCAGGAACTGCGCCGCGTCCTCCTCGGCCGAGCCGCCGATCTCGCCGATCATGATGATCGACTGGGTCTCGGGGTCGGCCAGGTACATCTCGAGGATGTCGATGAACTCGGTGCCCTTGACCGGATCGCCGCCGATGCCGACGGCCGAGGACTGGCCGAGGCCCGCGTTGGTGGTCTGGAACACGGCCTCGTAGGTGAGCGTGCCGGAACGCGAGACGACGCCGACCGAGCCGCGCTTGAAGATGTTGCCCGGCATGATGCCGATCTTGCACTCGTCCGGCGTCATGACGCCGGGGCAGTTGGGGCCGATCAGGCGCGACTTAGAACCCGACAGCGAGCGCTTGACCTTGACCATGTCCAGCACCGGAATGCCCTCGGTGATGCAGCAGATCAGCGGGATCTCGGCGTCGATGGCTTCAAGGATGGAGTCCGCGGCAAAGGGGGGCGGCACGTAGATGACGCTGGCGTTGGCGCCGGTGGCCGCGACCGCCTCGCCGACCGTGTCATAGACCTGCAGCCCGACGTGGGTCTGGCCGCCTTTGCCCGGGGTCACGCCGCCGACCATCTTGGTGCCGTAGGCGATGGCCTGTTCGGTGTGGAAGGTCCCCTGGGATCCGGTGATCCCCTGGCAGATGACCTTGGTGTTCTTGTCGACGAGGATGGACATGGACGTCTCGGTTCCGGGAAGGCGTTAAAGGCGGGGGAGGGTGTAGCTGACGACCAGCGTGCCCTTCTCGAATTTCAGGTCGACGGCGGCGACGCGGCTGCCCGCGGGGGGCGCCGTCATGTCGCTCATCTTCGCCACGCGCAGCGGCGTGCGAACGCCGGCGCGCTCGGTGAAGTGGTAGCCGATGGCGCCCTTGGGCAGGGCCATGGGGGTGAAGCCCAGCCAGGCCTCGACGCGGCGCTGGGTCGGCCCGAGCTCGCCCGGCTTCACCGCCAGGGTGCAGTTCACGAACGGGATCTTCTTGCCCCGGGCGTTGAATTCGCCGCGCGAGACCACGACGATCGAGACGTTGTCCTTGCCGGCGGACTTGACCCGGATGGCC
>CAZRKY010000309.1:0-2977 GCA_964600375.1 uncultured Caulobacteraceae bacterium | reverse complement strand
GGTCGGTTTCGGCGAATTGCGCGGGGGTCCACATGGCTCGAACTCTACATCCCTGGCGCAGCGGGTGGTGTCACGTTCGGCATCCAGCTGTTTCCAGGGGACCTTACGAAATGTCATCCCGGAAAGGTCCCGGCCCCGGGCCGGGGACTTATCCGGGACCTCGCCGGCGCGCCCCGCTTCGCAGGTCCCGGATTCTGTCCCGGCTGTGCGCCGGCCCACCTCCGGGATGACATTGAAGGAGAATGCTACGGCGTGTTTCGCGCCGGCATGACGCTGCGGAACACCAGGGCGGGCGACTGCATCGGGAAGGGTTGCGCGCGGCGGTTCAACTCGACCATCGGCGAGCCGACCGGCATGAAGCGCCCGGCCATCACCGCCATGAACAGCGCCCATGAGAAATTGTGGTGCAGGACCATGACGCTTTCCGACAGGGTCAGCACGCCGAAGGCGGCGAGGAAGGCGAGGCCGAAATAGCCCTCGCGAATGCCCTGGGTCGGCAGCCGCACGAGCGCCAGCACCACGGTGACCAGATAGATGAAGCCGACCAGGGCCACGCCGACGTAGCCGAGCTGGATGAGCACTTCGAGCCAGCCCTGGTGCGCCGAGGGCACCGCCCATTCGGTCTCCAGCCGCACCCAGTTGGCGGGCATGGACTCCTTGCCCCAGAACGCCGCGTAGCCGTAGCCGGTGAGCGGCCGCTCGGCCGATCGCCGCAGCAGCGCATCCCAGATGTCGGTGCGGCCGGTCAGCGACGGGTCCTTGCCCAGCAGGGTGAACAGGGCGTCGGGATTGAGCAGGAAGAAGGCCGCCAGCCCGCCGACCACCAGCACGCCCAGCCAGACCAGCACGACGCCCAAGGCCGGGCCCGCGCGACGCAGGGTGTGAAGGCCGACGATCAGCGAGCCGCCGACGATCAGGCAGAGCAGCGAGGTCTTGGACTGGGTGCCCAGCAGCATGATCAGGCACACCCCGATGGTGGCCAGCGCCAGCCAGCGGCTGCGGGCGTCCGAAACCAGCAGCGCCAGGCCCGCGAGGATGGCGGTGAACATCATCATGCCGGTCTGGTTTTTCTCGACCCAGACGCCGCGCCAGGTGCCGGCGTTGGCGTCCTGGGACACACCCATCTCCGGGTAGGCGAAGACCACGACGATGCTGAGCGCGCCCATCGCGACGAAGGCCATGCACAGCATCCGCAACAGCACCGGCCCGCGCCAGACCGCGCCGAGGTAAAGCGCGAACAGCATCGACATGCCGAGCGCGATCGAGCGGCGCACGGTCGTGTCCGGCTCAAGCGACCAGCGACTGGACAGGAAGGCCAGGGCGACCAGCGCGCCGGCCAGCATCACCGCGGGCCAGGCCTGGGCGATGGCCCCGGCGCGGCGGATCACCAGGCCCACGATGACGGCGTAGACCGGCAGCCAGATCATCCTGAGCTCGGGCGTTTCCACCCCTGGCTCGGGTGCGAACAACGGGGCGACCAGCGCGCCCGTCATCATGATCACGACAGCGATGCAGGCCACCCATTCCCACGCCGCGGGCGAAGGCTCGGAGGGGGGCTGCCAGGGGCTCAGGACTTGGGTGCGCGACATGCACCGACAGTCGGGAATTATGGTTAACGGCCTGTTGACCCGCGCCCGGCGGGATGGCCCGGTCAGGCCTTGTCCACGAAGCTGTCGATGACCTTTTTCTCGCCTGCCTTGTCGAAGCTGACGACCAGCTTGTTGCCCTCGATGGAGCGGATCTTGCCGTAGCCGAACTTCTGGTGAAACACGCGGTCGCCGCGCGTGAAGCCGGACGCCGACGGCGCGGCCGATGCGGTCAGGCGGCCGTCCCCCTCGATCACTGGCTGGCGGTGGCCGCCGCCGGCGAAGGCGCCGCCGCGGGCCTGGGCGCGCTTCCAGCCGGGCGAGGCGTAGCCAGAGCCGAAGGAGGGCGCGTCGTCCCAGCGGGACTTCACCTCCTGCATGCCCGGACCGCCGCCGTAGTAGCCGGTCTCCGACGCCGCATCCACGTGCTCGATCGGCAGCTCGTCGACAAAGCGCGAGGGCAGTTGCGAAGTCCAGCGGCCGTAGACCTGGCGATTGGCGGCGAAGGAGATGCGCGCCTCCTCCCGCGCCCGCGTCACGCCGACGTAGGCCAGGCGGCGCTCTTCCTCGAGGCCCTTCTCGCCCTTTTCGTCGATCGAGCGCTGCGACGGGAAGACGCCTTCCTCCCAGCCGGGGAGGAAGACCAGCGGGAACTCCAGCCCCTTGGCGCCGTGCAGCGTCATGATCTGCACCGCGTCCTCGCCGGCGCCGCGGTCGAGATCCAGCACCAGCGAGACGTGCTCGAGATAGTCCTGCAGGGTCTCGAAGTTCTGCATCGACTGGACCAGCTCTTTCAGGTTGTCGAGGCGGGTCTGGCCGGTGGCGCGGTCGGCGCGCTGCATGTCGGTGTAGCCGCTTTCCTCCAGCACCGTTTCGGTCAGCTCGTAGTGGCTGGTCCCGGTGCGCAGCAGGTGCGACCAGCGGTCGACGTCGCGGATGAAATTGGACAGCGCCGTGCGGGTGCGCGCGGGCAGCTCGTCGGTCCCGACCAGCTCGCGCGCGGCGGACATGGCCGACAGGTTGGCGCGGCGCGCGACGGCCAGCAGCTTCTGCACCGAAGCATCGCCGATGCCGCGCTTCGGCGTGTTGACGATGCGTTCGAAGGCCAGATCGTCGTCCTGGGACTGGATCAGGCGCAGGTAGGCGAGGGCATCGCGGATCTCGGCGCGCTCGAAGAAGCGCGGGCCGCCGATGACGGTGTAGGGGATCTGCAGCAGCACGAAGCGCTCTTCGAACGCCCGCATCTGGAAGGAGGCGCGCACCAGCACGGCGGCGTCCTTGTAGCGGCCGTGCCTGCGATGCCAGTCCTCGATCTCGTCGGCGATCAGGCGACTCTCGGCCTCGCCGTCCCAGACCCCGCGCACCCGCACCTTCTCGCCGCCCTCGGCCTC
>CAZRKY010000308.1:0-2993 GCA_964600375.1 uncultured Caulobacteraceae bacterium | reverse complement strand
CCCGTTCTTCCGCGACGATCCCTGCGAGCTTCTCGCCCTGCTGGACGAGGAAGCCCAGGCCCAGGGCGGCTCGGTCGAGGTCGTGGTGCTGGACGATGGTTCCGGCGACAAGGCGCTGGCCGCCCGCGTGGCCGCCTGCGTCAGGCGGATGGCCCTTCCCGCCCGCTTCGTGAAGCTGGCGGCCAACGAAGGGCGCTCGCTCGGCCGCAATCGGCTGGCCGGCAATGCGCGGGGCGGAAGCTTTCTGTTCCTCGACGCCGACATGCGGCCCGACAGCCGCCGCTTCCTGCAGACCTGGGCCGATCTTGTCGCGCGGGAGGACCCCGCCGTGGCCTTCGGAGGCTTTTCGCTGGTCCAGGCTTCCCAGGCGGCGGAGTTCGCTGTCCACCGGGCGATGGCCGCCCGCGCCGAGTGCGTGCCCTACACCGAACGCGCCCGGCAGCCGGAGAAGTACGTCTACACGTCCAACCTCCTGGTTCGCGCCGACGCCTTCGCTGCCGAGGCCTTCGCCGACGATTTCAAGGGCTGGGGCTGGGAGGACGTGGAGTGGGGCATGCGCATCGCGCGCCGCTTCCGCGTCGTGCACGTCGACAATCCCGCCACCCACCTCGGCCTCGATACCGTCGAGCAGCTGGCCGCCAAGTACGAACAGTCGGTCGACAACTTCGCCCGCGTCGTGCGCCGCCATCCGGCGATCGTGCGCGGCTACCCCAGCTACAAGGCCGCACGCATCCTCAAGCGCACGCCGGGGCTGGCGACCTTCCGCCGCTGGTTCCGGGGCCTGGCCCTGACCCCGCGGCTGCCCGTCAAGGCGCGGGCCTTCTCGCTTCGGCTCTACCGGGCCGCCCTCTACGCCGAGGCCGTATGACCGACGCCGCTTACGTCTACGCCCCGACCGAGACCGTGTTCGACAAGGTGCGTCGCAAGGTGTCGCGCTTCGTCGAGCAGCGCCCCGCGCGGCTGGCGTTCGACCGCCCGACCCTGTCCGTAAGCTTCGACGACGCCCCGGTCAGCGCTGTCCGCGCCGGCGCAGGGATTCTGGAGTCGGCCGGCGTGCGCGGCACCTTCTACATCTCCTCGGGCCTTTTCGGCCGCGACAGTCCCATGGGCGCCTACGCCGGCTTGGACGAGGTCCTGCGCGTGGCCGCCGCAGGCCACGAGATCGGCTGCCATACCTTCAGCCACCTGGACTGCGGCCGGTCCCAGGCGGATGTCATCAGCTGCGACGTCGGCCTGAACGCCACGACCCTGGCCGAACACGGGCTGTCCTGTGAGACCTTCGCCTATCCCTACGGAGAGATTTCGCCGACCGCCAAGCGGGTCCTGGGCGAGCGCTTTCGGGCCCTGCGCACCGTCAACGACGGGATGGTGGCGGGCGAGGCGGACCTCGCGGGCCTTCCCGGGGTGGGCATCGAGGGATCGGGCGGCGAGGCGAAGGCGCGGAAGTGGCTGGACCGCGCCAGGCCCAGGAACGGCTGGGTCATCCTCTACACCCACGATGTCCGCGACGAGCCGTCGGAATGGGGATGCACGCCCGAGGCGCTGGAGGGTCTGGTCCGCGATGCGCTCGCTCAAGGGTTCCAGATCCTGCCCGTGAAAGACGCGCTTACGCTTGGGCTCCAGGCTCACGCCCGACACCAGCCGGGCTAGGCACGCCCCCGGGCGCGATCGCCAGCGCGGGCGTCGCGGTCAGGCGCCCGGTTGAACACCATGCCCGCCACGAACCCGCCCGCCGCCTCCAGGGCGTCGCGCAGGGCCGCGGGATCGCCCACGTCCTTCTCGTCCGCAGCGACCACCAGGACAGTTGCATCCATGTAGGGCGCAAGCGCGAGCGCGGCGTCGGAACGATCGGCCGCCGGGCTGTCGACGATCACGTAATCGGCGTGCTTGCGCATCGCGGCCCAGTAGGCGCCCGAGGCAATGAACTGGGCACGCTGGGCCACGTGCAGCGCCTCGGCGCGCAGTCGTGTCACCCAAAGCCGCCCCCCGAGCACCGCCCGCGCGTGCAGAAGCCGGGCGTCCGCCATCGGCCGCCCCTGACGATCCTTAAGCGGCGGATGCAGCGAAAAGAACGCCGAGCCGTCGGGCGAGGCCGAGGCCATGCCCTGCACCGGGCCGTAGCGCTCGGGCTCCATGCCAACGGCGCTCAGCTGGCTCTGGTCGTAGATGTCGGCGTCGATCAGCCACGCCGGCCGCCGCGCCCGGACTGCCGCCAGACGGGCGAACTCGCGCGCGATGGTCGAAGCGCCCTCGCCTGTCCGGGCCGAGACAAACTGAAGCACCCGGCCACGGCCCGGCGGCACGGGGCCGAGAGCCGCCCACAGGTCAGCCATTTCGCCGGTGAGATCGACCATGCCCGAATCGTAAGCCGTGCGTACTTGCCGGGCCAGCATACGCCGCTTCGCCGCCCGGTCAGCGCGACTTCATTGTCGCGGTCGCAAGAACCGGCAGATCCAGCGTCCGCTCGGCCACCTCGGCGGTGGCGAAGCCACGCCGCAGAAACACCCGGAGCAGGCCCACGCAGAAGGCGGTGAAGGCGGCGAACAGGAAGGCCAGGATGAAGGCCACCTTGCGCAGACTCTCGCCCGTGCCCGGCGTCTGGGCGCGCTCGATGACACGGATGTTGTCTTCCGACGCCGCGCTCATTTCCGTGGCGGAGCGAACTTCCTCCTGACGCGTGGCCAGGGATTTCACGTTGGTTTGCAGAACTTCGCGCTCGACCGCGAGGTTGTTGTAGGCGGCCTCGAGGCTGGTCAGCTCCTGCTGGCGCGCGACGATGGATTCGATCTGCCGCTGCAGCTCGCCCCGGCGCGAAATCAGCGAGGCGATCTCGCTCTCGGTCTGGATGCGGGTCTGCTCGACCGCCTGCCAGACCGGATTGGCCCCGACGCGGCGACCGAGGTCGCCCTGGGCGCCGCCGGAAGCGATAAGGCCCTGGAGTTCGGCGATCTTGGCGTCGATGTCGCGAACGGGCTGACTGTCGGCGCGATAGC
>CAZRKY010000307.1:0-3019 GCA_964600375.1 uncultured Caulobacteraceae bacterium | reverse complement strand
CCCGCCGGCACGTCGTGGAAGGTCACCACCACCTCGCCCGAAACCGGGTCGGACACGGCCTGCAGGCCCTCCGGCCCCATGAAGGTGTCGCGCGTATACAGTGTGGCGTACACCTTGCCGCCGCCGCCGTGGGCGCCGGTCAGGCGCACCGTCACGTCGCCTGCCTGGGCCGCGCCGGCCGCCAGGGTCGCCGCCGCCAGGGCGGCCGTCATCATCATCGCCTTCATGGTGTTTTCTCCTGTTGAAGACCGAGGCTGCGCCAGGGGGCGATCAGCCGAAGAACATGTCCCAGATCAGCCGGCCGGGCGCGATCGCCAGCAGGCCGGCGATCACCAGGCCGATGTAGAGCCCGATCATCGTGCTGCGATGGCTGCCGATCCGGCCCGAGCGCGCGAACCAGATGGCCAGCGGCAGGCTGACCAGGGTCCAGACCGAGAAGATGTGGATCGGCGAAAAGGCGCCGTGATTGATCTCGCGGATGAACAGGCTGGTGACCGCGGTGGTGAACATCGCCAGCGCCCAGGACCAGCCCAGGAAGCGGTGCAGGGCCGTGCCCTTGGGCAGCAGGAACTGGATGGGCCCGACCAGCAGGGCGTAGAAGACGGTCAGGACGTGGACCTGGATCAGGGGCGAGGCGCGCCACAGCGGCGCCAGGTCCAGGTGCGGGCGGATCTGCAGGATCGCCGCCAGATCCACGGAACCGGGCTGCAGCGCCAGGATGCCCACGATGGCCAGCAGCGACACGGCCATGGTCACCGCGAACCGCTTCCACTCCGACGCCTTGCCCGACATCCCGTCTCCTCCGCCGGCCCTACGCCGACGAAGTGCTTTACATCACAAAGTGCATCATGGAGTCAAGCGCACACCTCCTTCTCCTCCGAAGAAGGAGCAGGCTCCTCCGAAGAAGGAGCAGGCTCCTCCGAAGAAGGACGCGCTTGCCCGCGCCTGCATGTTCACCTAATGTTCCACCCCATGACCGGCGGCCTGAGCCTCCGCGAGCGCGCCCGCGACATGCGCCTCAACCCGACCCCGGGCGAACGCGCCATGCGCCGGCTGCTCGGCCGGGATCGCCTCGGCATCGGCTTCCGCCGCCAGCACGCCATCGGCGACTACATCGTCGATTTCGTCTGCTTGCCGCTGCGCCTGATCGTCGAGGTCGACGGCGGCCACCACAACGCTGAAGCCAGCGCCTACGACGCCCGGCGCGACGCCTGGCTGAAGGGGCAGGGGTATCGGGTGCTGCGGTTCTGGAACGCCGAGGTGTTCAGCAACCCCGACGGCGTGGCGGAGACCATCCTGGCGGCGGCCGAAGAGGCGCGGCGCCCCTCTCTTTCTCCGGAGGAGAAAGAGGGCCCCGCGCAATCGGAGCCGCAGGCGGAGATTTCTAGCGTGGGAGATTGAAGGGGAAACGCGACGGTATGTGACTGGCCCACGCCAACCTTCATGCGTCACGTGTCCCTCTCAACCTCCCGCGCAAGAACCTGCGCTTCGCTCCGGTGCGCGGGGCCCTCCTTCTCCTCCGAAGAAGGGGGAAGGGGCCATCACCAGCCGTCGTGTTTCCCCCTCAATCTCCCGCGCAAGAACCTGCGCGCTGACGCGCTCCGGTGCGCGGGGCCCTCTTTCTCCTCCGGAGAAAGAGATTCCCCCGCTCCTTGACTCCCCCCATGCCCCCTCCTATCTGCCCGTTAGCACTCGGCGAGGTCGGCTGCTAAGCCGCCCGTCGGGCGCATCAACATTCAAACGAACCAAGACTTTTCGGAGATGACGTCATGAAGTTTCGTCCCCTCGGCGACCGCGTGCTGGTCAAGCGCGTGGAAGAAGAGACCACGACCAAGGGCGGGATCATCATCCCCGACACCGCCAAGGAAAAGCCCCAGGAGGGCGAGGTCCTGGCGGTCGGTCCCGGCGGCCGTGACGAAGACGGCGACTACATCGCCATGGACGTGAAGGTCGGCGACCGCATCCTGTTCGGCAAATGGTCGGGCACGGAAGTGAAGATCGACGGCGACGACCTGATCATCATGAAGGAAAGCGACATCCTGGGCGTGCTCGACAAGAGCGACGTCAAGGCCAAGGCCGCCTGAGCGCCACGCTTCCCTGACCTGAAACCAACCCAACAAGTTCAAAGAGAGAGCAGCTAAAAATGGCCGCCAAGACCGTACATTTCGCTTCCGACGCGCGCGACAAGATGCTGCGCGGCGTCAACATCCTCGCCAACGCCGTGAAGGTGACGCTGGGTCCGAAGGGCCGCAACGTGGTCATCGAGAAGTCCTTCGGCGCCCCGCGCTCGACCAAGGACGGCGTCTCCGTCGCCAAGGAAATCGAACTGGAAGACAAGTTCGAGAACATGGGCGCCCAGATGATCCGCGAGGTCGCCTCCAAGACCAATGACAAGGCCGGCGACGGCACCACCACCGCCACGGTCCTGGCCCAGGCCATCGTGGTCGAGGGCATGAAGTCGGTCGCGGCCGGCATGAACCCGATGGATCTGAAGCGCGGCGTCGACAAGGCCGTGATCAAGGTCGTCGAGGAGATCAACAAGATCTCGCGCAAGGTCACGACCAACGACGAAATCGCCCAGGTCGGCACCATCTCGGCCAACGGCGACAAGGAAGTCGGCGACATGATCGCCAAGGCGATGGCCAAGGTCGGCAACGAAGGCGTCATCACGGTTGAAGAAGCCAAGACCGCCGACACCGAGCTCGACGTCGTCGAGGGCATGCAGTTCGACCGCGGCTACCTCAGCCCCTACTTCATCACCAACGCCGACAAGATGGAGGTTCAACTCGAAGAGCCGCTCATCCTGCTCCACGAGAAGAAGCTCTCCTCGCTGCAGCCCATGCTGCCGGTGCTGGAAGCCGTGGTTCAGTCGGGCCGTCCCCTGCTGATCATCGCCGAGGACATCGAAGGTGAAGCCCTGGCGACCCTGGTCGTGAACAAGCTGCGTGGCGGCCTGCGCGTCGCCGCCGTCAAGGCTCCGGGCTTCGGCGACCGCCGCAAGGCCATGCTGGAAGACATC
>CAZRKY010000306.1:0-3021 GCA_964600375.1 uncultured Caulobacteraceae bacterium | reverse complement strand
CGCCGATGTTGATGTGGATTCCCCCGGCCTTCGGCGCTTCGCCGTGGTCCCCTCCTCCATGACCGCCGCCATGGCCGTGATCGTCATGTCCGGCGTGATCGGCGTGTCCGTGATCCTCATGCCCGTGGTCGCCGTGCCCGCCGTCGGCGCCCAGCGCGACCTTCAGCTTGTCCGCGAAGCCCCCGAAGGCTCCCAGCGCCGCGACCGGGCCCAGCAGGCGCTGGATCTCGTCGCTCAGCGCCTGGGCGCCGGCCATCACCTGGGGCCGCGTCGCCACCGCCGCCGCCCGCGCCCTGTCGAGAATCAGCTTGTGGATCGAGGCGCAGGCCCCCTCGCGGGCGGCCCACATGGCCTCCTCGGTGCGCCGGCGGCCGTAGAAATAGCCGCCGCCCAGCACGATCACGCCGATGGCGAGCGCGATGAAGAGGAAGAGCGGGTCCAGCAGGGCCGCCCCCTGGGCGGGCTCGCTGACGATCGGGAAATCGCTTGGATCCAAGGCCGCCTCCCAACGCTGCACCCGGCGGAGCGCTCTACGCTCGCGATCATGGCCCAGCTTGAGCCAAAGGTTAAGAGCGCCGGGCGCGTTAACCCTGTTTGTTAACCGTCAGCGCCGACTTCGGCGAGCTTCGCCATAACCGGCTCCAGCAGCCCGTCCATGATCGCCAGCGCCTCCACCTCGTGCGCGGCGATGGCGCAGCTGTCGTCGCGAACCACCACATGGGCGTGGTCGCAACCCGGCTGGGTGTGGGCGATGTGCGAGGGGCGGACGAACTCGATGTAGCGGTGCACGACCTCTTCCACCGGCCGCCCCCGAGTGGCGATGTCACGCAGCACCCGGCGCGCCAGCCGCACGTCCGCCGGCGTCTCGACGAAGATGGTCAGGTCGAAGACGTCGCTAAACGGCCCTGCCAGAACATGGATGCCCTCCACGATGATGAAGGGCTTCGGCGCCACCGCCACGGTCTGGTCCAGCCGCGAATGGGTGCGCATGTCGTACTTCGGCCGCTCGATCACCTCCCCGGCCCGCAGGCGTGACAGGTGCTCGCCCAGCATCTCGAGGTCCTTGGAGGACGGGTCGTCGAAGTTGAAGCGGTCCGGGTCGAAGGCCTCGCCGGCCGGGCGGCCGCGATAGTAGTCATCGTCCGACACGATCAGGCAGTTCGCCTGCCCCAGCCGGTTGGCCAGCGCCGTCGCCAGCGTCGTCTTGCCCGAGCCCGAGCCGCCGGAGATCGCGATGAGGACCGGCGCGGCCACGCCTCAGGCCTTCTTCACGAACTCGGTGCGCAGCACGAGGCCCTTCACCTTCTCGTGGCGGCAGTCGATCTCGTCGGGATCGCCGGTCAGGCGGATGCCCTTGATCATGGTGCCGCGCTTGAGCGTCACGCCGCCGGCGCCCTTGACCTTCAGGTCCTTGATCAGGGTGACGTTGTCGCCGTCAGCCAGTTCGGCGCCGTTGGCGTCGCGGGTTTTCTCGTCACTCATTCGGGTCTCCTGACCACGCCAAAAGCCTGGGCCTCGCGCTCGCCGAAGCGGGCCGTGACCTCACACATCACGTCCCCGCCCGGGTCCTTGAACCACAGGTAGTTCCGTTCAACCTCGACCTCTTCGCCGCCGGGCGCCAGCGCCTGGTAGGTATCGCCCCAGGGCGTCACCTTGATCAGCTCGCGCCAGTGAATCGAGATCGCCTGGGCCAGCTCGTCGGCCGCCAGGTCGGTCAGATCCTGATCGCTCACAGCCACCGGCTCACCCGGGTCTTGTAGTCGGTGTAGGCGCGCCCGAACTTGGCCTCGAGGTAACGCTCCTCGCGCGCGATCACGCCCCAGCCCATCACGAACAGGCACGGCAGCAGCAGCGCCACTGCGATCGGCGACTGCAGCCCCAGCGCAAGTCCGAGGTAGGTGATGGCGAAGCCGACGTACATCGGGTTTCGGCTGAAGCGGTACGGCCCGTCGGTGACCAGCGCGGTCGCGGGCTTGTAGGGCACGACATTGGTGCCGGCCTTCTGGAACAGGCCGCTGGCCCAGAACTCCAGCACCAGCCCGCCGATGATCAGCGCCAGGGCCGCGACCTTTCGCGCCATGTCCTCGATCGGGAATGCCGGCGTCGCCACCGCCTGGTCCACTCCCCAGCCCGCCACCAGGAAGACGAGGAAGATGAACGGCGGCGGCGCGATGACGCCGGGGGTGTCCTTGGGGGCGTTCGGGGCGGGGGCGGTCATGGGCGGGGTTGTAGGGCGTGAGGCGCCGTCCCGCCTACCTCAAAATGCCCATCAGGGCTTCGCGCACAGCCGGCGCACGAGATTGGCCCGCGCTCCAACCTCGGTCAGTTGCTTGCCGTCGGCCGACAGGCGGAAGCGGAAGGTCCTGTCCTCATAGACGTCGCCGCTCAGCACCTGGACCACCATCACGACCTCGCGCGGCCCCCGCGGCGTGGCCCGCAGCACCTGATGGTCATGGGACGACATCCAGACCGAATTCGCCCTGATCCGGATCTGGGACGGGTCCGCGCCCGGAGTGCAGCTCTTGCCCAGCCCGGCCCAGAGCCCCTGGAAGGCGGCGGGCGCCTTGGGCGGCGTCACCGGCGTCACCGCCAGCGCCGGCGCGGCCGCCATCAGCAGGATCAACGCCAATCCGGTGGTCAGGGCGTTTCTCACGGCTGGCCCCCAGGACAACGCGTACGAACGAACGGCTGCTCCTCCCCCGGCACGCTGGCGTCGGTCAGGGTTCTGCCGTCCTCCGAGAGGCGGAAGGTGGTGATGTCGGTCCAGGTCTCACCCTCGCCTGTCAGCCTGGCGGCGATGGCGATCTCTCGCGGCGACTTCATCGTGACCGCCTCGATCGGGCCGCCGGATTCGTAGAAGAAGATGCGGTGTGCCTCGATGGTCAGGGTCCCCTCGCCGTGGCCCTTGCCTCAGTCCTTCGGGTCCGAATTCCACTCGCCGACGAAGGCCGCCGGGACGGTCGCAACATCGCCGCCCGCGCCGGCCGCCGCGGCGGGCGCCGCCGGGGCGGCGGGCGCGGC
>CAZRKY010000305.1:0-3030 GCA_964600375.1 uncultured Caulobacteraceae bacterium | reverse complement strand
GATCAGGGTCCGCGTCCAGGTCGGGTCCGAAAACAGCTCCTGCAGCAGGGCGCGCTTCCTGGCCGTCTCGACGAACAGGGCCTGCTGGGCGATCTTTTCGACGGTAGTGGCCTGGGGCGTGACTTCCACGCGCGCCGGGTCCCTCAGCATCTCGCCGGCCAGCTTGGCGATTTCCGACGGCATGGTGGCCGAGAAGAACAGGTTCTGGCGCTTCATCGGCAGCTTCGAAGCGATCTGGCGGATCGGCTTGAAGAAGCCGAGGTCCAGCATCTGGTCCGCCTCGTCGAGCACGAAGTACTCGGTGGCGGACAGGTCGATGACGCGTTCGCCGATGTGGTCCTGCAGACGGCCCGGCGTGGCGACGAGGATGTCGACGCCCGGGGCCATGGTCTTGATCTGGGGTCCGTACTTCACGCCGCCGAAGACGACGCAGACGGAGATGCCCATGTGCTTGCCGTAGGTCTTGAAGCTCTCGGCGATCTGGGTGGCCAGTTCGCGGGTCGGCGACAGGACCAGGACGCGGCACGAGCGGCGCGGGGCCTGCTTCTTGTCGGCCGCGAGGCGATGGAGGATGGGCAGGGCGAAGGCCGCGGTCTTGCCGGTGCCGGTCTGGGCGATGCCCAGCAGGTCCTGGCCCTTCATGACCAGCGGGATCGCCTGGGCCTGAATGGGGGTGGGGGTCTCGTAGCCTTCAGTGGCGAGCGCCTGCAGGAGGGGCTTGGCCAGGCCGAGATCGGTAAAGGTTTTCAACTCAAGTTTCTTTCAAAGCGCGATCGCGCGCCTTGGCTTTCAATAGCCGAGCGCGATCGTCTCCCGGTGTTGGGAGAGGAATTTGGAGCCGCCCCGCGTGAAACAGGCGGCCTATGGGTCCGTGAGAGTTGGGCTCTACGACAGGCGGACCGACGGATCTGTTGTCGATCCTCACGCGCTGGAGCGCCCAAGGGTTGCGATGTGCAACTGCGAGCCATGTAAAGCGCGATCCCTTGAAAGTCAAGGGTTTCCGTTTTTGCGGGTGCGAACAGGTGCGGGGAGCGCGCCGGGCGCGACCCCTCTCTCTTCAGAGAGAGGGAGGTCCCAGCGTGCCGGAGCCGAAGGCGCAGGCCCACGCTGGAGGGTGAGTGAGACCGCGCATGGCGCGGGCTGCGCCCGCCTGCACTTATCCTCCAGCATTGGCCTTCGCTCCGCTCCGGCATGCTGGGACCTCCTTCCCTCTGAAGAGGGAAGGAGCATCTACCGCTTCGGCGCAGCCGCCAGGCCGAAGGCGGGGTCGTCGTCGAACAAGGTGGGGGCGTTGCCCGTGCGGGCGCGTTCGATGGTCAGCAGCTTCAGCTTGGTCTCGACTCCCCCGTTGGCGGAGAAGCCGCCGACCTTGCCGTCGGATCCCAGCACGCGGTGGCAGGGCACGATGACGGGGAAGGGATTGCGGCCCAGCGCCTGGCCGACGCCGCGGGCCAGGGCCAGGTCGCCCAGCCGGCGCGCGATCTCACCGTAGGTCAGGGTCTCGCCCGGCGGGATGGCGCGGCAGATGTCGAGCACGCCGCGGTCGAAGTCGGCGACGCCTGACCAGTCCAATTCGATGTCGGTAAGGTCGTCCTTCGCGCCTTCCATCAGGGCCGCCATGCGGTCCATGGCCTGACGGACGGCGGGGGGCGGTGCGGCCTCCACCGCCTGGGGGAAGCGCCGCGCGATGCGCTCGCGGGCCCGCGCGTCGGTCCCCTCGGCCAGGGAGACGCCCACGATGCCGCGCTTGCCCCAGGCCACGGCGCAGGGGCCGACGGCGGTGTCGAAGGTGGCGAAGCACAGGGCCATGCGGCGATCCTAGCAGCGACTCGGGGTCTCGCCGTGCCGCTTCTTGCGGTCATCACCCTCCGATTTGCGACGGCGGACGGCCCTGCGTCGGCAAGCGGGCTTGCCGCCTCGGGCCCCCGCCCATACGGTCCGCGCCGCATAACCCGGAGCCCGCCGCCGTGAACCCGTCCTTCGTCCGCATCCTGTCCGTTTCCGGCCTGGCGCTCGCCGCCGCCCTGGCGCTGTCCGCCGGGTCTTCCGACGCCGCGCCGCGCAAGAAGGCGCCGGCCGCTGCGCGCACCCTACCCTGGACCGAGACCGCGGCGATGCTGCGCGACAGGGCCATGGCCGGCTCGATCGCCTATTCCCTGGTCGAGGACATCACCACCCGCTTTGGCCCGCGCATGGCCGGCTCAGACGCTGAGGCCCGCGCCGCGGCCTGGGGGGCCGAGAAGCTGAAGGCGCTGGGCTTCACCAATGTCGCGGTCGAGACCTTCCCGCTGGTCCCGTGGACGCGCATCAGCGAGAGCGGATCGATCGTCGCGCCGTACCCGCAGCCGCTGGTCATCACCCTGCTGGGCGGCTCGGTGTCGACCCCGCCGGAGGGCATCGAGGCCGACGCGGTGGTGTTCGAGACCTACCAGGACCTGCTGGACGCGGCGCCGGGATCGCTGAACGGCAAGATCGCGGTGGTGCTGCAGACGACTGTGCGTATGCAAGATGGCAGCGGCTACGGCTACGCCAACGCCATGCGCAGCCAGGGCCCGTCGGTCGCCAAGTCCAAGGGCGCGGTCGCCTACGTCATGCGTGCGTTGGGCACCGACGATCACCGCCAGGCCAACACCGGCTCGACCAAGCGCACCCCTGACGCGGTGCCTGGCTTCGCCGTCTCGCCGCCCGACGCCGCCCAACTGCGCCGCGCCGCGCGCGGCGGGACGCTGCGCCTGCGCCTGAACGGCCAGGCCGTGGTTCCGGCCAACGGCCAGTCCCAGAACGTCATCGGCGAGATCCGCGGCCGCGAGTTCCCCGACCAGATCGTCGCCGTCGGCGGCCACCTCGACAGCTGGGATCGCGGCACCGGCGCCATCGACGACGCGGCCGGCATCGCCATCACCACCGCGGCGGTCAAGCTGATCGCCGACCTGCCGATCCGTCCCCGCCGCACCATCCGCGTGGTCTGGTTCGGCTCGGAAGAACTCAGCCAGCCCGATCCGTCGCCGGGCCTGTCGGGCGGCCGCAACT
>CAZRKY010000304.1:0-3128 GCA_964600375.1 uncultured Caulobacteraceae bacterium | reverse complement strand
CGTGGCGCTGGCCTTTTCGAACTGGGCGAAAAGCCCTTCGACCTTGCGGTGGTCAGCCTTCAGCAAGGCGATGGCGTCGGCGGGCTCTTGGGCGGGTTTGTCCTGGGGCACGGGTCTATCTCCATGGTGGCCCGAGCAGAAAGCCCCTGCCCGCCCATGGTTCCACGCCCGCGCCAGCGGAACAGTTCGAAGCCGCGCCCGTTGAGGCAGCGACACAGGAGCTGGCCCCATGACCGATACCGACAACGTCACCGTCACCGAGAACGAACGCGTCACGCGCGACCCCGTCACCGGCGAAGCGGTTCACACCGTCGAGCGCACCGTGGTCCGCCGGGACAATTCCAGCCGGGGCCTTTGGGTCGCCGGCGTCGCCGTGTTCGGCGCGGTGCTGGTGATCGCCCTCTTCCTGCTCGGCCGCAACAACGACCCGACCTCCGACCAGGTGCTCGCTGCGCAGGCGGAAGCCGAGGCGGCCCGCGTCCAGGCTGAGCAGGCCATTCAGGACGCCAACGCTGCGCGCATGGACGCCACGGTCACGGCGCTCAACGCCAACAGCCGAAACGCCGGAGCGGACGCGGCCAACAGCGCCGCGGCCGCCAGCGCCGCCGCCGCCGAAGCGGCCGCCGCCCGGGCCGCCGCCGCCGCCGATGCTGCCAGTGCGCCCCAGGCGCCTAATCCCGCGGACTCGAAAGACGCGTCCGAGGCTTATCCGCCCCAGCAATAGCGCACGCCTCGCGCGCCAGCCGCGCCCGCGCCCAGCCCTCCCGGCCCCAGGCGCGGGCCTCGGCCTCCGCCGACAGAAACGCATCCACCGCCGCCCGCTCCGCCGGGGTGGCGGGCTGAACGATCGCGCCGGCGACGGGGGGTTCATCCGATCCAGGCGCCGTCAGGCGGGGATCGCAGGCCTGGGGCTCAGTTGCGGGGAGCGTCAGGGGTGAGCGCGTCGCGCAGGCGCTCAGCAGGGACAAGGCCGCGAACAGGGCAACCCTGGGCGTCATGGGGAACCTCCTGGTTGATGATGGACTGGATGGCGCGGGCAGACCGGCGCGCTGTCTCCACGCGCGCCTCGCAGGAACGGGCCGCCTCGACTGCGGCGATCCGGGCCGCGCCGGTCTCGCGCACCCTCAACGCCTCGCTTTGCTTGTGGGCTGCGCGCCAGCGGCCCGCGGCGGCCTCCCAGGCGTCCCGAGCCTGCACCAGGCGATCCGCGCGCGCGGTTTGCGCCGCGTTGCCCATCAATGCGGCGGCGAGGCAAACGGACAGCACCACGGCCAAGGCCGCGGCGATCGGCCCAGCCAGCCGCGAACTCAGCACCGACCAGATCAGCGCCACGCTCATGGGTAGGCCTCCCGCGGCAGCTCGAAGTGCGGCCCGTCGCGAAACCTCCGCCAGTCGCCGCCCCAGACGACCGGCAGACCCAGGTCAGCCGCGGCGGCCTTCACCGCCTGCGCCAACTGGGAGTAGAGCGGCCAGTCCCAGCGGATGCGTCCGTCGACCTTCGCCGCCAGGTCGACGGCATGGCCGGTCAGGTGGCGCGACCTCAGGGTGCGGGACGCGCCCGCGGCTACCAGCCGCCTCTGGCGCTCGGGCGAGCGCTGGCCTTCGGTGACCGTGAAGTCGACCGGGGTGGTTTCCGCGGCGCGACGGATGATCCGCGCAAGGTCCGGATGGATTCCGGACAGGGCTCTTTCAGCCCGGGCATCGAGCTTCATGGGGGACCTCGTGATGGTTGGGAGGAATGCCTGCGATCAGGCCTTAAGGGGGGCAGTCCGGCTCCGCCGGCGGGTCGCCCGCGCCGGAGACTTCGAACTCGATGGCTGCGCCCTTGGCGCGCAGGCGCGGCGGCGGGCGGCGCTGGTAGAACAGGGTGCCCAGCCCGATCAGGATCAGCGCCCCGATCAGCGCCCAGCCCAGGATCGCCAGCCGCTGGGGCTCGGTGGTCTTCGCCCACGGCCAGGCCGAGACGATCAGGGCGGTGACCCAGACCGCGTAGACCGTCAGCACGGGGGTGTAGAGCAGCGCCGCCCAGTCCCGCGCCACGTCCGCCATGGCTTTCAGGCGCTGGAGGCTGGGCGGGCGCATCACGCGCGGCCCCGACGGCGGGGCGCGGCGGCTGCCGACGACGGGCCAGGATCGAGCGTCGGCGCGGTGTCGCTGCGCATCCATCGGATCGCGGAATTGAGGTCGCGGAACTGCTCCAGCAGGGCGTCCAGGCGCGTCTCGACCCGCGCAATCTGCACCCGCAGTTCGCCCACAGTCGCGGAGTCGGCCTCGTGGGCGCTGACCCGATCGGCCAACCCCTTCACCGTGCTCTTCAGAGCGCCCCAGGCGACGAGGTAACCCGCCAGGTTCAGCAACAGCGTCACGCTGAGGCCCAGCGCCGGCAGCAAGTCGCCGCCGGTCACCACCGCGATCCCCCGAACCCGCCCTTGCCTGGCGCGAACTGACCGTACGGGTCCAGCGGCGCGGTCGGCCAACCGCCGGCCCTGGGGGCGACCGGCCAGGGTCCGGACGGCCAACGCCCGTCCTGCCATCGCGGCGCGGCCCAGCCGAAGTCAGCCGGCGCGCGCCAGCCGCCCGGCTGGTGCTCGCCATATCCGGGGCCGAAGGCGAGCCCGGGCGGCGGGGTCTTGGGTCCGAACAGCGGGGTCATTGGCCGCTCCCCTGCGACTGGGCGGCGAACGAGCCGATCAGCTTGGCCCAGCCCAGCGGGTCGAATTCCGAAGTCGATTGCACGCCTGTGCGGTTCATCGGCCAGGGCGTCGCGCCCAGCACGCCCTGCATCAGGGCCGCCTGCTGGAACGGGTACTGCTGCTGGCGCAGGAACTCCTGGTAGGCGGCGTCCAGCGCGTGCTGGGCATAGGCCTGGTTCTGGGTTCCGAACTGGTTGAGCAGGGTGGCGTCGGCCTGGCCCATCTGGTGCTGCTGCTGGCCCAGGTCGCCCATCAGGTTGGCCGCCGACAGGCCCAGCTGGGCGTTCTGCAATCCGGCCGACTGGTTGGCCATGGCCGCCTGCAGCTGGCGGTTCAGGTCCGCCTGGGCCTGCGCCTGGGCGTTCTGGAATCCGGTGGAATAGATGTTGTCCAGACCCTCGCGGGCCTGGCGCGCATAGGCCTCGTTGGTCAGAC
>CAZRKY010000303.1:0-3129 GCA_964600375.1 uncultured Caulobacteraceae bacterium | reverse complement strand
TGGTGCGCGAGAACTACCGCCCCGACCGCGACCTCGACATCCTCATCCTGCATCCGACGCCGCAGGAGTGAGCGCGCCGTTCGACAGCCGGTCCGACCTGACCGACGCGCCCAAGGTGGCCGGGGCGAAACTGCGCCCCAAGGACGCCGCGACCCTGATCCTGGTCCGCCGCGACGGGCCCGAGCCATGCGTCCTGATGGGCCGGCGCGCCAAGGGCCATGTGTTCATGGCGTCCAAGTGGGTGTTCCCGGGCGGCCGGGTTGACCGCACCGACTATCACGCGCCCTCGGCCACGGATCTCGACCCGGCGCAGGCGGCCCTGCTGTCCCGCGGAGCCCGGCCGTCGCTGGCGCGGGCCCTGGCGCTGGCCGCCGTGCGCGAGACCTTCGAGGAGACCGGCCTGCTGGTGGCTCGCGAGGCCCCGCCCCGCCCCGGCTCCGGCCCCTGGCGCGAGTTCCTGGGCCGCGGCGCCCTGCCCGACCTGGAGCCACTCACCTACATTGCCCGCGCCATCACCCCGCCGGGCCGCGCGCGCCGCTTCGACGCCCGCTTTTTCATCGCCGGCGCCGAGGCCCTGATGAGCCTCAAGCGCTCGGAAGGCTGTGGCGAGCTGGACGAGATCGCCTGGATCGAACTCTCGAAGACCGGCGACCTGGACCTGCCGGCCATTACCCGGTTCGTGCTGTCAGAGGTGAAGGCCCGGATGGATCAGACGCGGCGGCCGATCCCCTTTGTCCGCTTCGTCCGCGGCCAGCACTCGATCGACTATCTGGACGCCTAGCCGACGGGCTTCGACAGATCGAATTCGACGCGGAAGTGCCGGTTCGCCCGGCGCAGTTCGTAGGCGAACACCTGCCCCGGATGGACCTCCACGGCCCAGACGTTGGTGTTGGACACCGAGCGGCCCTCGCGGGTGAACAGGGCGATGGAATAGGCGTCCACGGGGAAGTCCTGGCGCTCGGCCGTGCCCGGACTCACCGAGTCACCGCCGTACTGGCTGACCGTGTCCTCGGTCCCGTCGGCGTGGCGGTGGTCGTGCTTGAGGCGGACGCCCTCGGCGGTGCGGCTGATCACCCAGGTGCGCGACCGGTCCTCTCCCACGGCGAAGGGAACCCGGACCTGGGTCGCGGTGCAGTCCTGCACCCGCATGACCAGCCGTTTGCCGGCGAAATCCGCGTCAGCGGCGTCCGTCGTTACGACGCGGCCCTCGAAGGTCTGCCCGCACAGGGCCGAGAGGTTGGCGAAGAAGGCGTCGGCGGGGGCTTTCGGCCCCATGGTGGCGCAGGCGGAAAGGCTGAATGCGGCAATCAGGGCTGGGATTTTCATGGCTCACAGCCTAGGCAGGCCACACTCCGAAGGCAAAGGAGCGCCGCGCCGTTGACTTCGCGGGGTTCCTGAGTATGTTCCGCGCTCCAAATTTCGCGCGGCTTTCGGCCGTTCCAACAGGTATGCCCCGATGGCCAAGCCCGCTTCAATCAAGATTCGCCTGAACTCCTCGGCCGACACCGGCTTCTTCTACGTCACCAAGAAGAACGCCCGGACCAAGACCGACAAGCTCGTGCTGAAGAAGTACGACCCCGTCGTGCGCAAGCACGTCGAGTTCAAGGAAGGCAAGATCAAGTAAGGCTTTCAGCCTTGCTGGACTGCTGAAAGCGCCCCGGGAAACCGGGGCGTTTTTCGTTTCTCCCTTTTCCATCACCCCTTCATTCGTCACCCCAGGGCTTGTCCCTGGGGTCCATGGCTCAGCTCGCGCGGCGAGTCGCCGTGGAGCCGTGAGCGCAGTGCTCGCCTGCCCCCGATCATGCGACGGCCGAATGGACCCCAGGGACAAGCCCTGGGGTGACGAAGATGGGATCGGGATCGCGGTGAGCTCAGTCCGCGCGATCACGCCGCCCGTGCGATCACCCGGTTGCGCCCGGCCGCCTTGGCTTCGTAGAGCGCCGCGTCCGCCCGCTTGAGCAGCTTGTCGGGCGTGTCGCCCTCGCCGACCGTGGCGGCCACGCCGATGGAGATGGTCACGCTGAGGCTTTCGCGGCCGCCGGAGACCCGGAACGGCGCGCTGCCCACGTGCAGCCGGATCCGCTCGGCGATGCGCTGGGCGTCCTCCAGCTTGGTCTCGGGCATGATGACGGCGAACTCCTCGCCCCCGAACCGGCATGGCAGGTCGATGGCGCGGACGTTGGTGGCCAGGCGCACGGAGAACTCGCGCAGCACCTCGTCGCCCACGTCGTGGCCGAAGCCGTCGTTGACCAGCTTGAAGTGGTCCAGGTCGATCAGCAGCGCCGACACCGGCTCGCCGCCCTGCCGCGACCGGTCCACCAGCGCCTTCAGCTGGCCGAACATGTAGCGGCGGTTGTGAAGGCCGGTGAGCTGGTCGGTGACCGCCATCTCCAGCGAATGGTCGAGGTTGGTGCGCAGGAAGTCCGTGTAGCGCTTGCGCTTGATCTGGGTGCGCACGCGCGCGGCCAGCTCCTGGGGATCGACCGGGCGGGCCAGAACGTCGTTGACGCCCAGCTCCAGCGCCTTGACCACCCGCTGGCGGTCATCGACGTCAACGATGGCAAGGATGGGCAGGTGGCGCGACTGTTCGTCGGAGCGGACCTGGGCGGCCAGGCGCAGCCCGTCGAAGCCCTTGGCGCAGGCGTTGACGATCAGCAGGTCGACCGGGCCACGGGCGCTGAGCAGCGCCTTCTCGGGTTCGGTCTCGATCACCGGTCGATGCTCGACCGACAGTTCCGCGGCGATTCGCTGGGCCTGGCGTTCCTGGTCGTCGACGATCAGGACGCGCCCGCCGGTGGCGGCCAGGCGCGAGGCCACGCCCTCGATGGCGCCCAGCTTGCGGCCGGACGCCTCGCGCTGGCGGAGTTCATCGATCACCAGCTTGAGCCGGGTCAGGGATTTCACGCGGCTGAACAGGAACAGGTCGTCCAGCGGCTTGGTGAGGAATTCATCGGCGCCGGCGTCGAGCCCGGCGATGCGGTCCTGGCGGCCGTCCAGCGCGGTGACCAGCACCACCGGGATGTGGCGGGTGACCGGGTCGTCCTTGAGGCGGCGGCAGACTTCGAACCCGTCCATGCCGGGCATCATCACGTCCAGCAGCACGAGGTCGGGCCGCGCCGCGCGCGCCAG
>CAZRKY010000302.1:0-3149 GCA_964600375.1 uncultured Caulobacteraceae bacterium | reverse complement strand
CACTTCGAGGAGATCTGCGCCGGCGATCCGGTGAAGACCCAGATCGAATCGATCGAGACGGTTCGCGCCGCGGCCATGAAGCAATTCTGGACGGTGGCGGCCGGAGGCGGCATCGGCACCCTGGTGGTCACCGTCGTCGCGGCGCTGTTTCACCTGCCCCTGTTCCTGGTCCTGCTGCTGTTCATCGCCGGCCTGGCCGGGACCTACATGATCGCCATGCGTCCGGTGGAAGCCGCCCGCAAGGGGCTGAAGCTGCCCATGCTTCAGGCGCTGGCCGCCCGCGGCGGGATGACCTACGCCGACTCCGGCTTCCAGCCGCCCTACTACGAAGGTGCGCGCAAGGCCCTGTTCGGGGCCCTGTCGGAGACCACCTTCACCGACCTGTTCGAGGGCCGCGACGCCCAGGGCAAGGCCTTCGCCATCTTCGAGGCCGAACTGGTCCAGGGCTCGGGCAAGAGCCGCACCGTCGTGTTCAGCGGCCAGATGTACGGTTTCGAGACCAGCAAGGGCCCCGGCGTCACCGTTGTCGTGCCCGACCGCGGCATGTTCAACTTCTTCAAGCCCGGCAAGGACATGGTGCGGGTGAAGTTCGACGAGAATCCGCAGTTCGAGAAGTTCTTCGAGGTCTACGGCGACAACGCCGCCGGAACCCAGGGTCTGCTGGCCTCGCCGACCCTGCAGAACCGGCTCCTGGAGCTGCGCGGCAAGGGCAAACTGTTCGTCTTCTGCGGCGGCGGCCAGGCCCTGATCGCCGTTACGGGCTCCGACCGGTTCGAGCCCGGCGACATGTTCAAGGCTACCGAGGGCAAGGCGCGGGCGAAGCTGATGTTCGACGAGGTCTGCGAATCCCTCGCCCTGCTCAAGGAGCTGCGCGCCAGCTTCGGCTGAGCCTCTAGCGTCGCGCCGCGCCCACCAGGGCGCCGGTCCGGTCGGCCTGGACCAGCACCACGGTCTTCAGGTCCCCGGCGGTGCTGCGCGGCAGGCGGAACATGGCCGGGCGACCGCGCCAGGCCCCCAGCCGCACCAGTTCGCGCACGACGTTGCCGTGGCGCACGGTCTGGCCGCGGTTCTCGCCGCGGCGGACCTCGACGTCCTGGATATGGCTGTCGTAACGGACCAGCCAGACGGTCGCCCCGCCGCGCGGCGGGCGGCCCGAGCCGACGGCGACCCGGTCGACCCCCAGGAACTGCATGTCCGGCTGATAGACGTCGCGACGGCCCTCCTCGCGGACGGCGGCCTCGACCTCGTCGGCCTCCACGGCGGTCAGCTGGCGTTTGCCGTCGACCACGATCTGGGGCGTGTAGACGTCGCGCAGGTTCATCGAGCGGCGGTAGGCGCGCTGGCGGGCGGCGAATTCGGGCCGCGCGAAGGTATCCTTCCAGCCCAGGTAGTCCCAGTAATCGACCGCGTAGGTGAGCGCGATGACGTTGGGCTGGTCGGCCAACCGCATGAGCAGCGCATTGGCCTCGGGACAGTCGGAACAGCCCTGGGCGGTGAACAGCTCGACCACCACGGGCGCGGCGGACGGACGCGCGACCGCCGCCGGCGCGCCCAGGGGCGCGGCAAGCGCGAGCAGCAGCAAAATCCGTGCGATCCGCCTCATGGCGTTCACCTTAAAGCCGATCCGATCCGCGCGCGCCTGTCACCAATGCGTGAGTATCGCGACAGGGGAATTCGCGCCCCCGGAGCGACAAAGCCGCCGCCGGGGACGCGATCAAGTCCTCACGCCCCGCGGGCGAGATTGCGCAGCACGAAGGGCATCACCCCGCCGGCCTTGAAGTACTCAAGCTCGGTGGGGGTATCGATGCGGCAGCGGACCGGGAAGCGGGCCATGCGGCCGTCCGAGGGACGGAACATCTCGACCATCAGCTCCTGGCGCGGCTTGACGTTCTCGAGGCCGCGGATGGTGACGATCTCCTCGCCGGTCAGGCCCAACTTGGCCCAGCCCTCGACCTTGAACTGCAGCGGCACGACGCCCATCCCGACCAGGTTGGAGCGGTGGATGCGCTCGTAGCTCTCGGCGATGACGGCGCGCACGCCCAGCAGCTTCGTGCCCTTGGCCGCCCAGTCGCGCGACGAGCCGGTGCCGTATTCCTTGCCCGCGAACACCACCAGGTGGCGGCCTTCGGACTGGTAGCGCATGGC
The DNA here is from genome assembly GCA_964600375.1 of uncultured Caulobacteraceae bacterium. GTDB lineage: Bacteria > Pseudomonadota > Alphaproteobacteria > Caulobacterales > Caulobacteraceae > JAEZEZ01. The sequence goes on along the minus strand of CAZRKY010000302.1, from coordinate 1,004 downwards.
CGCGTCGTAGATCGACATGGTGTCGCCCGACGGGAAGTGGCGGGTGACGCCGCCTTCGATGTCGGGGGTGATCTTGTTGCGGATACGGATGTTGGCGAAGGTGCCGCGCATCATCACCTCGTGGTTGCCGCGACGCGCGCCGTAGGAGTTGAAGTCCAGCGGATCGACGCCGTGCTCGACCAGGTATTCGCCCGCGGGCGAGGTCTTCTTGATCGAACCGGCCGGCGAGATGTGGTCGGTGGTGATCGAGTCGCCGAACACGCCCAGCACGCGGGCCTCGATGATGTCGGTGACCTTGGCCGGCTCCATGGTCATGCCCTCGAAGTAGGGCGGGTTCTGCACGTAGGTGGACTTGCCTTCCCAGGCGTAGGTCTGGCCGCCGGCGATCTGGATGCCCTGCCAGTTCTTGTCGCCCTTGAAGACGTCCTTGTAGCGCTTGGCGAACAGCGCGTTGGTGACGGTCTTGCGCTGGATGGCGGCGATCTCGGCCGAGGTGGGCCAGATGTCCTTCAGATAGACCGGCTTGCCCTTGGCGTCGGTCCCGAGCGGGTCCTTGGCGATGTCCAGGCGCATGGTGCCGGCCAGGGCGTAGGCGACCACCAGCGGCGGCGAGGCGAGGTAGTTGGCGCGCACGTCGGGGTTCACCCGGCCCTCGAAGTTGCGGTTGCCCGAGAGCACCGAGGTGGCCACGAGGTCGCCCTCGGTGATGGCCGCCGAGATCGCTTCCGGCAGCGGGCCGGAGTTGCCGATGCAGGTGGTGCAGCCGTAGCCGACCAGGTTGAAGCCCAGCGCGTCGAGGTCCTTCTGCAGGCCCGACTTCTCGAGGTAGTCGGTGACCACCTGCGATCCGGGAGCCAGCGAGGTCTTCACCCAGGGCTTGACCGACAGGCCCTTGGCCTTGGCCTTCTTGGCCACCAGGCCGGCCGCGATCAGGACCGAGGGGTTGGAGGTGTTGGTGCAAGAGGTGATGGCCGCGATGACCACGTCGCCGTGGCCGACGTCGA
>CAZRKY010000301.1:0-3183 GCA_964600375.1 uncultured Caulobacteraceae bacterium | reverse complement strand
GTCGTGCGCGGCGGCGAGCGGGTCCGCACGGTCGCCTACTACAACGGCCCCCGCGACGAGGTCCGCGCGGCCATGCGGCGCAACGCGGCGAAGCGTTAGCCCTCCCAGCCCTCCGCGAACGGGAACCGCGCGGCCCAGAAATCCGCCAGCCTTGGGTCTTCGTCCACGCGGCGGACCACCGGCGTCATCCTCGGCGCCTCGGCGTAGAAGCGCCTGCGCCTCGGCCCCCAGCGGCTGACCACCGCGACGTAGAGATCCAGCACCGTCATCTCGTCGCCCAGCAGATACCGCCCCGGCGTCAGCTGGCGGTCCATCATCGCCCAGCACTCGGCGATGCGCTCGGCGGTGCGGGCCTTGACCTGGTCGGCCAGCTCGGGCGGGACCAGGCGGGTCGGCTCGTCGCGGATCCAGTAGAGGGCGTAGATCGAGGCCGGGATGAAGGTCATCCAGCGCAGGAACTGCGCCCGGCGGGGGTCGTCCAGGGCCGGCGACAGGCCGCTGCCCGGATGGCGGTCCGCCAGCCAGGTCAGGATGGCCGCGCTCTCGGTCACCGTCTCGCCCTCGGGCGTCACCACGGCCGGGATCTGGCGCAGCGGATTGACCGCTTCGACGCGGGCCAGGATCGCCGCGTCATGGCTCCAGGTCGCGCCCTCGACCACGTCGTAGTCGAGCCCCAGCAGCGTCATCGCCGCCTCCACCGGGACCGAGCCCGACCCGGCCGCGCCATAGACCGTGAACCTGCCCGTCATCGCCGAAATCTCCCTGTTTCTCCCTGTTATCTCCCTGTTCCTCCCTGTTTCTCCCTGTTCCGCGGCCCCCGGAAACAGGGAGACCGGCCCGGATTCCCCTGTCCGGCAAGGGTGTGGCCTCCGAAAACCGGCCCCGGAACAGGGAGAGCGTGTCGCCCTGAACAGGGAGCGGCGGCCAAAAGAACAGGGAGCGGGGGCGCCGAACCGATCCCCCCGCCCCACCGCCGGCGCCGCGCCGGACCGCGGGTGGAGACGGGAGTGTGTTCTGGTTTGGTTCCAGCGGCAAGGGCGGAGAAGGTGCGCCACGGCGCCCAGAAAACGCGGAAAGGTTGTTCATATCTCGCGCCATGGTAGGGTGCGGCAATATTCGGGGGACCACCATGAAATCACGCCTGATGCCGGCCCTTGCGGCCCTGCTGGTCGTCGCCGGCCCTGCCGCGGCCCAGACCGCCGCCGAAATCGAACTGCAGACAAAGGCGGCCGCCGCGCGCAAGGCGGAAGCCGACGCCGCCCTGGCCGAGATCAACCTGCGCAACGCCCAGATCAATGTGCCCAGTTCCGGGGTCACGGGCCGGGTCACCGAAACCTCCGGAGCGGCCATGGGCGAAGAGCGGCTTTTGGCCGCCCGCGCCCTGAACGGCGTTTCCGACTGCATCGCGCCGCGCGTGCGCGGGGCGATGGCGAACTTCCAGGCGTCTCCGGACGATCCGGCGAAATGGATGGCCGGTTCCGGCTGCGCGCGCCCGGCCGACGCCACGGGCGCCCCGGCACTCGGCTCACCGGCTCGCGTGCTTCTGTTCGTCGGCGACGAGCGCCCCACGTTGGACAGCTGGCTGACCTACAAGCGGCGCGAGCAACAGCTGGACGCCGCCTTCACCGCCGCGGCCGCGCTGTTCCAGGCGGCCAGCGATCAGGACGACGCGCTCAAGGCGGCCGGCGGGCAGGAGATGGCCGCCTTCCTGCCGCTGGGCGCCCTCGGCGCCCTGGGGACGATTGGAACCGGCGTCTCGGCCCTCAGCAACCTCATAGGGTTTTTCGGCAGCGAGTATTCCGTCGGAGGGGCGGCCATCACCCCTGACAACACCATGTTCGAGTCCAGCCTGACGCGGGCGCTGCTGACCCAGGGGATCGAGGTGCGGCGTCCGGGCCGTGCCGTATCGCTTGGTCTGCAGTCCGAAATGAGCGCGAAATTCGCCGCCTGGGACGACAAGGCGGCCACCGCGTCGGGCCAGCTGGCCCTGGCCCAGGCCATGGTCAAGCTCTACGAGAAGGACCCCAGGAAGGCCGCGCCCTGGATCAAGGCGGCCGGCGCCCTGCAGAACGCCATCACCGCCTCCGGCGCCATGTACACGTGGCTGGCCGGCGCCGACCCGAAGGGCGGTCTGGTGCTTGGCCGGGTGCTGGCCGACGGGGAACTGAGCCGCGATCTGAACGCCGCCGGCCGCAAGACTTATTTCCTGTTCATCACCGTCAGCAGCGCCTCGGGCAGCCACTATTCGCGCCGCAACCTGTGGACCGTCTTTGGCGGGATGCCGTTCTGGGCGATGGGCTCGGTGGTGGTCGGCTATCAGCTGGTCGATCCGGTCACCAAGGTCACCTTCGCCGCGGACCAGATTCCGTATCACGGGGGCTATCGCCGAGTGAACGAGGTCGCCGCCGTGATCAACGGCAACTGAGCGGGCGCGGGCGGACCCAGGGGACCGTCACCCTCGGCCCTCGGGACAAGCCCGGGGGTGACGGTGGTTTGAGGTTGGGCCCGTGAATGCCAATCTTGGCGCGGGAGGACCCGCCGCCGATGTGCAACCGCTACAAGTACGAAAAGGCCACCCTGGACGATTACCTGACGGACTTCAGCGAGCTGAAGATCCCGCTGGTGTTCCCGAACGGCGTGCCCAACATCGAGCCGCGCGCCGACATCCGGCCGACCAACCGCGCCTGGGTCTTCCGCCCGGTCGACGCCGCCAACCCCGCCGCCGGCGTCGAGCCGGTGCAGATCCGCTGGGGCCTGGTGCCGTTCTTCTCCAAGGCCATCGACCGGCGCTTCCTGTGCACCAACGCGCGGTCCGAGACGGTGGCCACCACCCCCAGCTATCGCGACCCCTTCAAGCGCCGCCGCTGCCTGATCCCCGCCGACGGCTATTACGAGTGGACCGGCGAGAAGGGAAAGAAGACCAAGTGGCTGTTCACCCGCGCCGACGGCCGGCCGATGATGTTCCCGGGCCTCTGGGACTCAGCCACCGTCCCCAACGCCGAGGGCGAGCCCGAGCGGCTGGAGAGCTTCACCATGCTCACCTGCGCGCCGGGGCCGGACCAGGCGAACTATCACGACCGCCAGCCGGTGATCCTGGAGCGCGCCGACTGGGGGACGTGGCTGGACCTGGGGGCGGATGTGACGGGGTTGCTGAAGGGGAGTGCTGAGGGGAGCGGGCGGGTG
>CAZRKY010000300.1:0-3200 GCA_964600375.1 uncultured Caulobacteraceae bacterium | reverse complement strand
GAACAGTTCCCGGGCGAGGGCAGGCTGTCGGGGCTGGCCTTCGGCGCCACCATGGCCACGGCGGTGTTCGGCGGCCTGACCCCCTGGCTGGCCCAGGTGCTGTTGGGCTGGACCGGCTGGCCGATGGTCCCCGGCGCCATGATCGCGGTGGTGGCGGTCTGCGTGCTGCCGGTCCTGCTACTGGCGCCGGAGACGGCGCCGGGGAAGGCCGGATCGCCGCCCGCGTAATTCGGTGACAGTGTACTAATTCGAGTTCGCGCCCGGGGAAGCGTCGCTGTCGTCGCCGGAATTAGTACACTGTCACCGAATTACGGGAGCTACCCATGAGCCTTTCCGGCAAGACCCTCTTCATCACCGGCGCCTCGCGCGGCATCGGCCTGGCCATTGCGCTCAGGGCCGCGCGCGACGGCGCCAACATCGTGGTGGCGGCCAAGACCGCCGATCCGCACCCCAAGCTGCCGGGCACCATCTTCACCGCCGCCGCCGAGATCGAGGCGGCCGGAGGCAGGGCGCTGCCGATCGTGGTGGACGTGCGTGACGAGGCCTCGGTGCAGGCGGCCGTGGACAAGGCGGTGGAGACCTTCGGCGGCATCGACATCTGCGTGAACAACGCCTCGGCCATCTCCCTGACCGGGACCCTGGCGACGGACATGAAGCGCTACGACCTGATGCACCAGATCAACGGGCGCGGGACGTTCCTGACGTCCAAGCTGTGCCTGCCGCACCTGAAGAAGGCGGCCAATCCGCATATCCTGGCGCTGTCGCCGCCGCTGGACATGTCGCCCCACTGGTTCGGCCCGCACGTCGCCTACTCGATGGCGAAGTACAACATGAGCCTCTGCATGCTGGGCATGGCCGCGGAGTTCAAAGCCGACGGCATCGCCTGCAATGCGCTCTGGCCCCGCACCGCCGTGGCCACCGCCGCCATGGAATTCGCCATCACCGGCGCCGAGGGACTGAAGCACTGCCGCACGCCCGAGATCATGGCCGACGCCGCCCACGCCATCTTCTTGAAGAATTCGCGCGAATTCACCGGCCAGTTCGTGATCGACGACACCTTCCTCTACGCAGAGGGCGAGCGTGACTTCGACAAGTACAGGGTCGACCCGTCCGCCTCCCTGCTGCCGGACTTCTTCGTCCCCGCCGACAGCGTTCCGCCTCCCGGCGTCAGGATCGGCTAGGCGGTCGGCTGGGCCGGGGTTCGCGAGTAGGTGCAGTAGGCGATGATTGCCACCACCGCGAGGATCAGCGGGACCATCGAGGCCAGGGCCGCGACCTCCATGGGGGCGAAAACCCAGATGCCGGCGTTGAGAAGCCCGGCCAGCACCATCACGCGCCCGGCGAAACGGCGCACGACTTGGGCCCGCGGCGAGCGGGTCGGGGCTTCCTTGGGGATGCGGTTGCCGAAGTAGACGACAGTCAGGCCGCTGATCGCCATGGCCAGGCGGGCGCCCGCGTCGCCGTCCACCCAGCCCAGGCGCCGGGCGATGAAGACGGCGCCGCAGATGGCCAGGGTCAGCAGGGCGATCGGCACGCCGACCTTGAGTTCGCGTTGCAGGTTCATGACGGCTTCTCCGGGGTCGGGGTGAGGGGTGTTTCGGGCGGGGTGCTGGACGCCAGCCCGACGGTCTCGGCGAAGCCCAGCAGGGCGTCCTCCAGGACCGACAGCTTCAGGTGATAGATCAGCGACTTGCCGGCCTTCTCGACGTGCACGAGGTCGGCCTCGCGCAGGACGGCGAAGTGGGCCGACATGGTGGGCTTGGACACGGCGAACTGGTCTGACAGCTCCCCGGCCGCCTTCGGGCCCGAGCGCAGAAGCTGCAGCACGCGGCGGCGGGTGGGATCGGAAAGGGCCTTGAAGACCGTGTTCATAGTTAGATGATTAGCTAACTATCGACGTGTTGTCCAGCGGCGAAATCTCAGGACCGCGGCCGCGCCTTCACCTCGGCCATGCCCTGCCACTTCAGCAGCGAGGCCAGCTGTCCGGACGCCGCCATGCTGCGCAGGTCGCCGTCGCCGATGGTGACCGCGATGTGGGTGGTGTCGAATTCGTTCAGCGCGGCGTCGAAACTGCGCCACTGCCCGTCGACGTAGGCCAGGGTCCAGCTGTGGGGCAGGAAGACATTGCTGAGGCCGTGGAAGCGCTCGCGCGAATAGACGTAGCCGCTGGCGGTGCGCGTCGGGATGCCGGCGGCGCGGCCGAAGGCGGCCAGCAGCACGGCGGCCTCGGTGCAGTCGCCGCGCCGGCGGTCCAGGGTCTCGGACGCCGAGAAGTGCCCGGCAAAGTCGATCTCGCCCAGATAGCCGCGGGCCGTGCGCGACAGGATCTCCATCTTGCGGGCGTCCGACACCTTCAGGCGCGCGATCGGCGCGACGAGCCGGCGGATGCGCGGGTCGTCGCTCTGCAGCCAGGCGGACGGCCGCCGCGCCCGCTCCAGGGACGCCGCGTCGGTCGGCAGGCCCGGACCGCAGCGCGCGCAGATGTCCAGCACCGTCTCGCCGCCCACCACGCTCACCCGCTGTTCGCCGGTCTGGGGCAGGGGAAAGGCCATCCCGTCCCGGAAGCCGAAGCGGTAGCGGATGTGGCCCTGTGCCGCACCGGACGGGATCCGGAACGGCGACTTCATCATCAGGTTGGCCATCAGGCGGAAGGGCGCTGGGGTGCGCTGGGCCGTCGCCTGGTCGGCGGGGGTGGTCACCAGGCTGGCGCCGAACAGCGGCTGGCTGACCGCTACGACACGGCCCTCGTCGTCGAGCGTCAGGCGCGAGACGCCGCGCAGCTCACGCCCGTCATAGCTGGCGCGCACCACCTCGGTGCGGCCCTGGGCGTCCGGACCGCCGGGGATGCGGGTGGCCACCACCCGCTCGATGCCCAGGGCATCCAGGCTGAAGGCCTCGAACTCGAGCGTGGGGGCGCTCGGGTCCCAGGCCGGATAGAGCCCTTCGCCGCCGTCGAAGCGGACGTGCGGCCCCAGCGGCACGACGCGGGCGTCGCGGCCGCCGGCGCTGTCGCGTACGATCTCAAGCCCGCCCGCCACCCGCCGCACCTCGACGTGCGACGTGGTGGCCCCGACGCGGGTGTCGCTGGACAGGGACAACAGGGCGCCGGACCGGTCCTGGCGAGTGACGGTGCGCTCGCTGACCCGCGTGGGGCGGGCGTCCTGCTCGCGCAGGGTGGTCTCTTGGTAGTCGGTGCGTTC
>CAZRKY010000299.1:0-3208 GCA_964600375.1 uncultured Caulobacteraceae bacterium | reverse complement strand
AGGTCGTCCACGTCCAGTTCGGCGCCAAGAAGACCGACGGCTCGCCGTTCAAGGCGCTTTCCGACACAGCCCTGGCTGATTGGCAGGCCGATATCGACCAGCTCGGCGGCCTGTTTGTCGACGGCGTGGTCGCCGGCCGCCCGAATCTGACCCGCGACCAGGTCATCGCCACGCAGGCCGGCTGCTATCTGCTTGAACACGCCGACAAGGCGCGCGACGCCGTGGCTGTGGGCCTGGCGGATGCGGTTCTGCCGGAACGCGACTGTTTCTTCGCCTTCGTCGACGCCGTGTCGGCCGAGGTCCCATCCCAAGATCCCGCTCAGGAGCCTGAAATGAAGCGCAGCACCGCCCTGGCCGCCGCCAGCAAGATCAACCTCTCCGCCGCCCAGATGTCCGCCTTCGCCGCGGCCCTTACCGAGGCCGAGGCCGCCGAAGAGAGCCCGGCCGAGGGGGAAGACGACACTGGGGGCGAGGACGACGGCGAAAGCGAAGACGCCGCGCCGGCCGGGGACGCGGAAGACGCGCCCGCCGAGGGAGAAGGCGACGGCGAAGGGGAAGGCGAAGGGGAAGGCGAAGGGGAATCCGGGCCCGCCGAGGCCTCGGCCGCGACCGCCAAGGCCGTCCTCAACCTCCCCGAGGCCAAGGGCCGCGACAAGCTGGCCCGCGAACTCGCCTTCGAGCCCGGCATGACGGTCGAAACCGCCAAGCGCCTGCTGTCCGCCTCTCCCAAGGGGAACTCCCTGGCCGACCGCATGGAAGGGCGTGATCCCCGCGTCGCCCCCGGCGGCGGCGCCGCGCCCGCGGCCGCCAACATCGATCCGAAGGCCATTTACGGCCGCCGTAGCGCCCGCGCCGGCCGCGGCCGCAAGTCCGCGTAGCCTCCCGTCCCGCCTCGCAAGCGACTCGTCCTCCAAAGCGAGCCCCGCTCGCGAAGGAGGCGCTCGCTTGGCAGGGCAATTCCCTTCGCCCGCCCACTAACGCCTGACGTGCCTGTAGCCCCGCGACCCCGGCAAACCGCCGCCCGCGCCTTTCAACCTGGAGAACCATTATGACTGTCCAGACCGAGCGCCGGTACGCCGGCGAATTCCTGCTGTCCGAAGCGGAGGGCTACCGCTCCCGCGAAAAGGTCACCGTCGCCGTCAGCCAGACCCTGCTGGCCGGCCAGGTCGTCGGCAAGATCACCGCCGGCGCCAAGACCGCCACGCCCGCCGCCGGCGTTCCTGCTCCGGCCGCCGCGACGATTTCCACGGCGACCGCCGCCCTCAACACGAAGGTCGGCACGCACCGGTTCGAGTGCATCATCGGCGGCTCCGGCACGGCCTCCAAGTGGCGGCACACCGATCCCGACGGCAAGTACGTGGGTATCGCCACGGGCAACACCGCCTATGCCGGCGGCGGTCTTTCCGCCCTGACCATCACCGACACCGGGACCGATCCCGTGCCCGGCGAGGCTTTCGACGTCGTGGTCACCATGGCCGCCGCCTCCGGCTACATCGCCATGCACGACCCTGAGGCCCTGAACGGCCTGCAGGTCGCCTACGGCGTCATGTTCGACGCGGTCACCACGGGCGCCAGCGCCACGGGCGAGGGTGTCGTCATCGTCCGCGACGCCGAGGTCGACAACAACCTGCTGGTCTGGGACGACCAGGACAGCACGGAAAAGGCCACGGCCCGGACCGAACTGGCCGCCGCCGGCGTCATCTGCCGATCGTAAATCGTCGCGCCCGGCGCGCCCTTCGCCTCTCCCCCTTCACGGGGGAGAGGATGGAGTGGGGGCTCAAGCCTCCACCCCGCCCCCCCCCATCCCACCCCTTCCCCCGAAAGGGGAAGGGCGAAGGAGCCGCCTCGGCTTGCCGAGCCGGCGTGCTTTCCACACCGGCTGCGCCTCCCGGCTCAGCTCCATCCCCCTGACCTGGAGAAACCGCCATGCTTATGGCCGACGTTTTCAACAGCCGGTTCTTCGAAATGACCGCGCTGACCGCCGCTATCAACGCCGACGAAACCCCGCCCCAACGACTTGCCGAACTCGGCATCTTCGAGGAGCAGGGCGTCGCCACGACCTCGGTCGTGATCGAGAAGCAGGGCTCGACCCTGAGCCTCGTGCCGGCCTGCCGCGCGGCGCGCCGCCGACCCCGTTCCGTGAAAACAAGCGGACCGCCATCTCGTTGACCGTTCCTCACAACCCCGCCCGCGACCAGCTGCTGGCGGACGAGGTGCAGAACGTCCGCGTGTTCGGCTCGTCCGACGAGCTTGCTGGCGTCGAGCAGCGCCGTGACGAGAAGCTGCGCAACATCAACCTCAGCCTGGATAACACCGAGGAGTACCATCGCCTCGGCGCCATCAAGGGCGTGGTCCTGGACTCCGACGGCTCGACCCTGTTCGACCTGTTCGACGAGTTCGGGGTCTCAGCGCCGTCCACCACCTTCTTCAACCTGGGCGCCGCTTGGGCGGAGTCGGACGGCGGCGTCATCCGCGGCAAGATCCAGGACCTCAAGACCGCGATCCGGGTGGCGCTGAAAAACAAACCGATCAAGGGCCTCCATGCCCTGTGCGGCGACACCTTCTTCAAGGCGCTGTCCAATCACCCGGAGGTCCGCCAGACCTACATGGCCCAGCAGGCCGCCAACGACCTGCGAGACTCTGACGCCAACGAGGTCTTCCGCTACGGCGGCGTGACCTGGGAGTTGTACCCCGGTTACGGATCGGTCGAGATCACCGACGACCAGTGCCAGTTCATCCCGCTGGGCGTGCCGGGCCTGTTCATCAGCCGCTACGCCCCGGCGCCGTGGTTCTCGGCCGTCAACACCATCGGCCTGCCGCGCTACGCCATGGCGACCCTCGACCCGACCGGCCAGAAGTCGATCGACATCGAGGCCCAGATGAACGGCATCCACCTCTGCACCCGCCCCGACGTCCTGTTCAAGGGCGACAAGGACGCCAGCTAACCCTCGGAACAAGTCCGAGGGTGACGATCGTCGCCACCACCCCCGCCCTGACGGGCGGGGGTTCCTCAGCCTCGCCGCCGCACCCGCGTCGCGACGGTGCTGACGAACCCCCGCGAGGAGATCTCCAATGACCGAGAAGACCGCCGAAGAGCTGGCTGCAGAAGCCCGGAACGCTGCTCATGTCGCCGCCGCCAAGGCCGAGGCCGGCTATGACGACGCCGCCTGGGACGAAGTCTGGGACGAGGCGCTGAAGGTCAACGTGC
>CAZRKY010000298.1:0-3215 GCA_964600375.1 uncultured Caulobacteraceae bacterium | reverse complement strand
GCGCGCCGTCAGCGCCTCAACCCTATGCGAGCCCGGCCCTGACCACGGTGATCACTGAACCCGCTCCGGTCGCGGCCCCGCCCCCGATCGTAGCGCCGACGCCAGTCCTGCCCGCCGAACCCACGCCCACGGAAACCCCTCCGGGCGGCTAGGACTGAAATCCGGATCCATGGATCCGGCAGGATCCGTCGAGAGAACGGGCGGCCCGATGGGCCGCCCGTTTTGGTTGAAAGAGGCAGGCCGTCGACAGGCCGAGCTTGAATAATTGGGCCGCAGATGCTAAATAAACCGAGAGAAATATTGCCGCTCCCCACGAATACAATAACAATATCCGGCAAGTTTCATTTAGCACAATCAGCATTCAAGACGACTGCGGTTTGTCTTGAGATCGGAAACAACATGGCCGAATCCTTCAGCATCAAGCGCTCCGCCATGGAGCGCACGGTCCTCACCGTCAGTCCTCACGAAGGCGGCTGGGCGGTCGAACAGGACGGCGCCTACTCCGATCAATCCGCCAACAAGGAAGAAGCCAAGGCCGCCGCGACCAAGCAGGCGCGTCGCCTGATCGATTCCGGCAAGCCCTGCCAGGTCGTCGTCGCCGGAGACGTCGGCTATTTCGTGCGCCCCGGCCACCAGGCCGCGTCGCGCTAACCGCCTATCAGGAGCCAGCCATGGCCAAGGGTCAGAAGAAGTCCAACAAGGAAGTGCGAAAGCCCAAGGCCGATAAGCCCAAGGCAGCCGTGCAGGCGTCCACCTTCACCCAGATCCCCGGGAAGAAGTAGCGCTAGACCGCCTTCGCCACATAGATCGTGCAGCTTGAATCCGCGCCGGTCAGCGGATTGGCGAAGCTGACAACTTCCGCCCGCACGTCCGTGAAGGCGGCGGCCAGGATCGCTTCGAATTCGACGTCCGGGGCCGCGTCAGACCACATGGCGAATACGCCGCCTGGCCTCAGCTGGGCGGCAACCCGCTGCAGGCTGGCGGGCGTGTAGAACCTTGCGTGCGCTTCGTTCAGCAACGCCCGCGGCGAATGGTCGATATCCAGCAGGACCGCATCAAACCGACGCCCGGGCGCTTCGGCGTCGAAGCCCTGGTCGGCCAGGGCGAAGAAGTCGCCGTGCACCAGGCGGCAGCGCGACTCCGCAGCCAGATGATAGCCCATGGGCAGCAGGCCCTGGCGATGCCAGTCAATGACGGCTTCCATGGCGTCGATGACGACCACCTCCCCGACCCGTGGATCGTCGAGGGCGGCGCGCGCCGTGTAACCCAGCCCGAGGCCGCCGACGACGACGTTCAGCCCATCCCCGTCGCAAGCCTGAAGGCCAAGGGTCGCGAGCGCGATCTCCCCGGCCGTGAAAAGCGACGACATCAGGTGCTCGTCGCCCAGCATCACCTCATAGACATCCACGTCCAGCGCCAGCAGGGTTCGCCGCCGCAAAGCGATCGGCCCCATGGGGGTGACGCGGTAGTCCAGTTCTTCAAACAAGGCGCTCATGTCCCTGCCATACCCCCTCTACGCCCCGGAGGCGACCGGGCTGGCCTAGCCATTGCGCCACTCGTATGGTCACAATCAGAACGCCGTTCAGTCAGCCTGGGTTCATGCCGAGGCCGTCACCCTGACCGCAGTTAGTTTTGGAGGCCTCGATGACCGCCCACCGCAAACCCCTTCCCCCGAAGTCGCTCGGACTCGCCTCCGTGCTGGTCGCCCTGGGCGCGCTCGGGGCCTGTGACCAGATCCCCGGCGTCGGCGCCGCCAAGAAGGACGAGCTGCCCGCCCTCCCGCCGGCTCGCCTTGACGCCCTGACTTCGGCGCCGGACGTCGAGTCCCTGCCCGAGGCCGAACCCGCCCGCGTGGGCGCCCCGGCCCGCCCGCAGGACTCCTATGCCTATGCCGAACGCGCCCAGGCCCTGAACTACGCCTTCGAGGATGCGCCGCCCGACTACGGCTACGACTATGAGGACAGCGAGGCTTGGGGTTGGGAAACCGACGACGGCTACTATCGCGACGTCGAGCCCGTCGGCGACGATGGCGACCGCTATTACTACTACGGCCCCGACGACGACGAGCCGTTCTACATCCGCGACGAAGGCTACGGGTACGGCTTCGATAACGGCGTCCTCGTGGTCATCTACGACCCCTACGGTCGGGTCATGCCGATCGACTTCATCCGCGCACGCGCGGGCTGGGCCGGCCGCTACCTTTGGCGCGCCCGGCACCTGCGCGAGCGTCGCGCCGCGCGCCGCTGGCGGGTCGAGCACGATCGCTGGTACGCCCGCCAGGCCCGCTACGAAGCCGAGCAGCGCGCCATCGAGCAGGCCGCCCGCGAGCAGGCCGAATGGCGCGCCTATCGCGAGCGCATGGAGAACCGTGAGCGCGACCACTTCGAGGCCGAGCGCCGCCGCCGCCAGGAGGAAGCCCGCCGCGCGCAGGCCGACTTCGAACGTCAGCAGGCCCGCGAGGAGCGCCAGCGTGAGCGTGATCGCGTCCGCAACTCCACCGACAACCCGCCGCCGGTCGTCGTCGATCGCCCAGTGCGTCCTGACCGTCCGGGCCGCCCGGACCGCAACGAAAACGGCGGCATCGTCCCGCCCGATCGCCAGGGGCCAGACCGTCCCGGACGCCCGGAGCGGCCGATCCGGCCTGTCCGGCCCGACCGCGTCAATCCGAACGGCGGCGTCGTTCCCGGCGATCGGCAGCGTCCTGACCGCCCCAACCGTCCCGAGCGGCCCAGCCGTCCGGACCGGGTGAATCCCAACGGCGGCGTCGTCCCGGGCGATCGCCAGCAACCGAACCGGCCCGAGCGCCCCAACCGTCCCGAGCGTCCGGCCGGCGACAACGGCGCGGCTGCCCGTCAGGCGGCCCAGGCCGAGCGCCAACGCCAGCAAGCCGCCGCCCAGGCTGAACGTCAGCAGCAGGCCGCCGCCCAGCGCAACCAGGCGGAGCGGCAACGCGCTGCCCAGGCCGAACGTCAGGCCGCCCAGGCGGAGCGTCAGCGTCAGCAGGCCGCCGCCCAGGCCCAGCGGCAGCAGGAGGCCGCGGCCCGCCGCAACCAGGAGGCGCAGGCCGAGCGTCAGCGCGCGGCCCAGGCGGAGCGTCAGCAGCAGCAGGCCGCCGCCCAGGCGCAACGCCAGGCCGAGGCTAACGCCCAGCGCGAACGCGCCAACGCCGAGGAGCGCCAGCGTCAGCAGGCGGCCGCGCAGGCCGACATCGTCGT
>CAZRKY010000297.1:0-3217 GCA_964600375.1 uncultured Caulobacteraceae bacterium | reverse complement strand
CCATGCTCGACTTCGAGGCCGTCGACGACCGCTTCTTCTGCCGCCTGTCTCACAGCGCCGCCGAGATCGACGAGACCCGCGCGATCTTCCTGCGCGGCCGTCGCCGCTTCGGCTTCGCGATCAAGGGCTTCGACGCGGCGGATCCCGGCGTGTTCGAGCGCGCGCGCCGGCGCCAGCACGCAATCAAGTGGCTCCACGCGATCGAAAAAAGCGGCTCTTTGAGAAGGCGGCCGCGCATTGGACTCTCACGAATGTCCTGAATTGATTGCGTGACTGAAATGGCTATCGAGCTTCGAGCACAAATTACCATCGACCTTTCGGCAGACGATTTCGTGGCGGCGGCGGATCACCAGCGTCGCATCGAAAGCCTGATGGAGGGGATCGCCTCGCTCTATTCCGGCGCCACCCTCCAGATCAAGGAACGGCGGCCGTTCACCAAGCGCCGGTCTCCCCCGGCGGCGCCTCTGCGCCACTACACGGGACGCCTCAGCCACTATGAGGACGCGTGATGGCCAAGCGTCGAAATGCGGTCCTCAGAGTGCTCGAGCTTTTCCGCAAGCAGAGCGAGGATCTCGTGCTCAGTGACCTGATCGTGTTCCTCTACATTTGCGAAAACGAGGGCATCAATGTCACCGAGTTGGCTCAGGTCTCGCGCCTGACCGAAGCGACCGCGTCGCGCCGATCGCGAGCCCTTGCGGTCGAGACCATGCCGGGCGCGATCCCCCCGGCGATCGGTCTGGTGGAGGCCTTTCAGGGAGAGGACGGTCGCCAACGGCTCATCTTCCTCACGCCCAAGGGTCGGGAACTGCGCAATCAGATCGCAGACATCATTGAAGAGGCTTCACCCCTTGTCGGCTTTTCGGCCGAAGAGGCGAGGGCCTGGCTGGCATGATCGGTTACGGGTCGCTTGCCTTGCTGGCGGTGGCCATTCCGCCGCAGGGCGATGCCGCGCCTTGCTCTGCGGCGGAATATCGCCAGATGGATTTCTGGGTCGGCGACTGGGTCGTCATCGACCGTCAAAGCGGACAGGCGGTCGGAGAAAGCCGCATCGAACTGCTCTATGATGGATGCGTGTTGCGTGAGAACTGGGCGTCGGCGGGCTTTCTGGGGGGGAGTCTGACGGGCTATTGGAAGGCGGACGGCAAGTGGCATCAAACCTGGGTCGATCAGACTGGCGCCCTGCGCCAGTTCGCCGGCGGGCTCGACGCCTACGGTCGAATGGTCCTGGTTGCGCGCCAGCCCGCCCCTGGCGCCGCGACAACCCTCGTGCGCATGACCTTCACGGCCAATGCCGACGGCACCGTGCGTCAGTACTCCGACCTTTCCCAGGATGGCGGAGCGACCTGGCGCACGCGATACGACTTCCTGTACACGCGTCCGGAGGGCTGAGCCGCGGACGGAACATCCGCCCGTGACGCAGAACTTCGACCACGTATTCTCCACCCTCGGCGAGTTGGACCGCGGCGATGCCGGGTTCCTGTACCGCCAGCTTTCGGCCCGCATCCGAAGCCTGATCGCGAACGGCGTGCTGGCGCCCGGGACGAAGCTGCCGTCCAGCCGGGTGCTCAGCCGGCGCCTGGCAATCTCGCGAAATTCGGTCGCAACCGCGTTTGACGCCCTGACGGCGGACGGCTGGCTCGAGGCGCGATCCGGATCCGGAACCTACGTGGCGCGCACGCCTCCGGTCAGTCTGACGCCCGCCCAGCGCCGCGCGGTTCGCGTGCGCAACGCGCCCGCCGAGATCCCCTTCGCCGTGGGGCCGATCGCGGTCGATCTCTTCCCGATCCATGAGTGGAGGAAGATCCAGACCCGCTGCTGGTCCCAGATGTCGCGCGAGGCCTTGCTGGACCAGCATCCGGCCGGATGGGCCGACCTGCGTGAAGCCATCTGCGCCCACGTCGCCATCACCCGGGGCGTCGTCTGCACGCCCGAACAGGTCTTCGTGAATTCAAGCGCCCGGATGTGCATCGATCTGTCGGTGCGTGCGCTCGGACTCATGGGCGAAAATGTCTGGCTGGAGGACCCGGGCTTTCACCGTACGGACGGGCACCTGACGTCCATGGTGCATCCGGTCAACGTCCAGGTGGACGAGGACGGCCTGGATGTGGCGGATGGCCTTCGACGTTGCCCCGGCGCCGCCGCTGCGATTGTTACCCCCACCGGCCAGTTTCCAACCGGGGCCGCCCTGAGCGGCGTTCGCCGTCAGGGCCTTCTCGATTGGGCCAAGGCCCGCGGCTCCTGGATCATCGAGGATGACTACGAGTCGGAATTCGCGTTCGAGGGCAGGCCGGCCCCCACCTTGTTCTCGGAGCGACAGAACGGGCGCGTCATCTATGTGGGGACCTTCAACAAGGTGATGTTTCCAGCGCTGCGCCTCGCCTACCTCGTCGCGCCCGACCATGCGGTCGACCGCTTCATGGAGGCCACGGAACGTCTCGGCGACTACCCGAGCATTCCGAACCAGGTGGTGCTTGCGGAGTTCATCGAACGCGGCGGCTTTGACCGGCACCAGGCGCGCTGCCGGAAAGCCTATGCAGAACGGCGCGAGATCCTGCTTGGGGCGGACCTCGGTCCCGGCGCTCGGTTCGAACCGCACCGGTTTGGATTGCATGTGCTCATGACGGCCGACGGACGAGGGTCGCGAGACCTCGAAGCGACGTGCCGGGAGGGCGGAGCCCATGCCGTCGGCGTCCATCGCTTTCGCGGCGCAGCGGAAGATGATCATCGGCTGATGCTGGGCTTCGCCGGCTTCGGACCGGGCCAATTGCGCGTCGGGATCGAGCGTCTGCAACGCGCCCTGCGCGCCTGACGCCAAGCAAGGCCCGAAGGCTGGAGCGGCGCCGACGCCACAAGACGCCCAGATGCTTGCCAAATTGATACGAGTTTCGCGTCAGTATTGGATTAGTATAAATTGTAGCGATCCAGCGACAGTATTGAGACAATACGGTGGTCGGTCTGTGTTCAATATTGTTCAGCGATGAATTGAGTCGTTAGGTTCCAGTGGCTGGGGGCTGCGTGCTCCCAAGTTTGTCGAAATTCTCGACAGATCGCAGGAGGAACCACTTGAAAATCCAGTCCCATCGTCAGCGCCTGATGGCGTCGACCCTCATCGGCGGCGCCGCTTTGCTGGCCCTGCAGGCCGCGCCTGCCTTCGCCCAGGACGCTACCGAGGTCGAGGGCGTCGTCGTCACCGGCTCGCGTATCGTCCGTCAGGACT
>CAZRKY010000296.1:0-3259 GCA_964600375.1 uncultured Caulobacteraceae bacterium | reverse complement strand
CCCTTAGAACTGGGCCGCCAGCGGCCGGTTGCCGGCGCAGCATTCCGTCGCCTTCAACAACTGCCCCGAGGCGATCAGGGCCTCGCGCTCCGCCGACAATTGCTCGGCGGTCACATGCGGTGCCGATGCGATGTAGAAATAGCTCGTCGCTTCCTCCGCCGGGCGCAGCTGCAGCTTCTGCCAGAGTTCGCCGCGACTGACGGAATCGACCAGGTCCTGCGCCTCGACCGGCGCCTTGGGACCGGCCGCGATCAGCTTGTCCTGCAATGCTTGCGCCGCGAGACGCCCCTGCACCTGGGCCATCTGCGCACCATGACCAAATTGGCCGAGATGGGCGCCACCATCGCGCCGCCCATGCCCGCCTTCTACGCCGAGCCCCAGACCATCGACGACCTGGTCAACCAGGCCGTGGGCCGCGCGCTCGATATCTTCGACCTCGACTGGGCCCGGGTGAAGCGCTGGGGCCGCGACGTGGGTCCGATCTCCGAATGACCCTCTGGGACTGGGCCCTGAAGGTCTACGCAACGCCGGGCGTTCGCGAGGCCCTGCTCGACCTCCAGGACGTCAACGAACAGAACGTCTGCCTGCTGCTCTGGGCGGGCTGGGCGGGCGAGACCGGCCGGCCGCTGGACGAGGACGCCTTTGAGGAGGCCGCCGATATCGCGCGGACCTGGGAGGATTCGGTGGTCCTGCCGCTGCGCACCCTGCGCCGGTCCCTTAAGAAGCCCATCCCCGACCTCGACCCCGCCGCCCGCGAGTCGGTTCGCGCCGAGATCAAGGCCGTCGAGCTGAAGGCCGAACGCGCCTCGCTGGCGGCGCTCGAGGGCATGACGCCCGGCGCCGGGGCCCGGCCGGTCGCAACCGATGCGGCCCTGGTCGCCGCCGCTCGCGCCTGGGGCGGCGCGACGCCGCGCGCGCAACTGCAAAGCCTGGCTGTTCTGCTTTCGACGGCGGGTTGATTCCGCTATAGTCGCGGCCCTGATCGCGCCGCCGTGCGCCCGTGAGATTCGACCTCGAAATGAACGACGACGGCCCGTCCCCCGGCCCCAAATTCACGGTCGTCAACGGCCGGGTCACCGAACTCATGCAGGAGCACGCCGACCTGGACGCCTCGATCCAGGCGCTGGAGAACCTGCCCCTGCCCGATCAGCTGCTGATCGCGCGCCTGAAGCGCAAGAAGCTGATGCTCAAGGACGAGATCATCCGCCAGCAGGACCGCAACCGGCCGGATATCATCGCCTAGCGACACCTCATGAAGCGGCCGATCATGGTGCAGTGTCTGGCCGGAGGCGGTGCGGGCGGGGCCTTACGCCAGGCTTGGCTGCTTCCGTCTCCCAAGTAGCGCCACGTCCTGACGGCGGTGACCTGGACCGATCCGATCTCTTGGTAACCCCGTCTGGCCCAAGCTCGCCCTTCGACATCCACGTAGAAACCGCCACGCCAGGTGTCGCGCTGACCAGTGCTCACTTTGCTGATTGCTTCTGCCAGCCCTCGCCCGGCAGCCGACTGAAGTGGGTCTTCCGTGAGGGCGAAGTTCAGCCAGCGATCCGGGCAGCTCCATTCGTGGATTGAAGGACTTCCTTCCCCCGTGAGGATTCCCGATATCCGCACGGTCTGGCCGGCCTCGATTGACCCGACGGAGAGATCGCAAACGGTATAGGTGCGGCCCTTCACAATGCGGGGGGCGTGATCTCCGGCCGCATAAAACAACAACAGGATGACGCCGACGAACGCGACGATTTCCGCCGCCGGTCGCCAGACGCGCCACTTGTTCCTCACCGCCCCCGCTTCCGCACGAACATCGCCGCGTCGGCTTCCGCCAGCCACAGCTCGGGGTCCTCGTGGGCTTCCCAGGCGCGGACGCCGAAGGTGCCGCCCATGCGCCCGGCGCCCACGTCGAGCGCCGCGATCATCTCCGACAGGGCCGCCGCCTTGGCCTGGCCCTCCTCGATGCCGGCCTGCAGCAGCAGCACCGCGAATTCGTCGCCGCCCAGCCTGGCCGCCGCGTCGCTCTCGCGGATGTTGGCCAGGATCAGCGCCGCGACCTGCTTCAGCGCCTCATCCCCGGCCGCATGGCCGGCCACGTCGTTGACGCCCTTGAAGCCGTCGAGGTCGAGGTAGAGCAGGCAGGCCGGCGCCTCGTAGCGCTGGCAGAAGGCGATGGCGCGGTTCAGTTCGCGGATGAAGGCGCGGCGGTTGTAGAGCGGCGTCAGCACGTCGCGGTCGGCCAGGGCCTCCAGGCGGCGGACCTCCGAGCGTAGCGCCTCGATCTCGGCGCGCAGGGCCTCGTCCCCCGGGGAAGGGGGCTCGGCGTCGCTGCGGCGGCGGGCGGGATCGGCGCTCATGACTGCTCTCTAGCGCGTCCTGAAGCGAAGCGCGCTGCGACAATGGTAGCGCGGTTCCAGGCGAAGTGGGTACCGGTTCGCCGCCCGGGAACCGCGCCAAGAAAGGGCGTAGCGGTTGCAGCCGTCACACGGCTCCTATAGTTGGGCGCTTTCCGGCTCGGGGACGAAACTGGTGAGCAAGCCGCAGGTCGCCGTCATCATGGGCAGCCGCTCGGACTGGCCGACCATGAAGGGCGCCGTCGAGGTGCTCGAAAGCCTCGGCGTGGGCGTCGAGTCCAAGGTCATCTCCGCCCACCGCACCCCCAAGCGGCTTTACGACTTTTCCGTCGGCGCCAAGGCGGCCGGGTTCAAGGTGGTGATCGCCGGCGCCGGCGGGGCCGCCCACCTGCCGGGCATGTGCGCCTCGATGACCGACCTGCCCGTCCTGGGCGTGCCGGTGCTGTCCAAGAACCTGTCGGGGCAGGACAGCTTGCTCTCCATCGTCCAGATGCCCTTCGGCGTGCCGGTCGGCACGCTGGCCATCGGCGAGGCCGGGGCCAAGAACGCCGGCCTGCTGGCCGCCCAGATTCTGGCCCTGGCCGACCCGGCCCTGGCCGAGCGCGTCGCCGCCTGGCGCGCGGCCCAGACGGCCTCGGTGCCGGAATCGGTGGAAGACTAGGTGTCGCCCTTCCCGCTTCCGCCCGGATCGACCATCGGCATCCTCGGCGGGGGCCAGCTCGGCCGCATGCTCTGCCAGGCCGCCTCGCGCCTGGGCTTCGACACCGCCATCCTGACGCCGCGCCCGCACGCGCCCGACGCCCGGGTCTCGGCCCACTCCATCGTCGCACCGTACACGGACGATCAGGCCCTGGCGGCGCTGGCCGCCGTCAGCCACGTCATCACCTTCGAGTTCGAGAACGTGCCGGCCGAGGCGC
>CAZRKY010000295.1:0-3279 GCA_964600375.1 uncultured Caulobacteraceae bacterium | reverse complement strand
CGCTGCTCTACACCGTGGTCATCGGCTTCCTGGTTGCGGCGGTATGCGGCTACATGGCCGGCCTGATCGGTTCGTCCAACAGCCCGGTCTCGGGCGTCGGCATCCTGGCGGTGATCGCCGCGTCGCTGCTGTTGCTGGGCGCCATGACCCTGCTGGGCATCCCGGCCGATCCCTCGGTGGTCGCCTTCGCGCTCTTCGCCACAGCGGTGGTGTTCACCATCGCCACCATCTCCAACGACAACCTGCAGGACCTCAAGACCGGTCAGCTGGTCGAGGCGACGCCCTGGCGGCAGCAGTTCGCCCTGATGATCGGGGTGCTGGCGGGCGCGGCGGTCATTCCCCCGATTCTGGACCTGCTCAACACCGCCTACGGCTTCGCCGGCGGCCCGGTCAGCACCATCGCCGGGGTCGAGCCCCTGCCGGCCCCGCAGGCCACGCTGATTTCCTCGCTGGCCAAGGGCGTGATCACCGGCGACCTGCGCTGGGACCTGATCGGCTACGGCGCCGGCTTGGGCGTGGTGGTCATCCTGCTGGACGAGTTCCTCGGACGGGTGAAGGCGATCCGCCTGCCGCCGCTGGCGGTGGGCATCGGCATCTACCTGCCCATGGCCACGACCGCCGCGGTGGTGGTCGGCGCCATCCTGGGCTGGTTCTACGACAAGTGGGCCGCTCGCCACCCCGACGCCGAAGCGCGCAAGCGGCTGGGCGTGCTGCTGGCCTCCGGCCTGATCGTGGGCGAGAGCCTGTTTGGCGTGGTCCTGGCGGGCCTGATCGTCAGCACCAACAACGGCACGCCGCTTTCCGTCGTGCCGGACAGCTTCGGCCCCACGGGGGTGATTGTGGGCGCGATCTCGTTCGCCGTGGTGACGCTCGGGCTTTACCTGTGGACCATGGGCAAGGCGAGCAAACTGACGCGAGGCGGCTGACGCCTGACGTATTTGGGCCGCGGCGCGGGGCTAAAGCCTCGCTCCGCGGCGCCCGCGCCCTAGCCTTTCGCGCGCCCGTCGTGTATCTGGCGCGCGCTTCCCCGTATCCGCCAGTCTTGAAAGGCATCGCGGCCTCCCCGCCGCGTTCGCTCCGTCCGTCATGAATCTCCGCAACATCGCCATCATCGCCCACGTCGACCACGGCAAGACCACGCTGGTGGACCAGCTGCTCGCCCAGTCGGGCGTCTTCCGAGCAAATGAGGCGACCGTCGAGCGCGCCATGGACTCCAATGACCAGGAACGCGAGCGCGGCATCACCATCCTGGCCAAGGCCACGTCGGTGCTCTGGCATGGCGAGGCCGGCGATACCCGGATCAACATCATCGACACGCCTGGTCACGCCGACTTCGGCGGCGAGGTCGAGCGCATCCTGGGCATGGTTGACGGCTGCCTCTTGCTGGTCGATGCCGAGGAAGGCGTCATGCCCCAGACCAAGTTCGTGCTGGGCAAGGCGCTCAAGCTGGGCCTCAAGCCGATCCTGGTGCTCAACAAGGTCGATCGCGCCCACGCCGATCCCGAGCGCATCCTGAACGACACCTTCGACCTGTTCGCCGCCATCGGCGCCACCGACGAGCAGCTCGATTTCCCCCACCTCTACGCCTCGGGCAAGGAGGGCTGGGCGGTGGTCAACATGGATGACGAGCGCAACGGCCTGGCCCCGCTCTACGACCTGATCGTCAAGCACGTGCCGGCGCCCAAGGCGGTCAGCCGCGCCGCCGAGCCGGCCCAGATGCTGGCGGTGCTGATCGAAAGCGATCCGTTCCTGGGACGCATCCTGACGGGCCGCGTCGAGGCGGGCACCTTCAAGCCGGGCATGGCCATCAAGGCGCTGAACCGCGACGGCGAGGAAATCGAAAAGGGCCGGATCACCAAGATCCTCGCCTTCCGCGGCCTGAAGCGCCAGCCGATCGACGAAGCGGAGGCCGGCGACATCGTCGCCATCGCCGGCCTGTCGAAGGCCACCGTGGCCGACACCCTGTGCGAGCCCAGCCTGACCGAGGCCCTGCCCGCCCAGCCGATCGATCCACCGACCATCTCCATGACCGTGTCGGTGAACGACAGCCCCCTGGCCGGCCGCGAAGGCTCCAAGGTGCAGTCGCGGGTCATCCGCGACCGCCTCTTGAAGGAAGCCGAGTCCAACGTCGCCATCCGGGTCACCGAGACCGGGGGCAAGGACGCCTACGAGGTCGCCGGCCGCGGCGAGCTGCAGCTGGGCGTGCTGATCGAATCCATGCGTCGCGAGGGTTTCGAGGTCTCGATCTCGCGTCCCCGCGTGGTCTATCGCACCGATGAGGAGACCGGCCAGCGGCTTGAGCCGATCGAGGAAGTGGTCATCGACGTGGATGACGAATTCTCGGGCGTGGTCATCGAGAAGCTGTCGGCCCGCAAGGCCGAGCTGAAGGACATGGGACCGTCCGGCGCGGGCAAGACCCGCATCACCCTGATGGCGCCGTCGCGCTCGCTGATCGGCTACCAGGGCGAGTTCCTGACCGACACGCGTGGTTCGGGCGTGCTGAACCGCGTGTTCAGCCACTACGAGCCGCACAAGGGCTATATCGAGGGCCGCACCAAGGGCGTGCTGATCTCCAACTGCGACGGCGAGACCGCCTCGTTCGCCCTGTGGAACCTGGAAGACCGCGGCGTCATGTTCGTGGGCGCCGGCGAGAAGGCCTACCAGGGCATGATCATCGGCGAGAACTCGCGCATCGACGATCTCGACGTCAATCCGATGAAGGCCAAGCAGCTGACCAACGTGCGCGCCTCCGGCAAGGACGAGGCGATCCGCCTCACCCCGCCGCGCCGCCCGACGCTGGAACAGGCCATCGCCTACATCGACGAGGACGAACTGGTCGAGGTGACGCCCAAGTCGATCCGTCTGCGCAAGCAGGTGCTGAACCCCTCCTTCCGCAAGAAGCGCGTTCGCGAGGACTAGCGACGAAATGGGGCGCCGCCAGCCCGCGGCGCCTTCTCCTCGCCCAGAAATGACCTTGGGCGAGATTCGCAACCCTTGAGCGGGGTGGTGTGTTTTGGGTGGGAGCGGCCCACTGCGCCGCGAATCTCAAAGGATGCACCCCATGCGTTCGACGCTCATGCTGAGCGGCGCTGCCGCCGCCTTGATCTTCGCTTCTCCGGCCCTGGCCCAGACCGCGCCGGTTCCCTCCCCGATGCCGGCGCCCATGCCGGCGCCGACCACCTCGACCCCGACGCCCACGCCTGCGCCGCCCTATCGCGGCAGCGCGGCGGCCACGGGCGCGGCGACCGCCAACCCCAGTGCGCCGCGCCTCGAGGCCGG
>CAZRKY010000294.1:0-3289 GCA_964600375.1 uncultured Caulobacteraceae bacterium | reverse complement strand
GCAGCGCGCGTCCGCCGAGGTTCGCCAGGCGGCCGCCCAGATAGCCGCGACCCAGGTCCAGATTCGCACGGCCCAGCGCGAATATGACCGCCTGAGCCGACTGGTCGCGTCCAACTATGTCGCCGCCCAGAAGATGGACCAGGCCCGCGACGCCATCGCGACCGCCCAGGCCAATCTGGGCGCCCAGCAGGCCGCCGTCTCGACCGCCCGCGCGCGCCTCGGCGAGGCCCAGTACAACCTCGAACTGACCGTCATTCGCGCGCCCATGTCGGGTCGCATCGTGCGCCGCTACGCCAACCCGGGCGCCGGCGCCTCGACCCTGAACGTCTCCAACATGTTTGACCTCGAGCCCGACGCCCCGCGCATCGTGCGCGCCGAGATCGTCGAGGCCTCGATCCCCGCCGTCGCCGTGGGCCAGGAAGTGGAGATCGTCCCCGAAGCCGACGAGACCAAGCTCTACACCGGCCGGGTCCTGCGTCGGGCCGCCATGTTCGGCGCCCGCAAGCTGCAATCCGACGACCCGTCCGAGCGCAGCGACGAGCGGGTGGTCGAGGTCGTTGTCTCGGCCGAAGGGGCACCGCTGCTGATCGGCCAACGGGTTCTGGTCAAGTTCATGAAGCCCGGCCAGCGCGCTGGCGTGCGCCGCCCGACCCCGCCTGCGCCCGCGACGAAGTAGGCGGGACGATCAGCGGCCCTTGAAGTCGGCGGGGCGCTTGTCGATGTGGGCAGTGACGCCCTCAAGGTGGTCGTCCGTCAGGTGCGATAGCGCCTGGGCCGAGGCGGACATCTCCAGCACCGCCTCGTAGGAGCTCTCGCGGCCCTGGCGCAGGAGGGTCTTGGCCAGTCTCAGCGCGTGCGGCGGCTGGGCGGCGATGCGGGTCGCCAGCGCCATCGCTTCGTCCATGAGGGTGTCGTGGGGCACGACGCGGCTGACGAGACCCCACTCGGCGGCCGTGGCGGCGTCGATCAGGTCCCCGGTGAACAACAGTTCGGCCGCCCGCGCATATCCGATCGTGCGCGGCAGGAGCCAGGCCCCGCCGTCGCCGGGGATGATCCCGAGCTTCAGGAACGGCACGTCAAAGCGCGCCCGGTCGGAGGCGATGCGGATGTCGGCCAATCCCGCCAGGTCGCAGCCGAGGCCCACCGCGGGTCCGTTGACCGCGGCGATGAGCGGGACCTGCAGCTCGTAGATCGAGCGGACAATGCGATGGACGATGCGGCGATAGCGCTCGCGGATGGCCATCCCGCCGCCTTCGAAGAGTTCCGAGCGGGATTGCATCGCCTTGACGTCGCCGCCGGCGGAAAAGGCCCGGCCCGAGCCTGTGATGATGGCGCAGCGGATGGCCGGGTCGGCATCGATGGCTTCGCACATGGCGCGGAAGGCGTCGCCGTCCTCCACCTCGGGCATGGCGTTCAGCTTGTCGGGCCGGTTCAAGGTGAGGACCGCGATGGGTCCGCGCCGCTCGAGTTGAAGAAATTCCGCGCCGGCCATGCCGCCCTCCCGATATCGATGTCCTGACTAGGCGCGAAACGCTGCCGCGTTAAGCCCACTGGACGCCGGCGACAAAAAGCCCCGGCCGCGGCCGGGGCTTGAAAGGTCCAGAGGGAAGAACCGCCTCTTTGCGGGCGTGTATGGGTAAGTCCGGGGGGAGGGGGCCCGAACTAGCCGGCCTGGTAGGCGGCGCAGGCGCCGCGCAATTCCTGGGCGAAGGTGGCTTTCTGCGTTTCATTGGCGATCCGGGCCGCGTGGCGGGCCTTATCGCGGGCGACGTCCGCGCGGTCGGCGATGGCGCCGCTGCGGCCCTTGGCCTGGGACTTCAGGAAGGCGTTGAAGGCGTCGGAGGACTGCCCGGACCCTTCCGCCAGGCCGCTGCAACGGGCGGCAGCCAGATACTGGCTGTCGGTGACACGATCGGAGGCGGCGAAGGCCAGTCCGGCGGACGCAAGGCTGACGGCGGCGGCGATGGCGAGGGACAGGGCGCGCATTGGGGGTCTCCTGAGGATGTTGTTGCTATTGGTTCCGAGGGAACGAGCGGACCATGAGCAAACGGCGCGCGACGGGCAAGTTAAATACTTGAAAGAATCTTCCGTGTTACTGTTGTGTAATGTAATGAAACTCTTGTAACGCAATCACAGAACAGTTATCGGATGGCCATGAATTCACCGCCAAGCGCGCCGCCAAAGCCGATCCCGACGCCTTGCGTGAAGGTCTGCATCGTCGATGGCGAAAGCGGCCTCTGCCTTGGCTGCTTCCGCACGCTCAATGAAATCGCGGCGTGGGCGAAGCTTCCGGGCGATACCCGGGACCGGCTCATGTCCGAGCTTCCCGACCGCAAGGGCCGGATCGATCCGAGGAAGCTGGGCCTCGCCTGAGGCGGCGTTCACGGAATGCAAACCCATCTCCGGTAGTGTCCTGCGGCGTCGAGAAGCGGCGTGGGTTCGACGAGTGCCATGCTGAAGTCCGCCGCCATCATCTGTGCCGCCGTCGCCTCCGCGCTGGCTGCGGCCCAGGCCGTTTCCGTCCTTGAAGCCCGCAGCCAGGCCGCCGCCGCTCGCGCTGAAGCCGCCGCGAGTGTCGTCCCGGCCGCGTCCGCCGCGCCCGCAACGGGCGGACCCGCCTCCCTCGTCAAGGCCGCTGATGGCCACTTCTGGGCGGAGGCGACGGTCAACGGCAAGGCCGTCCGTTTCCTGGTCGACACCGGCGCGACGACCGTCGCCCTGACTGGTCCGGACGCCCAACGGCTTGGACTTGATCTCGAGACCCTCGACTACGACCGGCCGGTGACCACGGCTTCGGGCACGATCCGGGCGGCTATGGTCGAGCTTGACTATGTCTCGGTCGCCGGGGCCCGGGTCGAGAAGGTCCAGGCCCTGGTGTTGCGCGAAGGCCTGTCGGCCTCGCTGCTGGGCATGAGCTACCTCGGGCGTCTTTCCCGCTTCGAAGCGACGCCGACCGCGCTCATTCTGCGGCCCTAGGCGGCCTCCACACGGGCGGCGGCGCGGGCCGCCTCGGCTTGTCGAACGGCGTCCACGGCGCGGTCCACCACTTCAATGCCGGCGCCTGTGACGATCGAGTCCACCGTCAGTATGCGCCGATAGGTGCGCGCGCCCGGTCGCCCGTGCATGAGCCCGAGCATGTGGCGCGTCATGGCCGCCAGGTGTGTCCCGCCGGCAAGCTGGCGCGCGAGGTAGGGCTTGTACGCCTCGATGGCGGCGAAGGGATCGATGTCGCCCCCGGCTTGTCCGAAGCAGCGCCGGTCAACCTGACCCAGGATCGCGGGCTCGTGGT
>CAZRKY010000293.1:0-3295 GCA_964600375.1 uncultured Caulobacteraceae bacterium | reverse complement strand
GAGGGTCAGGCGGCCAGCCGCGGCCTGACCAACCTGTCGGTCGTCACCGCCGACATGAATGACTTCGCCATCGACCAGACCTTCGACCGCATCGTCTCGGTGGAGATGTTCGAGCACATGGCCAACTGGCGCGCGCTGCTGACCCGGGCCAAGGGGTGGCTGAAGCCTGAAGGGCGCATGTTCCTCCACGTCTTCACCCATCGTTCGACGCCCTATCGCTTCGACGCGGGCGACCGTTCCGACTTCATCGCCCAGCACTTCTTCACTGGCGGCATCATGCCCAGCCACGGGCTGATCCGCTGCTTCCCGGACCTCTTTTCGGTCGAGCAAGAATGGCGTTGGAGCGGCGACAACTACCGGCGCACGGCCGAGCAGTGGCTGGCCAATTTCGACGCCGCCGGCCCCGCCATCGACGCCATCCTCAAGGACGTCTACGGCCGCGACGCGGCGCGTTGGCGCCACCGCTGGCGGCTTTTCTTCCTGGCCACCGCCGGGCTGTTCGGGGATTCGGGCGGTCGCGAATGGGCGGTCAGCCATTACCGCCTCAGCCCCGCCTGATACCCCCTTGCGACGAGCCGTCACGCGGTTAGCGTGTGTAGTCGCTGGGGAGTTCACCGATGAGTCGCACTGACAGCCGCTACCAGGATGCGCGGCCGTACGCCTTCGCCGTGGCGATCACCCAGGGTCTGTTCATGGCCGCGATCGTCGCCAACCTGGGGATCGTCGCCGCCCTGTTGAACGGGGCGGTGTCCGTGGCTTCGTACGCGGGCGCGTCCGATGTGGTGTTGATGGGCTGCTACGTGGTCGCGGCCGTCGCCTTCGCGGTCTGGACCTGGCGGGTGGTGGCCAACGCCCGCACCTTCAAGCCGTCCATGAACGCGAGTCCGGGCTGGGCGATCGGCTGGTACTTTGTTCCCATCGCCTCGCTCTGGAAGCCCTTCGGCTACATGCAGGAGACGTGGGACGCGAGTTCCGCGCAGATGAGCCGGCATGGTTCGACTCTGCTGCGCTGGTGGTGGGGCCTGTGGATTGCCTCCACCATACTCTCGAGCATCGGAACCCAACTTGCGGCCGCGGAACAGGGGCGCGGGCCGGGGCTCGGGATGATCATGGTGATCGCGGCCCTGTCGGCGCGGCTGGTGCTGGCGGTGCTGGTCATGCGCATGGCCTTCACCCTGGCTGACCTGCAGCGCGCCAAGCACGCGGGCGGCGGCGCGGCCGACGTGTTCGCCTAGCAGCCCTTTCCATCGCCGCGTGCGTGCGCCTATGTGCGCGTCATGCCCCGCGAGCCCTTCTCCGACCGTGAAGTCGAACGTTACGCCCGTCACCTGGTGCTGCGCGAGGTCGGCGGGCCGGGGCAGCAGAAGCTGAAGGCCGCCTCGGTGCTGCTGGTCGGCGCCGGGGGAATCGGTTCGCCGGCCGCGCTCTATCTGGCGGCCGCGGGGGTGGGCCGGCTCGGCCTTGTCGACGACGATGTGGTGGCGCTGTCGAACCTCCAGCGCCAGGTGATCTTCGGCGAAAGCGATCTCTACCGCTCCAAGGTCGAGGAGGCCAAGCGCCGCCTGGCCGATCTCAATCCCGAAGTCGCCGTCGAGGCGATCAACCGCCGGATCGACGCCGGGAACGCCGCCTCCATCCTGCGCGGCTGGGACCTGGTGATCGACGGGACCGACAGCTTCGAGACCCGGCTGGTCGTGTCGGACGCCTGTGTCGCGGCGGAGGTTCCCCTGATCGCCGCCGCCATCGGGCGCTGGGAGGGGATGGTGGCGGTGCTGGCCGGGCGGCCTTGCTATCGCTGCCTCGTGTCCGAGGTTCCACCGGACGCCGAGACCTGTGAACGGGTCGGCGTGGTCGGGGCCCTGGCGGGCGTGGTGGGCTCGGCCGCGGCGCTGGCGGCGGTGAAGCTGGTCACGGGCGCCGGGCCTGACCAGAGGGGCGAGCTGTTGCGCCTTGACGCGCTGGAGTGGCGTGCGCGGAAAAGCACGGTCGTCGCCGATCCGACTTGCCCCGCTTGCGGCGAGCGTTAAAGGACGCGCTATATAGGGCAGGCGCGAAACTCCGCGCCCGAGAGGGGACCTGAAGACGATGCGCGCGAAAATTGCCGGCCTTGTGGCCCTTGGGGCGGCCGCCCTGTTGCTGGCGGCCTGTGGTCAGAACTCGGCCGAGCAGACCTCGCAGCCTGAGGTCACCCCGCCGGAGCCCACGGCTCCCACGGCCGACCAGGCCGCCGCCGATGCGGCCGCGGCCGCCGCTACGCCGGTTGATCCGGACGCCGCCGCCACCCCGGCCGAGCCGCAGCCCTACGACCCGGCCACCAACCCGACCCAGCCGCCGCCGTCGAAGTCGGACGAGATCTTCTACTAGGACTGCTCAGGGCTCAGGCCGTCGTCGCCACCGTGATGTCACGCAGGTGGAGCGATGACGCGCGTTTGGGGTTTCACGTGAAACACGACCGCTTTTGTCGTCTTACGACGAAAAAGTGCATGTGTTTTCAATGTGATAGTGGCCCTGAACAGGGTCTGACGACGGGTCTGAACAGGCTGTTTGCAGGTCAGCAGCAGGGGTTTAGCAGGGCTGCGTTCCGCGATCAGGCGCCGATTGGCGTCAGGTCGTCGCCGGGGCCGTCCGTCGCCGCGCCGCCCACCAGATCAGCCCATAGATCGGCAGGCTGACCAGGAACAGCACGCCCTGGACCTTGAGCATCTCGGGGTCGCCGGAGGCGATGGCCCACACCGCGAAGGCGAAGCCCAGCACGGCGCAGACCCGGGCGGTCAGCACGCGGTGTTCAAGCTCGCCCGACCAGCGCAACAGCGCGATGCAGCACAGGCCGTAGACCGCCAGCGACAGGTTGGTGGCGACATTGATCAGCACCCCGAACTGCTGGGCGATGGTCGGCTGGATGGTCGCGAAGCCGATGAGGGTCATCAGCACGCCCAGAATCAGCAGCTCGCGCGTCGGGGTGTGGGGCGTGTCGGGCCGGGACAGCATCTTGGGCAGATAGCCCGCCTCGACGCCGGCCTGGGTGGTCTGGGCCGTGACCATGACCCAGCCGCCCAAAGTGCCCGACGCCTTGAACACCGCGCAGGCCGCCAGGAGGCCCGCGATGGGGGCGCCGACCTGCTTGGCCGCGACATCGGCGAAGGGCGCGCTGGAGGCCGCCAGCACCGTGGCCGGCAGCACCCCGAACACCGCGGCGCTGGCGCCGATGTAGATCAGGGCCGCCAGGCCCACGCCGCCGAAGGTGGCGATGGGCACGTTCTTCCTCGGATTGCGCACCACCCGCGCGCAGACCGAG
>CAZRKY010000292.1:0-3303 GCA_964600375.1 uncultured Caulobacteraceae bacterium | reverse complement strand
GCGACCAGATCAGCTGACTGAGCGGGAAGTAGGCGGCCAACGCCGTGTGAAACGTCGCGTTGCGCATCACTATCCCGATCCCCGCCAGCACGGCGTAATGGCCCACCAGCAGAAGATAATACCAGGGCTGGAGCAGCTGCCCGCGAATGGCCGTCTGTGCCACGTCAATGGTCAGGGCGACGAGCCACACTCCAAGGTAGACCGTGCGATGCGTCTCGAAACGGTCGGCGGATTCCTGGCCCGGCGGGTAGAGCGCAACCGCCATGGCGAAGAACGCAAGCGCCCAGAGCACGAGCACGAGGAAAGCCAGGAACGACCAGTGCACCGAGTCCTTCCAGAGGAACATCACCCACCAGTTCAGCGCCAGGCCGACCAGGGTGTTGAGCGTGTAGGCGGCTCGCTGGAATCCGACCCCGCCGCGGTAGGTCTGCCTGATCGCTCCGGTGAGCAGATGAGCCAGTCCCATCCCGAACAGGATCGAAATAAACGCGGAAATGAATTCAAACTGGGTCACTGGCGCGTCTTCGGCAGCATTCGGACCCTGCCGGGGTTGGGCAGGAGCCACTGAATGTCACTGACGGCTTCGCGCGAACAGTTCCGCTTGCGCAGCCTGGAGAAGGCCGGTTAGCCGCGGCCGCATTCACAACCCAACAACAGCCCCGCCTATCCCCCCGCCGGCCCCCTGGGCGGGGCGGGGACGATCTCGTCGATGACCAGGCGCCAGCCGCCGGGGCGCCGCTGCCAGATGCGCACATAGTGACCGCGGGCCGGCGCCCCGTCGGGGCCGGTCCAGGCGGCGTCGCCATAGCTGTAGGCCAGGTCGCCGGCGGCCGAGATCTCCGCCGCAAGCCGGGCGAAGCGCACCTGGCGGGGCCGGCGCGCCAGCTCGGCGGCCACGGCCTGGGCGCCCACCGCCGGCTGTCCTCCGCCGGCGGCGCCCATCATCCGGGTGTCGTCTGCCAGCACGGGCGCATAGGCGCCGGCCAGGTCGGTCGCGGCCGCGGCGGCCAGCTGATCCTCCGCCGCCTGCAGGCTGTGAAGGCCGCCGGCTGCGCCGCCGGTCGCCTCTTCGCCGCGCCACTGGTCCAGCGCGTCGGGGACGGCCAGGACCTGGACCGGGCCGCCGGGGCCCGCGGGCTCTGCGCCGGGGGACGGAAGCTGCAGCCGGGGGCCGTGGTCCAGGGCGAACTTCCACGATCCGTCCGCCTGACGCCGCCACAGGGTCAGGTAGTAGCCGCCCCGGTCGGCGATCCGCCACGGTCCGGTGGTGAAGCCCAGGTCGCCCGAGGCCGCGATCCCGGCATAGACCGGCCACCAGCTCAGGCCCGTCTGCGGCGGCGTTCCCGGCGGATCGACCGGCTGGGCGTCCATCCAGGCCAGGCCGTTGACGGGGTCGGGCCGGAACAGCACGCCGTCGGGCGCGACATGGGCGCGGAACGCGGCGTCGACGCCCTTCTGCGCCGCATCGGCGGCGAAGGCTCGCTCCGCGGCGATCACCTGCCGGACGTCGGCGGTCTGAACGGATGCGGTGCTCGCCGCGGCCTCGTCCCCCAGTTCGGGGTCGGCCAGGGCGGGGCTGTGGCTCATCAGGGCGCAGGCCGCGACGGCGGCGCAGAGCAGGGCTCGGAACGGCATGGTCAGCTCTCGGCGGAAGGGGGACGAAAGGCAGGATCAGCCCGCGGCGGAACGCGGCCCTTCGTGGCCAGCGGCCGGCCGGTCGGCGCCGGCGGTATCGGCGAATATCGGGCGGGCCTGGGCGATCAGGCGGTCAAGTTCGTGGGCCAGTTCGCGGCCCTTGTCGGTCAGGTGGATCAGCCGCCCGCGCCCGTCGTCGGGGTTCTCGCTCAATTCGACCAGACCCAGGGCCGGCTTCAGCACCCCGGGCGTCGAGGGGGTGGCGAACGAGCGGATCGAGCGCGACGCCGTCGGCTCCGACAGCCGCGCCAGCTGGGCCAGCTCCTTGATGTTCAGCCCTTCGTTCTCGCACACGTAGAGGAAGGTCAGGATGTTGTTCACCCACAGGTCGGGCGTGTTGCGCCGGAACAGCTCCAGGCAGGCCAGCAGGGAATCGCGCCGTCTCATTCGGCGTACTCGCTGACCCGGCCAGTGTGGTGAAAGACCGGACGCTCCTCGTAGATCCGCCGCGACATCTTGCGTTCGCGCCGCTCGCGCAGGTGCAGGACCGCGTCGGGATAGGCGGCGGCCACGCCGGCATGCAGGGCCTGGATCTGGCGCTGGTGCTCGGCCGCGGCGATGAAATCCTCGGCGTTCAGCTCGATGATGATCTCGGCCCTTATCTTCATCTCGGCCGCTTCCCTTCACGCAATGCTTGCTCCACTGCGATCAGATTGGGCCGAAATCTGGGATTTTGATCTCAATCCGAACCGCCAGTTCAGGAATTCTGCTTGCATGCTGGCAACGGATGGGAAAAATCACCAGATGACCGGAAAGCGAAATCTGGATGCGGCGGACCGCCGCCTGCTCAACGAACTGCAGCGCAACAGCCGCCGTTCGATCGCCGAGCTGGCCGAGGCCGTGGGCCTGACGCTGCAGACCTGCCAGCGGCGGCTGCAGGGCCTGCGCGAGAGCGGCGTCATCCTGGCCGAGGTGGTGCTGGTCAACCCGCGCGAGACGCCGCGGCCGCTCACCGTCTTCATCGAGGTGACGCTCGAGCGCCTGACCGAGGCCACCCGCGGCCGCTTCGAACGAAAGATGCAGGGCGTGACCGAGATCATGCAGTGCTGGGCCGTCTCGGGCGCGGCCGACTACATCGTCATCGCCCAGGTCCGCGACATCGAGGACTACTACGCCCTGGTCAACGAGGTCTTCGTCGACGACGACACCATCAAGACCACCAAGACCACCTTCGCCATGGGCCGCCGCAAGTTCGAGACGGCCATCGACTTCTGAGCGACTCGAAAAGAAGGGGCGGCGAGCCGGAGATGCTCGCCGCCCCAGGTCTTGCGCTCAGGACGTTGCTCTAGAACCGCAGCTTGGCCGAGATCGAGAAGGTCCGGCCCAGCGGACGGTACAGCTGCACGTCGGTGTTAGCCTGCAGGACGGTGCCGCCCAGGGTCTGCGGGGGCAGGTCGTCGAACAGGTTGCCGATGAAGCCCGTCACCTGGAAGTTGTCGGTGACGGCCCAACGGACCGAGGCGTCGACGTAGGTGGCCGCCGGGTTCATCTGGCCGTAATCGCCGGCGTTGCACGCCGCCGCCGTGCCGACCGACGCCAGCAGGGCGTCGCACAGCTCGGGCACGTAGGACCAGCGCGCGAACGCCGTCCAGTCGCCGAGCGTGTAGT
>CAZRKY010000291.1:0-3308 GCA_964600375.1 uncultured Caulobacteraceae bacterium | reverse complement strand
TGGACGAGGACTTCCCCGAGATCGACGAGGCGACGGCGGACTTTGCCTATGCCCGGGTCATGTCGTCGCGCGAGAAGCTGAAGACCGGGGTGACGCCAGCGGAACTGGACGCCTACGCCGAACAGGCTAAAGGCTGGGCTGAACGCGGCGACGCGTATGTGTATTTCATCTCGGGCGCCAAGGTCCGCAACCCGGCCGCCGCCCAGGCCCTGATTGGAAAACTGAAATGATCCCCGCCAAGGCCATCGCCTGCCCCGACGCCACCGGCGCGCTCGCCCCCATCGCCATCGAACGGTTGGATCCGGGTCCCAAGGACGTGGTCATCGACATCCAGTTCTGCGGCATCTGCCACTCGGACCTGCACATCGGGAAGAACGAGCTGGGGCGCACCAAATACCCCTTCGTGCCCGGCCACGAGATCGTCGGCGTGGTCGCCTCGGTCGGCGCCGAAGTCACCCAACACAAGGTCGGCGACCGGGTCGGCGTCGGCTGCATGGTCGATTCCGACCGCACCTGCCACGAGTGCCAGCGCGGCGAGGAGCAGTTCTGCACCAACATGGTCGGCACCTACGGCGGCACCGACAAGGCCGGGCGCCCGACCATGGGCGGCTATTCCGACAAGATCGTCGTCAACGAGCACTTCGTCCTGCGCATCCCCGACGCCCTTTCGATGGCCGAGGCCGCGCCGCTGCTCTGCGCCGGCATCACCACCTGGTCGCCGCTGAAAACCTGGGAGGCGGGCCCCGGCAAGAAGGTCGGCGTCGTGGGCCTGGGCGGCCTGGGCCACATGGCGGTGAAGCTGGCGGTCGCGTTGGGCGCCGAGGTCACGGTGCTGTCGACGTCGGATCGCAAGAAGGCCGATGCGCTGGCCATGGGCGCCCACGACTTCCTGATCACCACCGACGCCGAGGCGATGAAGGCCGCGGTGATGCGGTTCGACCTGATCATCAACACCGTCTCGGCCCCGGCCGACGTCAACCGCCTGATCCAGTTGCTGGGGCGCGACGGGACCATGGTGATGCTGGGCCTCGCCGCCGAGCCCCTGCCGGTGTTCTCCCTGGCCCTGCTGTCGCGCCGCCGTCGCCTGGCCGGCTCGCCCATCGGCGGCATCCGCGAGACCCAGGAGATGCTCGACTTCTGCGCCGAACACGGGATCGTCTCGGACATCGAGCTGATCAAGCCCGACCAAGTCAACGAGGCCTGGGCCCGCGTCGAGAAGAGCGACGTTCGCTATCGCTTCGTCATCGACATGGCGGGACTGTAGCCCGAGCGCTTGCATCGGGCCGCGCATTCCGCTCCCTTGCCTCCAAGAGGTGAGGAGATTCCGACGTGACCGACACGACCCTGCCGGCCGCGCCTGAGCGCAAGACGATTCTCGGCCATCCCCGGGGCCTGGTGGTCCTGTTCTTCGCCGAGATGTGGGAGCGCTTCTCCTACTACGGCATGCGCACCTTGCTGGTGCTGTTCCTGGTCCAGCACATGCTGTTCGAGGACACCGAGGCCCAGGGGCTCTACGCCGCCTACGCCGCGCTGGTGTACCTGACGCCGATTATCGGCGGGGCCATCGCCGACCGCTGGCTAGGGGCGCGCAAGGCCGTGACCATCGGCGCCCTGCTGCTGGTCGCCGGCCACTTCACCATGGCCTTCGAGGGCGGCGGCGGGAAGCAGTACCTGACCATCGGGGGGACCGAGTACACCGTCACCGCGGACGGTCGCGGCCAGGACCGGCAGTTGCTGGCCCAAGGTCCAAGCGGTGCGCCCACGCCCATCACCATCAGCCCGGAAGGCGTCACCCGCGACGCCGCCGTGGCGTCCTCAATTCCCGAGCACACGCCGCTCGGCCAATTCACCACCCGGGTCGAACGCGACATCCCCGGCGAGGGGATCCTGTTCGCCGCGCTCAGCCTGATCATCGTGGGGGTGGGCTTCCTGAAGGCCAACATCTCCGCCGTGGTGGGCGCGCTCTACGAGCAGGACGACCCGCGGCGGGACTCCGGCTTCACCCTCTTCTACGTCGGCGTGAACCTGGGTTCGCTGCTGTCCCAGCTGCTCTGCGGCTGGATCGGGATTACCTATGGTTGGAAGTACGGCTTCGGCCTAGCGGGCATCGGCATGCTGCTGGGGCTGCTGGTCTTCCAGCTCGGTCAGGGGTGGCTTGAGGGGCGCGCCGGTCCGCCCGTGCCCGAGCGGCTTGAGCGCAAGATCGCCGGCGTGCCGTTGGAGGCCTGGTTCTACATCCTGGGCGTCGTCGCGGTGGTGCCGATCTGGCTGCTGATCCAGCGCCAGGAACTGGTCGAGACCGTCCTGCTTTGGCTGGCGCCAGCCCTGTTCGCCGCCATGCTGGTGTTCTCGACCTTCTGGCTGAAGGGCGCCGAGCGCTCGCGCATGCTGGTCGCGCTGATCCTGTCGATCTTCTCAGTGCTGTTCTGGACGCTGTTCGAACAGGCCGGCTCCAGCCTGACCTTGTTCGCCGACCGCTCGGTGAACCTGCCGTCGTGGCTGACCGCGGGCCAAGCCCACTTCGTCAATCCGCTCTGCATCATCATCCTTGGGCCGCTGTTCGCCGCCATGTGGGCAGGCCTTGGCCGGCGCGGGCTGGAGCCCCCGACGCCTTACAAGTTCTCGATCGCCCTGGCCCTTGTGGGCGCTGGGTTCCTGGCCCTGGTGTGGGCCATCGAGACCCAGGCCGGACCGGACTTCCGCGTCGCCTTCACCTGGCTGGCTATCGCCTATGTCATCCACTCGGTGGCGGAGCTGTTCCTGTCCCCGATCGGCCTGTCGATGATCACCAAGCTGTCGGCGCCGCGGATCGTGGGGCTAATGCTTGGCGTGTGGTTCCTGTCGAGCGCACTGGCCCACACCCTGGCGGGGGTCGTGGCCAAGGCCACCTCAAGCGCGACGGTCGGCGGCGTGGTGGTCGATCCCTCGGCCCAGTTGGACCTCTACCAGTCGGTCTTCAACCAGATCGGCTGGGCCGCCGTGATCACCGGCGGGGTGCTTCTGCTGTTCTCGCCCATCCTCAAGAAGATGATGGCGGGCGTCCGGTAGAACCGTGTTTTCCCAAGCCGCCCAAAGGCTTGCAGACACGCTGAGTTAGCGTCGCTCACCCAGGGTTACTGCTTGTAAACCCACATTTCACGTGGTCCTATCCGCGCCAATTGGGGGACGGTAGGCGGCGTGTGCGCCTTTACCGCCTTGGGAAACGCGAAGGTCGCGCATGAATATCGTCATTATGCTGGGGATCGTTGTCACTCTGGCCACCGGCATCCCGGTTCTAATCCAGCTCCTGAAGAACCATCCGAAGGGGC
>CAZRKY010000290.1:0-3315 GCA_964600375.1 uncultured Caulobacteraceae bacterium | reverse complement strand
CTCGATGGCCGGCGTCAGCGGCCCCGGCGCGGCGCTCAGCGCCCGGATATAGCCGGCCGCGGCGGCCGGATCGGCGGCGCGCACAAGGGCGGCGAGGGCTTCGCTGAAGCCGCCCTCAAGCCCCGCGCGCAGGTCGCCCTTCGCGGCGGCGGCCAGTTCGGCGATGGCGAGCAACAGGGCCACGCGCCCTTCCGCGTCCAGCCGCTTGCAGGCGGCGATGGCGGCGAAGGCGATGACGTCGGCGGCGGGGGTGTCGGTCCAGCTCCGGTCCCAGGGCGCGGCTTCGGCGGCGACGCGGGTGGCGGGCGAAGCCGCCAGTGTCGACCAGGCCTGCCAGGCGGGCGGCGGCGGGGTCTCCTCGATGGCCAGCTTGCCGCCGCTGACCGAGCCCGCGGCCCGGCGCGGCCGTGCGGCCGGCAAGGCGCCCTCGTGCACCATCAGGCGGAAAAAGCCCGCGGGGCTGAACTGGCCGTTCTCCGGCAGGGCGGCGGTCGAGGCCCAGCCGTCGATGCGCGCGGCCTGCTCGGGCGGGATCACGCCTTCCAGCAGCGCCTGCAGCACGCCCTCGGGGTCGCGGCTGACGGCAACGATCTGGTCGGCCCAGGCCAGGCCGGGGTCGGGAATGGCCGCCGCTGCCGGCGGGCGGGTCAGGTCCAGGGTCGCGGCGGCGTCGCCTGTCTCGGGCAGGGCCGGATCTGGCAACTGGTCGATCAGCCGGTGCAGCCGCCCCCCCATCGCCGCCACCGCCTCGGATCCCACCAGCACCACGGCGGCCAGCGCCACCGGGCCAAGCTCTTCCTCGCCCATGTGGCGCACGCGGGTGATCGCCGCGCCGCCCTTGCCGCCCAGCGGGAAGCAACAGACGAACGCGCCCGTCTCGCGCTTGGCCCAGCTGGCCAGGGCCAGGGCAAAGTCGCCCAGCAGGGTCTCGTGGGCGCGGTCCAGCTCAGGGCCGGGGCTCTTCTTCAGCACCCCATAGCTGCGCCCGCGCGACCAGGGGCCCAGCACCACCACCGGAGCGGAAATCGTCGAGGCGGAACGCTGCGGGTTCATCGCTGCGGACGCGCGCTCCCGGCGGGGGACGCGGGCGCGGCCGAGGGCGAGCCAGTGGCGGCGGGCGCGGCCTCGGCCTTGGGTTCGGGGGGCGCCGCGTCCAGCGGCACGGATTCCGACATCGGCGTCGGCGCGGGCGGGCGCAGGGCCTCGGCCTTGCCGATGCCGAGGCCGGCGACATAGCCGACGGCGCCTCCGGCTGCGGCGATCAGGATGAAGACCACGATCAGGGTCGCCCAGTGCCGGCGCAGCTCCCGCGCCAGCCCGTCCCAGGGACCGTCGGCGGCCTCGAAGCGTTCGACACGCCCGCCGCGCGGCGCCTCGCCCGACGCGCCCTGGATGGCGGCGGACAGCTCGGGGCGAATGTGGGCCAGCACCTGTTCGGCGATGTCCTCCGCCGAGGGCCGCGGCTCGCGCGCCAGCCGCGCCTCGACGGCCGCCAGCGCGCTCTGCTCGATGGCCTTCATCAGGTCGGACGTCAGGAAACGCTTGGGGTCGCGAGCGATGGACTCGGCCGCGTGGCGCAGGGCGAAATCGGCGAGTTGCGCCTTCAGGGCGTCGAGTTCGTTCGTGGCATCCACGCGCGTGGCCATCCCGTCCCCCATCGCCTCCCCGGCAGTGCCACTGTCCTAGAGGAATGCGTCCGAAATTCAACGCGGCAGCGAATTGGGGACACACACTCTCCAGCCGCGACGCTAGCCCTGCCGGCCACAACGCCAAGAGAGTGTGTGTCCCCAATTCATGGCGTGAAAAGAGTGCGTCCCTCTTTTCATGCGCGGCTCAGGGAAATTGAGTGTGGGTCCCGCTTTTCGTTTCCGCCTCTTGGATCATCTGTATTATCTCCCGGGACAAGCCTCTTATTTTGTCCATATTACTACTATTGATAATAGCTATCGGAGGCTGAAGCGAGTCGACGCCCCGCAAGTATCCTCGAAGAGTATTTAATTTACTATTCAATTCGGATTGAAAACCTGTAGCTTCATTCTCCAGCGCGTCCCCGAGGCCGCTGTCCGTATACAAACTCTCTCTTGCCTCAGAGAAAGACGAAGTGTATGGCCCGCTGGTAGTTAGCCACAGGCGTTCTTGCATTTCCCGGTCGCTCAATTCTTGAAGCGAATCAAGTATTGTTCTTATGGATACATCTTCCACGGAAATAACTCCGGAATAAATTTTAATTCGCCAATCGGAATGTGCGCTTCAGGTGCCTTCTTGCTTAGCTGCACGTTGCCGTCGACATCAAGCGGCGCGCCCTCCTTCTGCGAAAGGGGGACACTCACTCGTTATTGTTATTTGATATTGCTGTTATTCAATAATGAGTGTGTGTCCCTAATTTATACTCAAGCGCTTGGGGTCGCGAGCGATGGCCTCGGCCGCGTGACGCAGGGCGAAATCAGCGAGTTGCGCCTTCAGGGCGTCGAGTTCGTTCGTGGCATCCACGCGCGTGGCCATCCCGTCCCCCTTCGCCGCCCCAGCGGTGGCACTGTCCTAGAGGAATGCGCCCGAATTTCAACGGAGCCGTGCAGGGGCCGTGCAGGCCGGCGGCTGGTCGGATGGGATGAAGCGCCCTAGGGTCCGAGGGCGACAATCGCCCAAGCGCGCTCTGGGGGGACGCCGATGACGACCGCTGAGACCACCGACGACGCCGGCCACGCCCACAAGATGGGGCCGATGATGGCCACCTTCCTGGTGGCCGGGAACATGATCGGGTCGGGCGTCTTCCTGTTGCCGGCCACGCTCGCGCTGATCGGATCGGTGACCCTGATCGGATGGATCGGGGCCAGCGTCGGGGCCCTGCTCCTGGCGGCGGTGTTCGCCTTCCTGGCGCGGCTGCGGCCGAACGGGCATGGGGTGGTCGGCTATGTCAGCGACGCGCTCGGCCGCTTCTTCGGCTTCGAGGCGGGCTTCGCCTACTGGCTGAGCTGCATCGTCGGCAACCTGGCCCTGGCCACGGCCGTGGTCGGCTACCTGGCCTTCTTCTTCCCCGAGCTGAAGTCGCCGATCATCACCACGGTCGCGTCGCTGGGGGCGATCTGGGTGCTGACCTTCGCCAACATCGTGGGCCCGCGCTTCATCGGCCGCCTGCACGGCGCGTCGCTGGCGGTGGGCCTGTTGCCGATCATCGCCGCCACCGTGCTGGGCTGGATCTACTTCGACCCGGAGATCTTCCGGCAGTCGTGGAACGTCACCGCCATTCTCGATCCGAACCACGTCGGCAAGTCGGATGCGGCGGCCATCTCGGGCTCCATCGTGCCGATCTTCTGG
>CAZRKY010000289.1:0-3337 GCA_964600375.1 uncultured Caulobacteraceae bacterium | reverse complement strand
ACCCTCCGGATATCCCGAGGATCAATGGGCCGGGCCGGTCGAGCGGTGGCGCGCCGGCGGTGGAGCCGCCGAAGGAAGGTTGTGCAGGCGGTGTGCAGGGTGAGGCGCTGCGGTGGACTTTGCACCCGCCGCCGGACTAAGACCCACCATCCTCGAAAAG
This sequence comes from uncultured Caulobacteraceae bacterium, assembly GCA_964600375.1. Classification (GTDB taxonomy): domain Bacteria; phylum Pseudomonadota; class Alphaproteobacteria; order Caulobacterales; family Caulobacteraceae; genus JAEZEZ01. Next base: position 3,177 of record CAZRKY010000289.1, on the reverse strand, counting down.
GGCGGACGAAGACATGGCCAAGCGGTTTGCGAACCTCATCGGCGGGGCGTGGGTTGAGGCGGCGGACGCTTCGGAAAACCGCAATCCGTCCGACCTCGACGAGGTGGTGGGCGAATTCAGCCAGGGCTCGGCCGCCGACGTCGACGCCGCCGTGGCCGCCGCACGCGCGGCCCTGCCCGGCTGGAGCAAGTCCAACGCCCAGGTGCGCGGCGACCTGCTGCACAAGGTCCACGACCTGCTGATGGCGCGCTCCGCCGACATCGGCGAACTGCTGGCCCGCGAAGAGGGCAAAACCCTGGCCGAGGGGGTGGGCGAGGTGCAGCGCGCCGCCCGGATCTTCCAGTTCTATGCCGGCGAATGCTATCGCGCGATCGGCGACGTCCTGCCCTCGATGCGTTCGGGCGTCTCGGTCGAGGCCTGGCGCGAGCCGATCGGGGTGGTGGGGCTGATCACGCCCTGGAACTTCCCGATCGCCATCCCGGCCTGGAAGACGGCGCCGGCTCTGGCCTACGGCAACACCTTAGTGATGAAGCCGGCCGACCTGGTGCCGGCTTCGGCCTGGCGGCTGGCGGAGATCATCAAGGAAGCGGGCGCGCCGGACGGGGTGTTCAACCTGGTCATGGGCCGCGGCTCGGTGGTCGGCGAAGCCATGCTGACCCACAAGTGCGTGGACGGGATTTCCTTCACGGGTTCGCAGAACATCGGCGCCCGCGTCGCCGAGGCCTGCGCCTCGCGCTTCCGCCGCTTCCAGCTTGAGATGGGCGGCAAGAACCCGCTGGTGGTGCTGGACGACGCCGACGTGGACCTGGCCGTCGAGGGCGCCCTGAACGGCGCCTTCTTCGCCACCGGCCAGCGCTGCACGGCGTCCTCGCGCCTGATCGTCACCAGGGGCGTCTACAAGCAGTTCGTCGACAAGCTGGCGGCGCGCCTGGGCCAGATCAACGTCGGCCACGCGCTCGACCCCAAGACCAACATCGGACCGGTGGTCTCCTCTGCCCAGCTGAACCAGAACCTGGAATACGTCGAGGCCGGCAAGGCCGAAGGCGCGCGCCTGGTTTCCGGCGGCGAGCGACTGGAGCGGCCCACCAAGGGCTTCTTCATGCAGCCGGCCCTGTTCGCGGACGTCGACAATTCCATGCGCATCGCGCGCGAGGAGATCTTCGGACCTGTCGCCGCGGTCATCCCGGCCGACAGCCCCGCCCACGCGCTGGAGATCGCCAACGACACCGACTTCGGCCTCTCGGCGGCGGTCTATACCCAGTCGCTGAAGCACGCGCGCATGTTCCAGGAGGGGATGACCGTGGGCATGGTGATGGTGAACCTGCCCACCGCCGGGGTCGACATCCAGGCGCCCTTCGGCGGGACCAAGGCCTCGTCCTTCGGCCCGCGCGAGCAGGGGCCCTATGCCCGCGAATTCTACACCCGCATGAAGACCACCTACGTCCAGGCCTGAGGAAGACAGACTTGTCCAAGCATCAACCCGCCGACACCGCCGCCCGGCGGCTGGTCGAAACCCTCGTCCTCAACGGCGTCGACCGCGTCTTCTGCGTGCCGGGCGAAAGCTATCTGGCGGTGCTCGACGCCCTTCACGACGTCCGGGACAAGATCGCGGTGGTGGCCTGCCGCCACGAGGCGGGCGCGGCCAACATGGCGGAGGCCTACGGCAAGCTGACCGGTCGGCCGGGGATCTGCATGGTCACCCGCGGGCCGGGCGCGACCCACGCCTCCATCGGCGTGCACACGGCGCAACAGGACTCCACGCCGATGATCCTGTTCGTCGGCCAGGTCGCCTGCGCCGACAAGGGCCGCGGCGCCTTCCAGGAGGTCGATTACGCCGCCGCCTTCGGACCGCTCGCCAAGTGGGCGGCCGAGATCGACGAGCCCTCGCGCACCGCCGAATTCGTCACCCGCGCCTTCGCCACCGCCATGCAGGGCCGCCAGGGCCCGGTGGTCCTGGCCCTGCCTGAGGACAAGCTGCACGAGCACGGCGGGCCGCCGGCTGCGGCCCCGGTCGTGGCCGCCCGCGCGGGCCTGGACGCCTCGACGCTCGAAACCATCGAGCAGCGCCTGCGCGAGGCGTCAAAGCCGATGGTGATCCTGGGCGGCTCGGGCTGGACCGGCCCGGCGCTCGGCGCCTTGTCCGACTGGCTTGAATCCCATGATCTTCCCTTCGCCCTCTCGTTCCGGCGCAAGGACCTGATCTCCAACGACCACCCCTGCTACGCCGGCGATCTCGGCCTCGGGCCGAACCCGAAGCTGGTGGCCCGGGTGAAGGACGCCGACCTGCTGCTGGTGATCGGCGCGCGCATGGGGGAGAACCCGACCCAGGGCTACACCCTGCTGGACCCGGCGCGGACGGCGAAGACGCTGATCCACATCCATCCGGGGCCAGAAGAGCTGGGGCGCGTCTGGCCGACCCTGGCCGCTGCTGTCGCCGACGTCTCGCCCGCGGCGCTGGCGATCTCGAGCATCGGCCTGGGCAAGCGTTGGACTGCCTGGCGCGAACACGCCCGGGCCGACTTCGACGCCTTCGTCACGCCCATCGCGGTGGACGCCAAGGTGAACCTCTCGCAGGTGGTGGCCCACATGGCCGAGGTGCTGCCGCTGGACACCATCATCTGCAACGGCGCGGGCAACTTCGCCGCCTGGCTGCACCGCTTCTACCGCCACCGCGCGCGCCACACCCAGCTGGCTCCCACTTCAGGCGCCATGGGTTACGGCTTCCCGGCCTCGATCGCCGCCAAGCTGGTCCACCCCGACCGCGAGGTGGTCTGTTTCGCCGGCGACGGGGACTTCCTGATGCTGGGCAACGAGATGGCCACCGCCGTCCAGTACGGCGCCAACACCATCACGGTGGTGGTCGACAACGGCGCCTACGGCACCATCCGCATGCACCAGGAACGGGACTACCCGGGCCGGGTCGAGGCGACTGAACTCAGGAATCCCGACTTCGCCGCCTACGCCCGCAGCTTCGGCGCCTGGGCGACCACGGTTGAGACGACCGAAGCCTTCCCCGCCGCGCTCTCGGCGGCGCGCGAGGCCGGGATGCCGGCGCTCATCCACCTGAAAACCGACGTCGAAGCCATCGCGCCGGGCCGAACCCTGACCCAGCTGCGCAACAGCTAGCTGAACAGGAAGTCCGAGGCGTCCACCTGGCCGGAGGTGATGCCGGTCAGG
>CAZRKY010000288.1:0-3376 GCA_964600375.1 uncultured Caulobacteraceae bacterium | reverse complement strand
GCTCAAGGAACTGATCGAGGAACAAGGCGTCGCCCTGGTCGTGGTCGGCCGGCAGACCGCCTTCCCCAGGCGCTAGGCCGCCCGATCGGTCCTCACGGCGTCGCCCTCGCCAGCCTGGCGGATGGGCAGGAAGACGCTGACCGTGGTGCCGTGGCCGGGTTCGCTCTGGAAGTCGATGCGGCCGCCGTGCATCTCGATCAATGACTTGGTCAGGGCCAGTCCCAGGCCGGTGCCCTGCTGGGTCTTGGCATGCTGGCTCTCGATCTGTTCGAAGGGCTGGGCCAGCCGGGCGATGTCCTCGGACGAGATGCCGATGCCGGAATCGCGCACCGACAGGCGGATCTCGTCGCCAAACGCCGCCGTCAGCACCGTAACCGTGCCGCCGCGTGGGGTGAACTTCACGGCGTTGGACAGCAGGTTCAGCAGCACCTGCTTGACCGCCCGGTAGTCCGCCTCGATCTCCGGAAGCGGCTGGGTCTCCACCGTCAGGGTCAGCCCCGAGGCCTCGGCGCGATTGTGCATCAGGCGCACGGCGTCCTCGATGCAGTCGTCCAGCACCACCGGCTCGAAGCTCATGGTCATCTTGCCGGCCTCGATCTTGGCCATGTCGAGGATGTCGTTGATCAGGGCCAGCAGGTGCTGTCCCGACATCAGGATGTCCTTGGCGTACTCGGCGTAGCGCTTGTCGCCGACCGGGCCGAACATCTCGGCCACCATGATCTCCGAGAAGCCGTTGATGGCGTTCAGCGGCGTGCGCAGTTCGTGGCTCATGTTGGCCAGGAACTCGGACTTGGCGCGGTTGGCGCCCTCGGCCCGGACCTTGGCGGTCTCATACTTGCGCGCGAGCAGGGCCAGCTCGCCCTGGCTCTGCTCCAGCCGCGTGACCATGGCCTGGAGCTGCTCCTCGTTGCGGCGGCGCGCGTCCTCCTGGGTCTTGATGGCGGTGATGTCGGCGGCGGTCATCACCGCCCCGCCGTCGGCCGTGCGCCGTTCGGAGATCTGCAACCAGCGGCCGTCGTTCAGCTCGGCCTCGATGACGCCGGGCTGGGCGTTGGGAGCCGGCCCCTCGCGCTTGATGGCCAGGCGGGCGATCTTGCCGATCACGCCCTTCGGCGCGCCGGGGCGCAGGACTCGGGGGTCGATATCGAACCACTCGCGGAAGTTCTGGTTGGACAGCCGCAGGCGGCCCTTGCGGTCCCACAGCACGAAGGCCTCGGAGACGCTTTCGATGGCGTCGCGCAGGCGGGTCTCGGCGGTCACCGCCCGGGCCTGGGCCGAGCGCTCCTCGGTGACGTCCAGCGCCACGCCGACGATGCGGTCGAAGGTGTCGGAATCGCGCTTGCCCAGCGACTGGCCGCGCGCGTCGATCCAGGTCGAGCGACCATCCTCGTGCGGCGACCTGAACGAGACGTCGAAGGCGCCGTACATGGCCGCCGACTTCAGCGCCGCCAGCACCTTCTGCCGGTCAGGCTCGGCCACGCGCGCCAGCATGGCGTCGCCGCTGACCACTCCGCCCTCGGCCCAGCCCAGCATGGCGGCCATGACGTCGGAGACGTAGACCTCGTCGCGCTTCAGGTCCCATTCCCAGACCCCGCAGCGGGCCGCCTCGACGGCGGTGCGGAAGCGCTTCTCGGTCTCGGTGAAGTCGCGGCGGGCGTGGGCCGCGCGCCGCGCCTGCAGCCACAGCAGCAGGGACAGGATCACCCCCACGGCCAACGGGCCGGCGATCAGCAGGGCGGTGGACAGGATGGAGGCCGCGCCACGGGCGGCGTCCGGAGCTGGTCCGGCTGAAACCGCGTAGAGGCCGCCGGCGACCGGCGTGACGGCGCCGGCCATGGCCGGTCCGTCCCCGGTCCTGAGGTTCAGCCGGGCGCCGTCGGCGGCGGCGCGGCGCAGCGCCTTGCCGTCGGCCCCGACTCCCAGGCCCACGAGGCCTGGGTTGCTGGCGGCCAGCACCAGCCCGTCGGCCCCGACGATGGCCGACCAACCGCGCAGCGGCGCGGTCGCCACCGCCGAGCGGAAGCGCAGGGCGCCGACCAGCCGCTGCTGGCCGCTGCCGATGACGAGGAAGGCGTAGGGAGAGCCCGGGGCGGCGGTCAGGACGCCGGGGCGGGCCCCGGCCGGCCAGGTCAGGCCCGACGCCTTGCCGGCCACGGCCACGGGCCGGCGGCCATTGAGCACGGCGACGGCGTCCAGGGCGGGTGCGGCGGCGAGCGCGGCCTCGGCGGCGTCGGCGGGCTGCACGGCGCGGCGCGCCAGCAGGTCGGCGGCGACGGTCAGGCCGGCCCGCGCCTGGGCCTGTTCGGCGGCCGCCTTCGAGGCGGCGACGCCTGCGCTCTCGACGAGGACGGGGTCCAGGGCGTCGCCGGCGCGGCGGGGATCGACATCCAGCCGGTCAACGAAGAACAGGGTGTAGGCCGCCAGGGCGAGGGCGGTCACCAGGACGGTGATGCGCACCCAGCTGGGGACCACGTCACCCAACCGGCGATGCACGTCCTCGTCCATGACGCGCGCCGTATCGCTGACGTCGCGGCCAGAACCCAAAGCCCGTCACCCCATGTTTGAATCAACCGGTGACGTCGGAGCCTAAGCTGCTTCGCGGAAGTGTCGATGCGCTGCTTTGGACGGAAATCAGGTTTCCAGGGCCTTCGACGCCAGCTCCAGCACGTTCTTGGACAGGGTCTTCTTGCGCTTGATGCGCTTCAGCTGGTCGCGCATCAGCTCACCCAGTTCGGGCGTGTAGCGGCGCCACTGTCCGAGCGGTTCCAGCAGGCGCGCGGCGGTCATCGGATTGAATCCGTCCACGGCCAGGATCTGGTCGGCCAGGAAGCGGTAGCCGGAGCCGTCGGGCTCGTGGAAGCGGGCCGGATTGGCCTGGCTGAAGGTCTGCACCAGGGCGCGCAGGCGGTTGGGGTTTCTGGCGTCGAAGGCCGGATGGGCGGTGAGCGCCAGGACGCGGCCCATGGCGCCCTCTTCGCTCGACCGGGCCTGGATGGCGAACCACTTGTCCAGCACCTGCGGCTCGTCCTTCCAGCGCTCGTAGAAGTCCGTCAGCGCCGCGTCCCAGGCCTGTCCGCCCAGCTGCATCAGGGCGGACAGGCCGCCCATGGCGTGGGTCATGTTGGCGGCCGAGGCATAGTGAGCCGCGGCGCGCTCGGCGATGGCGGGGGCGGGTTCGGCGGCCAGGGCGTCGAGGGCGGCGTTGCGCAGGGCGCGGCGGCCGGCCTGGGCGGCGTCGGGCGAGAAGGCCCCCTTGTCGGCCATCTCGTCGTGAATCCGCTGGAGCTCCTCGCGCAGGCCGATGGCCACGGTGCGGCGCAGGGCGTCGCGGGCGGCGTGGATGGCGGCGGGATCGGCGGGCGTCATCACAATCGCC
>CAZRKY010000287.1:0-3382 GCA_964600375.1 uncultured Caulobacteraceae bacterium | reverse complement strand
GCTGTTTCAGTTGTCGCGGCGGCCGCTCAGGCCCAGGATTTGGGAGCCCGGCAAGGCCTCAACGGCGAACCGGTCACTGAGGTCTCCGAGGTCGTGGTCACCGCGGCGCCCTACGCGGTGTCGCTCGATTCCGTCACCACCAGCGTCAATGTCGTAACCCGGGACGAACTTGATGTGGCGCCGCCCGTCGGTCTTGGCGATCTGCTGAACGGCGAGCCGGGGCTGCGGTCCAGTTTCTTCGGTCCCGGCGCCAGCCGGCCGATCATTCGCGGCCTGTCGGGGCCGCGAGTGCTCATCCTGCAAAACGGCGTGGGCCTCGTCGACGCCAGCTCCCTCTCGCCGGATCACGCTGTCGCGTCCGAGCCCGGCGACGCCCAGCGGATCGAGGTTCTTCGAGGCCCGTCGACCCTGGCCTATGGCGGCTCCGCCATCGGCGGCGTGGTCAACATCATCGACGAGCGCGTTCCGTCTTCCGTCGCCGAGGACGGCTTCGATGGCCGGTTCTCGATGTCCTACGACAGCAACAATGACGGCGTGGGCATCGCGGCCGGATTCAAGGGCGGGTCCGGGCCGATCGTGGTCGCGGTGGATGCCGTGCACCGCGAGAGCGGCGACTACGACGTTCCGGCCAATCCGGTGTCGTCGAGACTGGCGGCGGCGGGCGGCCTGATCCCCCTGGCCGACCGCACGGTGCTCAACAGCGATGTGGAACTGAATTCGTTCGGCATCGGCGTCTCCTGGGTCGGTGACGACGGCTACCTGGGCGGATCGGTGAAGCGCACCGAGACCACCTACGGCGTGCCCTTCCCGCAGATCTTTGATCCCGGCCCGCCCGACCCGGATGCCGAGGGACCGGTCAAGATCGACCTTGGGCAAACGCGCTACGATCTGCGCGGCGAGCATGGGGTGGCCTGGGGACCCTTCGACCGGGCGCGTTTCTCTGTCGGTTACGCGGACTACCAACACGCCGAAATCGAGGTGGAGAGCGGCGCGATCGGAACCCTCTTCCTCTCGCAGGGCGGCGAAGCCCGCGTTGAGCTGGTCCAGCGCGAACGGGACGGCTGGCAGGGCGCCGTCGGCGTCCAGGGCCTGGCCCGGACCTTCGAGGCGATCGGCGACGAGGCCTTCATCCCCCCGGTGGACATCCAGGAACAGGGCGTCTTCACCCTCCAGCGCTACGACCGTGGCGGCTGGGGCGCCGAGGGCGGCCTGCGGATCGACCACCGGTCGCTGAGCGCGGAACTGGCCGGCCGCCCCACCAGCGATGCGGCGACCGACCTCGGCCGGGACTGGTCAACGGCCTCGGAAGACGAGGGCTTCACCAATGTGTCGGCTTCCGCCGCTGTCTTCCTGCGGCCAGCGGACGGCTGGTTCGCCGCGCTCAGCCTGTCGCACAACGCCAGGGCGCCCACCGAGTTCGAGCTGTTTGCCGATGGTCCGCACGCGGGCACCGGCGCCTACGAGATCGGGGATCCGACTCTCGACTCGGAGAAGGTGACCTCCCTGGAGGCGACCCTGCGCTGGACGGGCGAACGTGGCCGTCTTGAGGCGCATCTGTTCGGCGCCCGCTACGACGGTTTCATCGAGCTGGCGCCCACCGGCGTGCTCGTGGACGACGAGGGCACGCCCGATCCGGCCGGCGAGCTGCCGGTGTTCAGCTTCTTCCAGACCGACGCGACCTTCTGGGGTGGCGAGTTCGCCGGGGAGTATGATGTCTGGTCCGATGGAGATCGCACCCTCAGCGTCAATGGTGCGTTCGACTATGTGCACGGCGACACCGATGCCGGGCCCCCGGCGCGCATCCCGCCCTACTCGATCACGGCAGGGATTGCCTGGGCCAGCCCGAAGCTGGACATGAAGCTGGAGGTCAAGCGGGTCGGAGAACAGGACCGGGTGGCGGCCTTCGAGCTTCCGACCGATAGCTACACGCTCCTGAACGCAGCCATCTACTACAAGCCGTTCGAGGACCGGAACGTCCGCCTCTTCATCGATGGCCGCAACCTGACGGATGAGGAAGCGAGAGAGCACGCGTCCTTCCTCAAGGACATCGCGCCCAATCCCGGACGCTCCATACGCTTTGGCGTGGCCTATCGCTTCTAACCCCCCGTAGCGACGGGCCGACGGCGGCCGGGACCTAGTCGTCCCGGCCGAACCGCTCCAGGGCCTCGCGGGCCTTGTCGCGATGGCGGTCCTTCAGATTTGCGCCCAGCAGGCCCAGGACAGCGGCGATCACCGCCGCGTCGTCGGTGAATCCGACCCCGGCCAGGATGTCGGGAATGGCGTCGGCAGGCAGGACGAAATAGGCCAGCGCCCCCAGCAGCATGCCCTTGGCCGCGGCCGGCGTGTGGGGATCGCGGGCGCAGTAGTAGGCGGCCAGAACCTCGCGGCTGAACGGAATGCGCGCGGCGGTCTGCTTCAGCTTGGGCCAGAAGCCCCGGCGCACTCGGGCCTCGTTGACGTGCTGGACCGCCGGGACGAGCGCCCGCGAGGGATCGATCGGCCCCGTTGGGTCGAAGCCATCGACGCCGTCCTTCGCGGCCTTCGCCGGTTTTGCTTTTTGGGCCGCCACGGCTAAACCCTCGTTCGAATTCAGCGCCGCCCGCGGCGCGCTCTTCACATAGTCACTTTCCAGGCAGGGAAAACGTCCATGAAGCTCGACGGTTCGATTTCGGCTGTGGTCACCGGCGGGGCTTCGGGCCTCGGCGAGGCGACCGCGCGGGCGCTGGCGGCCCAGGGGGTGAAGGTCGCCCTGTTCGACATGAACGCCGAGCGGGGCGAGCAGGTGGCGCGCGAGATCGGCGGCGTCTTCTGTTCGGTGGACGTCACCTCCGACGAGGGTGTGGCCGCCGGCTTCTCCAAGGCGCGCGCCGCCCACGGCCAGGAGCGCATCCTGGTCAACTGCGCGGGCATCGCCATCGGCCAGAAGACCGCCAGCCGCGACAAGGCTGACGCCTCGATCATCAAGGCCCACGACATGGCGGCCTTCGAGAAGGTCATCCGGATCAACCTGCTGGGATCGTTCCGCTGCCTGTCCCTGGCCGCGGCAGGGATGATGACGCTTGAGCCTCTGGAGGACGGGGAGCGCGGCCTGGTGGTTTCGACCGCCTCGGTGGCCGCCCAGGACGGCCAGATCGGCCAGGCGGCCTATTCGGCGTCCAAGGGCGGGGTCTACGCCATGACCCTGCCGGCCGCCCGCGACCTGATGAACGAAGGCATCCGGGTCAACACCATCCTGCCGGGAATCATGCTGACGCCGATGATGGCCGCCATGCCCCAGAACGTGCAGGACGCGCTTGCCGCCTCCATCCCGTTCCCCAAGCGGCTGGGCCGGCCGGAGGAGTACGCCTCGCTGGTGCTCGAGATGTGCCGCAATGCCTACCTC
>CAZRKY010000286.1:0-3398 GCA_964600375.1 uncultured Caulobacteraceae bacterium | reverse complement strand
GATCGGCTGGCCCAGCATGGCGGCCTCGGCCTCGATGCCGCCCACGCCCCAGCCCAGCACGGCCAGGCCGTTGATCATGGTGGTGTGGGAATCGGTGCCGACGACGGTGTCGGGATAGGCGACCGTGGTCTTGCCCTCTTCCAGGGTCCAGACGGTCTGGGCCAGGTGCTCGAGGTTGACCTGGTGGCAGATGCCGGTGCCGGGAGGCACGACGCGGAAGTTGTTGAAGGCCGACGAGCCCCAGCGCAGGAAGCGGTAACGCTCGATGTTGCGCTCGTACTCCTTGTCGACGTTGAACTTGAACGACCCGGCCGTGCCGAACTGGTCGACCATGACCGAGTGATCGATCACCAGGTCGACGGGGCTCAGCGGATTGATCTGGGTGGGGTCGGCGCCCAGCGCCGTCATGGCGTCGCGCATGGCCGCCAGGTCGACCACCGCCGGCACGCCGGTGAAGTCCTGCATCAGCACGCGCGCGGGGCGGAAGGCGATCTCGTGCTCGACCAGCCCGCGGTTGCCCGCGTCCAGCCAGGCGACGGTGGCGCGGATGTCGTCGGCGGCGACGGAAACCCCATCCTCGTTGCGCAGCAGGTTCTCGAGCAGCACCTTCAGCGAGCGCGGCAGGCGGGAAATACCCTTCAGCCCGGCTTCCTCAGCGGCGGCGAGGCTGTAATAGACGTACTTCTTGCGCCCGACGGTGAGGTCCCGGCGAGCGTTGAACGTGTCGTTGGACGGCATGGGAGATCCTTCTTGTCGAATGGCCAACCGACAATCGGTTCCGGGTTCGCGCGCTTTTGGCGGGAATACACAGGAGTCCCGCCGGCGCGGCGTTTGCCCGGCGCGGCCGCGCACGTCTTAGACCGAGCTTGGCCTGACGTCACGCGGATATCCGTGGCGCCGCCATGGCAATTTCGGACGCCGCGAGGTTTGGCCGCGTGATCACCCGCCTGTCCGCCGACAACCTCAGCGTGGCCCGCGGCGGCCGGGTCCTGTTCGAGGGCCTGGGCTTCGCCGTGGAGGCGGGCGAGGCCATCGCGCTGATCGGGGCCAACGGCTCGGGCAAGACCTCCTTGCTGCGGGCCATCGCCGGCCTGATTCGCCCCGAAGCCGGCGACGTCGTCTTCACCGGACCGGGCGGGCCGCTCGAGCCCGAGGAGGCCCGCGCGGGCGGGCTGCACCTGATGGGCCACCAGGACGGTCTGAAACCCACCCGCACCGCCGGCGAGGAGCTGGATTTCCACGCGCGCTGGACCGGCGGCGACGACGACGCCATCGCCCGGGCGGTCGACAAACTGGAGCTCAAGGCCCTGCTGGGGCTGGAGACCCGCAAGCTCTCGGCCGGCCAGCGGCGGCGCCTGACCCTGGGCCGCCTGATCGCCTCGCCCCGGTCCCTGTGGCTGTTGGACGAGCCCCTGGCGCCGCTGGACGCGCGCTGGCGCGAACGCATCGGGGCGCTGATGGCCGAACACCTGGCGGGCGGCGGGCTGATCATCGCCGCGGTCCACGACCCCCTGCCCATGCCGGCGCGCGAGGTTTCGCTGTGAGCGGCTTCGTCACCCTCTACCGCCGCGAGCTGGCCCTGGCCTGGGGCAAGGGCGGCGGCGCCCTGCTGGCCTGCGCCTTCTACGCCTGCATCGCCGCCCTCGTGCCGCTGGCGGTCGGCTCCGATCCCCAGCGGCTGGCGACCGTCGGCCCGGGCGTGGCCTGGATCGCCCTTGCGCTGTCGACCCTCTTGTCACTCGAACGGCTCTACGAGCGCGACTACGAGGACGGGACCCTGGACCTGCTGGCGCTGGGCCCCATCCCGCTGGAGGCGGTCGCCCTGGCCAAGGGCCTGGCGCAATGGACCGCCGGCGGCCTGCCCCTGGCCGTCGCAGCGCCGCTCGCCGCCCTGCTGCTGGGCGGAACGCCTGCCGCCCTGCCCCTCACCTTCGCCGCGGCCCTGATCGGCGGGCTGGGCTTCGCCTTCGTGGGCTCCATGGGCGCGGCCCTGGCGCTGGGCGCCAAGCGCGGCGGGGTGCTGATCGCCGTGGTCGTGCTGCCGTTGTTCTGCCCGCCGGTGATCTTCGGGGCGGGCGCGCTGGAAGCCTTCACCAGCGGCATGAACTGGCTGCCGGGCCTGGCCTTCCTGGCCGCCTACAGTCTGGCGGCCGTGGCGCTGACGCCGTTCGCCGCGGCGGCGGCGATCCGTAACGCGATCAGCTAGGGGGCTTGCGGCCCGAGAGCCGGACCGACAGGGCCTGCAGGGTCACCAGGGCGGTGGCCACGCCCGCGGCCACGCCGACGGCCATGGCGACGCCGACCCAGACGTCCGGGTGGTAGACACGATGCAGGACCAGGGTGATGGCGACCGTCAGCGCTACGGTGAGGAAGGTCGTCGCGTTCGGCATGGCGGGCTCCCAGGGCGTCTTCAACTAGGCTCCGTGACGCCGAAGCCGCTGTCCAGTTAACTCGTGGTCACCTCCGCGATCTTCCCAACCTTGCCGGGCGTTCGCCGGACCGCTAAGCCGCGCATCAGATGTTCGGCCTCGCCAACCCGCAGAAGTTCATGGACGCCACCCGCCGGCTGCCCGCCGTGCTGGGGCTGGTCACGGTCGCGCTGTTTCTCGTCGGCATCTGGTTCAGCTTCACCGCGCCGGAGGACTACCAGCAGGGCGACACGGTGCGGATCATGTTCGTGCACGTGCCGGCCTCTTGGCTGGCGCTGATGGTGTATTCGATCCTGGGCGGCTGTTCCTTTTTCGCCCTGGTCTTCCGCCATTCCCTCGCCGACGCCGCCGCCCGCGCCGCCGCGCCCCTGGGCGCCGCCTTCACCCTGCTCGCGCTGGTCACCGGCTCGCTCTGGGGCCGGCCCATGTGGGGCACCTGGTGGGAATGGGACGCGCGCCTGACCTCGGTGCTGGTGCTGTTCCTGTTCTACCTCGGCTACATGGCGCTCAGGGCCTCGATCGACGACGAGCAAAAGGCCGGGCGCGCCGCCGCAGTGCTGGCGCTCGTGGGGCTGGTGAACCTGCCCATCGTCCACTTCTCGGTCGACTGGTGGAACACCCTGCACCAGCCGTCCTCGGTGCTGCGCATGGGCAAGCCGACCATGACCGCCGACCTGCTGACGCCCCTTCTGGTCATGGGCGTCGCCTATATGGCGCTGTTCTTCACCCTGTGGATCATCTCGATCCATGCCGAAATCCGCCAGCGCCGGGTCAACGCCCTGGCGCTGAGAGCCGCGGGGCGCGCCTGATGCTCGACCTCGACATGACCCCGTACGCCGCCTTCGTCTGGTCGGCCTGGGGCATCTCCGCCGCCGTCCTGATCGGCATGGTCGCCGGCGTGCTGCGCCGCGCCGCCAAGGCCGCCAGGGCGCTGCGCGAGGCGGAAGGGGACGACCGGCCGTGAAGCGC
>CAZRKY010000285.1:0-3409 GCA_964600375.1 uncultured Caulobacteraceae bacterium | reverse complement strand
GCCCTTGACGACATGCGCCGCGCCGCGGCAGCGGAGACGGAATGGTTCGCCAAGGTCCACGCCGACCGGCTGATCGCCCGCGCCCTCATCGACGAGGGGCGAATCGGCGAGGCACTGAAGTTGTTGGCCGACGCCGACTCCCTGATCCCGGCCAACGACCCCTACGCCAACGCGGCGCATGCCGGCGTCTGGGAGATGACCGCAATTGCGCTGCGCGACCTGAACGACCTTCAAGGCACCGTCGCCGCCCTTGCACGGTTCGAGTTCGACTATTCAGATCCGGCCTATCCGCGGCCAGACTTCGACACCCTCTACAACATCTCAAAGCTGGCGGTGCAGGTCGGCGACCAGCCGCTGGCCGAGCGCATGTTCGCGGCCCACCATCGTCTGGTCGAGCGCTCGGATCTGGTAGGTCTGAAGACCTGGGACGCGATCCTGTGCAGCGCCGTCGCCCAAGGCGCCGACAGCCCGCAACGCGTCCTGGCCTGCCTGAAGCCGCTGGGGAGCGACCTCTCGGACTCCGCCTTCCTGCCCGGCGACACCCTTCCCGCCCGCGCGTTCGCCTACGCCCGCCTCGGCCGCACCGCCGAAGCCCGGGCCGACCTCGCCACGATGCGTCGCCTTGACGCCGCGGGCGCCTTGGGCAGCCAGGGGCTGGCCAGCGCCAACGAAATCCAGGCCGAGATTCTGTTCGCTGAGGGCCGCACCCGCGAGGCCTACGCTTTGCTGCGCAGCGACGCCCGACAGCGCGGCCTTACCCAGGCTCGCAGCTTCAGTGAAGGCATGCACCAAGTCACCGGCGATATGCAGAGCCAGCTGGCTGAGCGCCGCGATCAGCTGGAAACCGCGCGCAAGAACGCCGCCCTGCAGGCCGACATGATCAGCGCCCAGCGCTGGATCGTCGGCATCGGCGCGGCGTTCGGCCTGTCGGCGATCCTGGCGCTGATCTGGCAGTTTCGTTCGGTCCGCCTGTTGCGGGTGGCGCGCCGCCGCGCCGAAGTGGCGAACCGCACCAAGAGCGAGTTCCTCGCCAATATGAGCCACGAGATCCGCACACCCCTGAACGGGGTCGTGGCCATGGCCGACGCCCTGGCGGTCGCGCGCCTGCCCAAGAAGGAACGCGAGATGGTCGAGGTCATCCGCTCCTCCGGCGTCACCCTGGAACGCCTGCTGTCGGACGTCCTGGACCTGGCGCGGATCGAAAGCGGACAGGTGACTATCGAGACCGCTCCGTTCCATCTCGGCGAGGCCGTGCGCGGCGTCGCCTCGCTGTCGCGGTTGCGCGCCGATGAAAAGGGCGTGGCGCTTGACGTCGAGATAGACCCCGCGGTCGATCGCGCCTTTACGGGCGACGTTGTGCGGGTGCGCCAGATCCTGACCAACCTGCTGTCCAACGCCGTGAAGTTCACCGAGAAGGGCTCGGTCCGTCTCGTCGCCGCGCCGGGCGCCGAGGGCCGGGTGCGCCTGGAGGTGGTGGACACGGGCGTGGGCTTCGACGCCTCGCTGAAGTCGCGGGTCTTCGGGCGTTTCCAGCAGGCCGACGGCTCGATCACTCGCCGCTTCGGCGGCACCGGCCTGGGCCTTGCGATCTCGCGGGAGCTGGCTGAACTCATGGGTGGTGAACTCGAATGCGAAAGCGTGGCCGGCAAGGGGTCGCGGTTCTGGGTCGAAATCGAACTGCCGCAAGCCGATGCGGCCGCCGCCGTGGTGGCCACCGGCCTCGCGCCGACAGCGGAGACCGCCGAGGGTGAGGATCGTCCGCTGCGTATCCTGCTGGCCGATGACCATCCGACGAACCGCAAGGTGGTCGAGTTGATGCTGGCGGAAACCGGCACGGACCTGACGATGGTGGAGAACGGCGCCGAAGCGGTCGAAGCCATCAAGAACGCGACCTTCGATATCGTACTCATGGACATGCAGATGCCGGTGATGGACGGCCTGTCCGCCACCGCCGCAATCCGCGCCTGGCAGACCGAAACCGGCGCGGCCCGGACCCCCGTCGTCATGCTCACGGCCAACGCCATGCCCGAGCACGTGGAGGCAGGTCGCCAGGCCGGCGCCGACGGTCACCTGTCCAAGCCGATCACGATGGCCGGCCTCTTCGCCGCCATCGAGACAGTGTTGGGCGAGACGGCGGTCGAAAGCCGCGAGGCCGCCTAGCCTCGATCCAGATCAGCCAGCAGATCCTCGGCCGTCGCGGCGCGGGGTCGGGCGCGCCGGATCCATGTCAAGGTCGGCGGAATGAGCGCGGCGACAATCAGGATCTTTGCAATAGCGGTCCACGGCCAGAACGGCAGCGGCAGGGCGATGAGCACCCACGCCAGAACCCCCAGCGCCGCCAACGCGAAGACAAGCTGGACCCAGTAGACCGCCCCCGGCGCGCCCAGCTCGAAGCGCACCTCGGGGCGGACCTGCCGGGCGTTTCCGATCGCTGCCCGCACAAGCTCGGCGAAAGCGGCCGTTCGGTCTTCGAAGTCCGCGATCCCAACATAATGCGCGTTATCGAAACGGACCTTGTCCGCGGGTCCGAAGTCGAACTCCACTTCCCGACGCCAAGGCTTCAGGCGTGTCGCCGCCCAGGCCAGCCGAACGCCGCGCAGGTCGCTCCAGGCCCAGGCGGACGCCCGGCGCCCTGACAGGGTGACTCGAAGGCCATCGGAATCCACGACCCAGGTTCGCTCGCGGTCCTCGAAGGCCGACAGCCGCTGGCTGTAGCTTGCTTCCATGGGCCATTTCTGGCGCCTCGCAAACGGCCAAGCCAGAGGCAAATCAACCGGCCCCTGCGACGTCGGCCGCCTTGCCGCAATGCGTACGCGAGCCTACGAACGTGTTCGCGAATCGTTTCAAAGTTGCCTGATGTCCACCGTCCCCCAGCGCTCGCTCTTCGATGATCCGGCCCCGGAGCCGGTCGCCGCTGGCCCGGCCCCCGAGCCGGCCATTGAAACCCCGACTCCGCCGCCTTCCGCCCCGATCGCTCCCCCGGCTGCCCCGCCGGTCTCTCCCGCCGCAAAGGCCGCCAAGCCCGTGAAGGAGCCCGGCCCCGGCTACTCGGCCGAGCACATCGAAGTGCTCGAAGGGCTGGAACCGGTCCGCAAGCGGCCGGGCATGTACATCGGCGGCACCGACGAGCGCGCCCTGCACCACCTGTTCGCCGAAGTCCTGGACAACGCCATGGACGAGGCCGTGGCGATGCACGCCAAGGCCATCACGGTGGAACTGGACAAGGACGGCTTCCTTAGCGTCCACGACGACGGCCGCGGCATCCCGGTCGATCCCCACCCCAAACACCCCGGCAAGTCCGCGCTGGAGGTCGTGCTGACCGTGCTGCACTCGGGCGGCAAGTTCTCGGGCAAGGCCTACCAGACGTCCGGGGGCCTGCACGGCGTCGGCGTCTCGGTGGTCAACGCCC
>CAZRKY010000284.1:0-3410 GCA_964600375.1 uncultured Caulobacteraceae bacterium | reverse complement strand
GCCGAAGGCGATGCCCACCGCGCCACTGGACTCCAGCAGGTCACGCGCCTGTCCCCCCCACTGCACCACCGGACCGGCCTGCTGCTTGGCCGCCTCGGCGCGGAAGAATTCGATGGCGTCGCGGGCGGTATAGCCGGGCGCAAGCTGGGTCGTCAGGGTGACCGCCCGCTGGCGGTTCAGCCGGCGGCGATCGGGCGTGTCGCCCTGCACCTTGGTGGTGACCACCGATGACAGGGGCACCAGGGCGCCGGCGCCGGAGCGCACATAGAGGGTTTCCAGGTCGGCCTGGGTGCGGCGGTTGGCGATCTCGGTCTGCAGCACGACGTCGTACTCCTGACCGCCGCGAATGTAGGTCGTGGCCCGCCGGGACCCGAACATGGTCTCCAGCGCCGCCCCGATGTCCGTGGCCGAGACGCCAAGGGCGGCGGCCTTCTCACGGTCGACATCGACCACCAGGCGCGGCGCGGTTGGCTCGTAGTCCAGGCGCGGCCGCTCAAGGCCGGGGTTCGCCCGCGCGGCGGTCATGATGGGCGCCATCCAGGCCGCCAGGTCGCCGTACTCGGGACCGGTGATGATGAAGTCCACGTTCGAGCCGCCCGCGCCCTGGCCCCCGCCCCGCTGGAACGGACCTCGGACCGAGGCGGTGGTGCGCGCACCTGTGATGCCGGCGAGCTCCCGGTTCAGCGCCGAGGAGATGTCATCTGCCGAGCGGGTCCGTTCGTCCCAGGGCTTGAGGATCAGGACGCCGCTGGCGCTGTTGAACTGTCCGCCCCCGAAGGAGGGCGCCAGCAAGACGTAGCGCTCGACCTCGCCGGCCTCGTACAGCCGCCGGAACACCGGCTCGAGCTTCAGTGCCTCGGCGGTCGTGTAGTCAAAGCCGGCGCCGACCGGCCCCTGCACTGAAACATCGACGCGGCCGCGGTCCTCGGAGGGAACCAGTTCCTCGGGAAGGGTGAAGAACATCAGGGCGGCGGCAGCAGCGACCAGCACGACCACGCCGCCGGCCGCGAAGGTCGCGACCCGCGCCCCAAGCAGGCTGTCCAGCGAACCGCGATAGGAGTCGCGCAAGGCGTCCATGCCGGCGTTGACCTTGCGGGCCAGCCAGCCTTCGGTCTTGGCCGGCCGAAGGATCTTGGATGCAAGCATCGGCGAAAGCGTGAAGGCCAGGAAGGCCGAGAAGGCCACCGCCGCCCCGATCGCCACGGCCAGTTCGACGAACAGCCGTCCGATCTGGCCCGGCAGGAACATCAGCGGCGCGAACACCGACAACAGGACGATGGTCGTGGCCACCACGGCGAAGAACACCTGGCGCGTGCCGCGCTCGGCGGCCACGATCGGCGGTTCGCCCTTGTCGATCCGCCGCTGGATGTTCTCGGTCACGACGATGGCGTCATCGACCACCAGGCCGATCGCAAGCACCAGCGCCAGCAGGGTCAGCAGGTTGAGCGAGAAGCCCAGCGGGGCAAGGACGATGAAGGTCGAGAGCAGGCAGATCGGGGCCACGATCGAGGGGATGAAGGCCGCCCGCATCGTGCCCAGGAAAATGAAATTCACCAGTGACACCAGCGCGATCGCGATGCCGATCGTGATCCACACCTCCTTGATGGCCTCGGAGGTAAAGCGGGAATTGTCGACGGCGACAATCAGCTGGGTTCCCTCGGGAAGGTGGGCGCGCATCTCTTTGACGACCTCGTTCACCCCCTTCGAGATCTCCAGGTCGTTGGCCTGGGATTGGCGGGTGATGCCGATGCCGATTTGCTCGACGCCGTTGCCGCGGAACAGGCGCCGGCGCTCCTGCGCGGCCTCTTCAATGCGCGCCACGTCGCCCAGGCGGGTGACATAGGAGGTCTGCAGCGGCGCGCCGGCTCCGCTTGCCGCGGAGGAGACCGGCCCGGCCGAGCCCGTGGCGCCGATCGGGAGCTGGGCGAAGTCCTCGGGCGTGGCGTAGCCGCGCGCCACGCGGATGGTGAAGTCCTTGGCGTCCGACTCGAGGAATCCGGCGGGCAGCTCCGCATTCTGGCGTTGCAGCGCCTGCTGCACGTCCGCCACCGTCAACCCGCGCGCCGCCAGGGCGTCGGCGTCCAGCCAGATTCGCATGGCGTAGCGGGCCTCGCCGAAGATCGAGGCCTGGGCGACGCCGGGAACGGTCGAGAACCGCTCGATCAGGTAGCGGTCGGCGTAGTCGGTCAGTTGCAGCCGGTTGAGCGTCGACGACGACAGGTTCAGTACGATTACCGGCGAGGAGTCCGCGTCCGCCTTCGCGACCTGGGGCGCATCAACTTCCTGGGGCAGGTTGTTGACGACGCGGGACACCGCGTCACGGACGTCGTTGGCGGCGTCGTCGATGTTGCGGTCCAGCTTGAACTCAATGGATATCCGCGACTGGCCGTCGCGGCTGGTCGAACTGATGCGATCCACGCCCTGGATGCCCGCGATCTGGCGCTCGATCACCTCGGTTACCCGGCTCTCGATCACCTCGGCGGAAGCGCCCGTGTAGCTTGTGGACACCGACACCACCGGCGGATCGACATTGGGCAGTTCGCGGATCGGGAGCACGAAGTAAGCTGCGGCCCCGACGACGCACAGAAGGATCGCGGCCACCGCCGCGAAGACCGGGCGGCGAACCGCAAGGTCCGAAATCATCATCGCGCCACAGCCCCAGCGGGCCTTTGGCCGCCGCGAGCGCCGCGGGGGCCGCCCTTGCCGGCGAGCTTGACCGGCGCGTTGGGTTGGATGCGGTTCAGCCCCGAGGCGACGATCCGGTCGCCCGGCTTCAGGCCCTCCAGGATTTCAACGAAGCCGCCCTCGACCGCACCGCGGCGCACCGTTGTGCGTTGGGCGATGGAGCCTTTCTCGGGGTCCGGGACGATCTTGTAGGCGAAGGCCGTATCCCCCTCGAACTGGACGGCCGCTTCGGGCGCCGCAGGCGCCAGGCGGGTTCCGCGCTCGATCCTGACCTTGAGCATCATTCCCGGCCGGAGCACGCCGCCGGGGTTGGGGATTTCAGCCCGGGCGGTGATGGCGCGTGTCCGCTCGTCAATGCGGCTGTCCAGCAGGGCGATGCGGCCAGTGAAGGTCTGACCCGGGAAAGCGTCCGCGCGGACCGAGATCGGCATGCCGGCCCGCAGGGCGCCGAGGTAACGCTCGGGGACGGGGAAATCGACCCGCACCACGCTGACGTCGTCCAGGGTGGCGATCTCGGCGCCGGGATTGATCAGGGTTCCGGCGGTGACGTCCGACAAGCCCACGACCCCGGCGAAGGGCGCGCGGATGACACGGTCGCCCTGGCGGGCTTCGGCGGCGCGCAACTGGGCGCGCGCAGACTCATAGGCGGTCTGGGCCTGCTCGTACTGGACACGCGGGGCTATGCCTTTGTCCGCCAAGGTCTTCCAGCGATCCCGGTCCTTCTG
>CAZRKY010000283.1:0-3429 GCA_964600375.1 uncultured Caulobacteraceae bacterium | reverse complement strand
AGGGCGGCAAGGGGATGGATGTGTTTCTGTTCGAGCATCTTTCGCCAGTTCCTGGTTGGTCTGTCACGTTGGACCAAGGGTCGTCCCGCGGGAGCGTTCCACCCCAACTACACAATACGCCCGGACCGCTGCCGTTCCAAAACGACATAAATCCGATCGCTCACGAGTCGGTCCCTCGGCCTACAGCCTCGGTCCCGTGACGGCTGCCGAAAGGCGGACCGCCAAGCTCTCTTGGACAACCCATAACAGAGCGTCAAGGGGCGCGGCCCGCTTTTCACCCGACGGGAGAAGTACGGTCCGCCCCGCCAAGAGGTTGGATCGTCTCCCGTGCGGTTTTGGGGTTAAGTGCGATAACAATGATCTTGCGCGACCGGCGAAATACTTGCGTGCCCGAAATCTCCGCTCAAGTGCTAGGAATTCCTTTTGCATAAGGGAATTCAGAACCATCCGGGGAACCTCTCGTCACCGGCTCGGAAGGTGAACAGCAGTCGGTTGAGGGCGTGGTCGCGCCCGTTCCCTGGGCGCGACGCCGCCCCCGGGCCGCATCGGGGGCGTCTGGTCAGCCGCGCGGACCCTGCAGGAAGAAAACGCGGTCCCGAGCTGAAATATTCCGCGCGCTGCGCACACGCATGATGGATTCGCGGAGCGCTGGATGCCGTTCCTGTGGAGAAGCGGGGTGGAGATGCACGCCGCTGACCGCGCGGCAGGGCTGAACCTTCACGGCTTCGGCGGCAGGAAGAGGATGGTGCCTGGGGGCGGATTCGAACCACCGACACGCGGATTTTCAATCCGCTGCTCTACCAACTGAGCTACCCAGGCGCCGCACGTCTCTTCGAGGCCAGCGCCGCGAGAGCGGCGTCTATAGGCGAGCCGCCCTAGGCTGTCCAGACGGCTCAGCCCTCTTCGATTTCGGCGTCCTCGACGGGGCGGTCCGGGTCCTCGACGACCGGGATCGCATACTTGCCCGTGAACCAGCGCTGCAGGTCCACGTCGGCGCAGCGGCGCGAGCAGAAGGGCTTGTAGTCGGCGCTGGGCGGGGCCTTGGCGCAGATGGGACAGGTGGCGGCTTTCATCGGCGCTGAATATCGGTGCTGCCGGCCGCCCTGCCAACCTCGGCGCGCACGCCGAATCGCGGACCCAGGGCGACGACCAGGGAATCGGCGGCTTCAGCGACCTCGGGGGCGCAGACCCCGACCAGCTGGGCGCCGGGATCGGCCCGCCCCGCCCGATCGAGCTCCCGCATCAGACGCTGGGCCAGGCTTCGGACCGTCGGGAACCCGTTCGCGTCGAGCAGGCGCTCGGCGACCGGCGTCTCACGCCAGGGCCGCGCCAGTTCCAGCACCCCCAGCCGGCTGACGCCCGCCAGCACCACGCCGGGCTCGTCCGGTTCGAAGGCGGCCTTGGCGGCGGCGAGGATCTCGGGATGCTCGGACGCCTTGCCGGCCAGGTCGATGACCACCAGCCCGCCCAGCCCCTTGAGGCGCAATAGCCGGGCCGCTTCCCTGATGGCGCTCAGGTTGGCGCTCAGCACGCCGTGCTTGCCGGCCTGGGCGCGCGCCATGTCCACGTCCACGGCGGTCAGGCCGCGCGTGCGCTCGATCGCCAGACTGAGCCCGTCGGCGAGATCATGCACCGTGGCCAGGGCGGCCTCCTCGGCGAGGTCCGCGGCCTCGCGGGCGCCCAAGCCGGTCTGGATGGTGGCCTCGGGCGCGAAGGCCTGGAGCCGCGCCTCCAGCGAGGCCTGCGCCGTGATGCGGCCGGGCGCGCCCTGCCCCGCCCCCAGGCGCCGGACCAGCGGGCCCTTGTCGGCGCGGGCCTCGGCGGTGACCTCGACCTCGATGGTCGCGCCCTCGGTCGGCTGGCCGCCCGCCTTGTTGGCCAGCAGAGCGGCGGGGCCGCAGCCGAGATCCACGAACACCCCCCGGAACCCGGACGCCGCCGCGCCGATCCGACCGCGCCAGGTCTCGCCCAGCCGGGGCCGGTCGGCCTCGCCGTCGCGTTCGATCAGCAGGCGCTCGGGCTGGCCGCCCAGGGCGACCACGCCGCGGCGCTCGCCCGGCAGGGTGTCGATGAAGAGGGCTCGGCGGCTCAAGGCCGGTAGCCGAGGCCGTCGAGCAGACAGCGCGTCTCGAACAGCGGCAGGCCGACGATGGCGGTGTAGCTGCCGACAATGGACGTCACGAAGCCGCCGGCGACGCCCTGGATGCCGTAGGCGCCGGCCTTGCCGCGCCATTCGTCGCTGGCCAGGTAGGCGTCGATCTCGCCCTTGCTCAGGCGCTTGAAGGCCACCCGGGCCTCGGCCAGCTTGGACGCGATCCGACCGTCTGGCGCCACCAGGGCCACGCCGGTCAGGACCTTGTGGTTGCGCCCGCTCATCAGCTCCAGCCACGTGCGGGCCTCGTCCGGCGTCTCGGCCTTGCCCAGCAGGCGCAGGCCCACCGCGACAACCGTATCGGAACCGAGGACGAAGGCTCCCGGCGACGCCGCGGCGCCCGCCCGGGCCTTGTCGCAGGCCAGCCGCAGCGCCAGCCGGCGCGGCGTTTCTTTCTTCAGGGGCGTCTCGTCGACATCGGCCGGCTGCACCCCGTCGGGGGTCACGCCTATCTGGCGCAGCAGTTCGAGCCTGCGTGGCGAGGCGCTCGCCAGGATCAGGGGTGCGCGCATGGCGGCCCGTCTAACAGCCCTCCCGGTGATTTGGAACACGGCGTAAGCTCGGCCGTCGCGCGTCCAACCGGGAGACCGCCATGTTTGCTTCCGTCGTCGCCGCCTTCACCCTGGCCTGCTGCGTCATGGGGTCCCAGCCGTCGGTCGAGGACCTCGACTGGCTGGCCGGGGACCGGATCAGCCGATCGGCCACTAGCGAAGCGCACGAGGTCTGGATCGGACCGGGCGCCGGGGTGCTGCTGGGCATGAGCCTGACCAGGCGCCTCGACGGCGGCGAGGGCGAGTTCGAGCACATGCGCATCGCCACCCTCGCGGACGGTCGCCTGGCCTTCATCGCCATGCCGTCGGGCCAGCCCGAGGCGGTCTTCCCGCTGAAATCCTACGAGAACCGCCGAGCCGTCTTCGAGGACCCCGCCCACGACTTCCCCCAGCGCGTCATCTACTGGGACAAGGGCGCCGGCGTCGTCGGCGCGCGCATCGAGGGCAAGATCAGGGGCCGGGCCCAGGCCATGGAATGGACTTTCATGCCCCGCTGACGCGGGTTGTCAGGGGCGAATTCGGATATAACCGTTTAATTACAATGACTTATGCGTCACCAATGGACGAGTGCGCGATTCAGCCGCGCCGCTGCAGGGCGTTGACCAGGGTGAACAGCCGCCGCGCCGTCTCGTGATCCATGGCAATCTTGCCCTCCAGACGGGCCAGCAACAGTTCCGCGCCTTCGTTGTGCAGTCCCCGCCGACCCATGTCGATGGCCTCGATCTG
>CAZRKY010000282.1:0-3441 GCA_964600375.1 uncultured Caulobacteraceae bacterium | reverse complement strand
CCTTCAGCAGGAACCGGGTCCAGGCGTCCAGACCCGCGTCGGCGATCCAGGCGGCGCGCTTGGAGGGATGCGGGTCGCGGATGGCGTCTGGATCGTCGAAGAAGGGCGGGTTGGCCACGGCGATGTCGAAGGGCGGCTCGCCAGGGTTCAGGAACCCCTGGCCGGCGAATCCCCGGCCGACGTCGCCCGCGCGCACCGCCACCCGGTCCGCGGCGCCGTTCAACGTCACGTTTCGCTCGGCCAGGGCCAGGGCGTCCAGGTCCCGCTCCACGCCCACGAACATCGCGCCCGGCGCCCGGGCCGCGCCCTGGAACAACACGGCCCCGGCGCCACAGCCAGCCTCCAGCACCCGCTCGCCGGGTTTGGCGTCGATGGCGGCGGCCAGCAGGGCGGCGTCCATGCCGGCCCGATAGCCCTTGGCCGGTTGCAGCAGCCGCACCTTGCCGCCAAGGAGCCGGTCGTCGGTGACATCGGATGGGGTGGTGGTCGCGTTTTCGGCGTCTTCGGCCATCTAACTGGTTTCCCGGCAGGCGTTCGGCTTGACCCTGGCAGGTCACCTAACCATTGTGCGCCGCGAAGGAAGGGCCGCAGCAGATGGCCCCCTAACTCTTTTCGGAGCGGGTGTCTTGGACGCTGCCGTCACTACCGTGCGTCCCGCGGGCGATGTCGAGGCGCTGGTGCGCCTCGCCGCCCCCGACATGGCGGCCGTCAACGCCCTGATCGCCGCGCGCATGCAGTCGGACGTGCCCGTCATCCCGGCCCTGGCCGACCACCTGATCGCCGCTGGCGGCAAGAGGCTGCGCCCGCTGCTCACGCTCGCCGCGTCCCGCGCCCTGAACGGGGGCGGCGAGAAGGCCCACAAGCTGGCCGCCGCCGTCGAATTCATCCACACCGCCACCCTGCTGCACGACGACGTGGTCGACGGCTCGGAGATGCGCCGCTCCAAGGTGGCCGCCCACCTGATCTGGGGCTCGCCCTCGTCGGTGCTGGTCGGCGACTTCCTGTTCGCCCGCGCCTTCGAGCTGATGGTCGAGACAGACAGCTTGCGCGCCCTGCACATCCTGGCCCGAGCCTCGGCCGTGATCGCCGAGGGCGAGGTGCTCCAGCTGACCCGCTCGCGCGACCTGCGGCTGGACCAGGCGGTCTATCTCCAGATCGTCCAGGCCAAGACCGCCGAACTGTTCGCCGCCGCCGCCGAGAGCGGGGCGGTCGCCGCCGGGGCGTCCGACGGCCAGGTCGCGGCCCTGCGCGCCTACGGCATGAACCTCGGCCTCGCGTTCCAATTGGTCGACGACGCCCTGGACTACGCCAGCGACTCCGAGACCCTGGGCAAGAACGCCGGCGACGACTTCCGCGAAGGCAAGGTGACCTTGCCGTTGCTGCTGGCCGCCGCGCGCACCCGCGGCAAGGAAGACGCGTTCTGGGAACGCACGATCGGGACGGTCGAACAGCGCGAGGGCGACTTCAAGCGGGCGCGGGAGCTGATCGTGGGGACCGGCGCGCTGCAAAGCACCATCGACATGGCCGGGGACTTCGCCGACGCCGCCAAGGCGTCGCTGTCGGGGCTCACGCCCAGCGACTGGCGCAGCGCCCTCGAAGGTCTGGCCGACTTCGCCGTCAGCCGCCTGTCCTAGCGGTCCGGACCTAGCCCAGGGTCCCGCAGAACCGCTGGATGCGGGTGCAGGCGTCTTCCAGCAGGGCGTTGGAGGTCGCGTAGGAAATCCGGAAGTGGGGCGACAGCCCGAAGGCTGCGCCGTGAACCACCGCCACGCCCTCGGCGTCGATCAGTTCGATGGCGAAGTCCTCGTCGGTCGCGATGACCTTGCCCCCCGGCGTCTTCTTGCCGAGCAGCTGCCGGATCGAGGGATAGACGTAGAACGCGCCTTCGGGCCGGGCGCATTCGATGCCATTGGCCTGGTTCAGCATGCCGACCACCAGGTCGCGGCGCTGTTCAAACAGCTTGGCGTTGGGCGCGATGAAGTCCTGCGGCCCGTTCAATGCCTCGACCGCGGCCCACTGGGAGATGGATGAGGGGTTGGACGTCGTCTGGCTCATGACCTTGGCCATGGCCTTGATCAGGGGCTCGGGGCCGGCCGCGTAGCCGATGCGCCAGCCGGTCATGGCGTAGGCCTTGGACACCCCATTCATGGTCAGGGTGCGGTCGTAGAGCTCAGGCGCGACCTGGGCGATGGTGGTGAATTCGAAGTCGCCGAACACTAGGTGCTCGTACATGTCGTCGGTCAGGATCCAGACCTGCGGGTGGCGGACCAGCACGTCTGCCAGGGCGCGCAGCTCTTCGCGGGTATAGGCCGCGCCCGATGGGTTGGACGGCGAATTGAGGATCAGCCACTTCGTCCGGGGGCTGATCGCCGCCTCCAGGGCCTGGGGCGTCAGCTTGAAGCCGGTCTCGGCAGTGGCGTGGGCGAACACCGGCTCGCCGCCGGCCAGCAGCACCATGTCGGGGTAGGAGACCCAGTAGGGCGTCGGCACAACGACCTCGTCGCCGGGCGACAGGGTGGCGACCATGGCGTTGTAGATCACCGGCTTGCCGCCGGGCGACACGTTCACCTGAGCCGGGGTGTAGGTCAGGCCATTCTCGCGGGCGAACTTGGCCACGATGGCGGCCTTCAGCTCAGGGATGCCGTCGACGTCGGTGTACTTGGTCTTGCCGTCCTGGATCGCCTTGATGGCGGCTGCCTTGATGTTGTCGGGCGTGTCGAAGTCGGGTTCGCCGGCCCCCAAAGAGATCACGTCGCGACCGGCTCGCTGCAGTTCACGCGCGCGCTGGGTCGCGGCAAGGGTGGCGGAAGGCTTGACCCGGCGCAGTGCTGCGGAAGGCTCGAACATCGGCGAATCCTCGGGGCGGGCAGGGACAAGGCGTGTTTAAGCAAACCAATGCTGCACCGCAACGTGGCGCAGGATCAAACCGGGCGCCACACTGTTACGCGATCACAGCCAGGAACGACCCATGCTGAAGCTCTTCTACGCCCCCGGATCATGCGCCACCGCCTCGCACATCGCGCTGGAGGAGGCCGGCGCGGACTATGAGCTCGAACTGGTCAAGCTGGGCGAGCAGCAGCAGCGGACGCCCGAGTACCTGGCGCTGAATCCCAAAGGGCGAGTGCCGGCGCTTGCGACCGAACGTGGCGTCCTGACCGAGAATCCCGCGATCCTGGCCTATGTCGCCCAGACCTGGCCCAAGGCCGGCCTGATGCCGTTGAAGGACCCCTTCGCCTTCGCCGAGGTCCAGGCCTTCAACATGTTCCTGTGCGCCACCCTGCACCCGACCTTCGCCCACAAATTCCGCCCCGGTCGCTATGCCGACGACGCCCAGAGCCAGGCGGCGATGCAGGCCAAGGTTCCGTCAGTGCTGGATGAGCAATTCGGGCTTATCGAGGATCGGCTGTCGGACGGCCGCGAGTGGGTGCACGGCGACTATTC
>CAZRKY010000281.1:0-3459 GCA_964600375.1 uncultured Caulobacteraceae bacterium | reverse complement strand
GACCTGGGCGGCCCGCTGGGCGCCACCGAAGCCGCCCACGCGGTGATCGACGCCATCAAGTCGATCCACTGGGCGGCGGCCCACCGCATTCAGATGCACTGGGCCTGAAGGGGGGCCGTGACGCAATGCTGTGTCCTGAAAGCCGCGTATTCCGGTCGGATCGCCCGAAATGGCGCCTTTCAGGACCGCAGTGCAGCATTTCCTTGCAAATGCGGGTTGACGGATCGCGTTCGCCCCGCCCAACCTGTGGACAAGCTTGATGAAGGTCGCACCCGTGCCCGTATCCGTCGCCACGATCGCCAAGGACGCCGTAACCGGCGGACGCGCGACCATGGCCATTGGCGGCCTCGGTATGACCACCACCTCGACCATGCCCATTCGGGCGGGGACGGGTTAGCGCGCGACTTCTTCAGCGAGCCAAACCAGAAAGCCCCCGCCCGGATCGCCGCGCGGGGGTTTTTCTTTTTCAGCCGAGACCAGTCTTGAGATCCGACATGAACGCTTCCGTCTTCTCCGCCAGACCCGATCGCGACGCCGACGCGGATCTGCCCAGCTTCCTCGTCGACGACTCCGTCGTGGTGATGAAGTTCGGCTCCTCGATCCTGCGCGGCCCCGCCGACGCTAGCGCCGTGGCCTCGGAGATCTACCGTGAGGTTCGCCGGGGCCGCCGGGTCGTGGCCGTGGTCTCGGCCTTCGCGGGCCACACCGACCGGCTGCTGCGCGAGGCGCGTGACCTGGGCCTGGATCACGACAACGTCCTGCTGCCCGCCTACGTCGCGATCGGCGAGGAGAAGTCGGCGCGCCTGACGGCAATCGCCTGTGACCGGGTCGGGCTGTCGGCGACCGCGCTGTCGATCCGCGAACTGGGCATCCGCGCCGAAGGTCCGGCCGAGCACGCCGAGCCCGTGGCCCTGAAACGCGCCGCCCTGCTGGAAGCTCTATCCCACCATCAGGTCGTCGTGGCGCCGGGCTTCGCCGCCATCGACGCCCGCAACCGGGTGGTGCTGCTGGGACGGGGCGGGTCGGACATGACCGCGCTGTTCCTCGCCTCGGAACTGGGCCTGGGCCGCGTCTGCCTGGTCAAGGATGTTTCCGGCCTCTACGACCGCGAGCCGGGCGCCGGCCAGCCGGTCAACCGCTTCGCCCGCGCCAGCTTCGAGGACGCGCGCCGCCTGGGCGGCCGGCTGGTCCAGGCCGACACCCTCGACATGGCGCGCAGCCGCGCCGTCGAGATTGAACTGCGCGCGCCCGGCGAGGACGAGGGCACGATCATCGGCGAGGTCTCGCGTGCGCCCGTGCCCTACGTCACGCCGCGCCGCCTCAGGGTGGCCCTTGCCGGCTGTGGCGTGGTCGGGGGCGGGACGCTCAGCCGCCTGTGGGCTGATCCGCGCTACGAGATCGTTGGCGTGCTGGTCCGCGATCCCTCCCGCTCGCGCGACGCACCCGGGATCGCCTTCGACGACCTGGCGCCGCTGCTCACCGCCGACCCCGCCGAACTCCTCGCCCGTAAGCCCGCCATCCTGCTGGAGTCCCTTTCGGAGGCGCAGGCGGGCTACGGCCTGACCCGCCTGGCCCTGTCCCGGGGCATAGACGTCGCCAGCGCGAACAAGCAGGCCGTCAGCATCGATCCCGCCGGCCTGCTGGCGCTCGCCGCCGAGCACGGCGCGCGCATCTCGTGGTCGGCCGCGGTCGGCGGCGGGGCGCCGATGATCGAGACCATGCGCGCCGCCCGAGCCGCAGGGCCGATCGCCGCCTTCGAGGCGGTGCTGAACGGCACCGTCAACTTCATGCTCGAGCGTCTGGGCAAGGGCGCGGCCTTCGATGTCGCCCTGGCCGAGGCCCGCGCCGCCGGCTTCGCGGAGGAGGACCCCTCGTCCGATCTGGAGGGCCTCGACTCCGCCGCCAAGGTCCGGCTGCTGGCTTTCGAGGCCTTCGATCAGATGCCCGCGCTCGACGCCATCGCCTGCGACGTGCTCAGCGACGAGCACGCCGCCGGCGCGGGCATGCGCCAGATCTCGCGCTGCCGCCCTTCCGACAGCGGCCTCACCGCCCAGGTGCGGCTGAAGACCAGCGGCGTTGACCCGCTGTTCCGCGAACTGGAGGGCGAGCGCAATGCGCTGCGCATCATCGGCGAGGACGGAACGGTCTGGACCTGCCTGGGACGCGGCGCCGGACGCTGGCCCACGTCAGAGAGCCTTCTGTGTGATCTGACCGATCTGGCCTTGGCGCGCCGTGCGACCCCGGCTAACGCCTGAGCCATGGCGGTCTTCACTCCGGTCACCGAGGCGGAAGCCGACGCCTTCGCCCGCACGCGCGGGCTTGGCGCGGTGCGCGCCCTGCTGCCCATCGCCGAGGGGGTGCAGAACACCAACTACCGGCTGGAGACGGATGACGGCGTCCACGTCCTGACCCTGTTCGAAGGCGTCACCGACCCGGTCGCCCTGCCCTTCTGCCTGGGCCTGACCGACCATCTCGCCGACGCAGGCCTGGCCGCCGCCCGCGTCTTGCCGGACGAGTCCGGTCGCCTTATCGGCGCCGTCGCCGGCCGGCCCGCCGCCATCCTGACCTGGCTGCCCGGCGCCTGGTTGCGCCAACCGGGTCTCGCCGAGGTGCGGGCCGCCGGCCACGCCCTGGCCCAGCTGCATCACGAGGCCACCGACTACGACGCCCGGCGGCCCGACCCCATGGGCCCGAGGACCTGCCGCGCACTGCACGCACGCTGCCTGACCCGCGCCACCGAGCGCCACGCCGCCATGCTGGCGAGCCTCGGCGACTGGCTGGCGTCCCCGGCCGCGGAGCGCCCCGTGCGCCTGCCGCGTGGCCCGATCCACGCCGACTATTTCCCCGACAACGTGCTGTTCGTGGACGGCGAGGTGAGCGGCGTCATCGACTTCTACTTCGCCTGCACCGATGCGCTCGCCTACGACATCGCCGTGGCGCTGAGCGCCTGGGGCTTCGACGCGGCGGGGGACCCCATGCCCCCAGCGCTGGACGCCTTCCTCGCCGGCTATGAGGCGGTCCGCCCCCTGACCGAAGCCGAGCACCACGGCCTGCCGGACCTGGGGGCGCGCGCGGCGGTGCGCTTCACCCTGACGCGGCTGCACGATCTGTTGTTCCACGACCCCAAGGCCCTGGTCACGCCCAAGGACCCCCGCCCCTTCTTCCGCCGCCTCGACTACTGGCGGCGCCAATCCAGCTACGCCTAGACCCCTTCCGGATCAGGCAGGGTCGCCTGAGATGCTCTAGGCGGTCTCGGCGATCACGGCTTCCAAGTCGGCGTCGACGACCTTCAGCCGCTCGGGCAAGCCCTCAAGGCCGCGCAGCGACGCCGGCTGGTCCGGATCGAATCCTAGGGTCTCGCGGATGACGTCGGGGAACTTGGCGGGGTGCGCCGTCGACAGCGCCACCACCGGGCCCGCGCCCGTGTCCAGCCGGCGTGCGGCGGCCAGGGCCACGGCG
>CAZRKY010000280.1:0-3527 GCA_964600375.1 uncultured Caulobacteraceae bacterium | reverse complement strand
GCGCCACCACCAGCCGCACCCACACCGCCGTGCGCATCGAGCCCGCCTACCGCCGAGGCCCGACCACCTACGTCACCGACGCCAGCCGCGCGGTCGGCGTGGTCAGCCAGCTGCTCAGCCCCACCGACCGCGACGCCTTCACGGCCCAGACCCGGTCGGAGTACGTGCGCGTCCGCGAGAGCTATGCGCGCGGCCCGTCCAAGCCGCGGGCCTCCATCGCCGACGCCCGCATCAACCGGTTCGCCCTTCCCTGGGAGGGCTACACGCCGCCCCGGCCGTCCTTCACCGGCATCCGCGCCTTCGGCCCCTACGACCTGGCCGAGATCGCCGCCAACATCGACTGGACGCCCTTCTTCGCGAGCTGGGAGCTGATCGGCCGTTACCCCGCCATCCTCGATGATGAGATTGTGGGCGAGGCGGCCCGGCCGCTGTTCGCCGACGCGCAGGCGATGCTGAAGAAAATCATCGAGGAGAATTGGTTCGAGGCGAAGGCCGTGGTCGGCTTCTGGCCCGCCCAGGCCGACGGCGACGACATCGTCCTGTACACGGACGAAACCCGCTCCATCGAACTCACACGCCTGCACACCCTGCGCCAGCAGATGGCCAAGGCCGAGGGCAAGACCAACACCGCCATGTCCGACTTCGTCGCCCCGGTCGGCGGCCCGGCGGACTGGGTGGGCGGCTTCGCCGTCACCGCCGGCCACGGCGAACAGGCCGTCGCTGCCCGGTTCAAGGCCGCCGGCGACGACTATTCCGCCATCCTCGCCGCCTCCCTGGCCGACCGCCTGGCTGAAGCCTTCGCCGAGACCCTGCACCAGCGCGTGCGCCGCGAACTCTGGGGCTACGCGCCCGACGAGGCGCTGGCCGTCGAAGATCTCATCGCCGAGAAATACCAAGGCATCCGCCCTGCGCCGGGCTACCCCGCCCAGCCCGACCACACCGAAAAGGCGACGCTGTTCCGCCTGCTGGATGCAGATACGCAGACCGGCATCGGTCTCACCGAATCCTTCGCCATGACCCCGCCGTCATCGGTCTCGGGCCTCTACTTCAGCCACCCCCAGAGCCACTACTTCGGCGTCGGCCGCATCGCGCGCGACCAGGTCGAGGACTACGCGGCGCGCAAGGGCTGGGACCTGGCGGAAGCGGAGCGGTGGCTGGCCCCGATCCTCGACTACGACCCGCTCGCGGATCGGGAAGCGGCGGCGTAGCCGGTCCCGAGCGCGAAGCGCGACCCTTCCCTCTTTGAGGGAAGGAGGTCCCAGCATGCCGGAGCCTGGCGGAGGCCCATGCTGGAGGATGAGTAAGATGAGCGTAAGCGAACCTTGCTACCTACGGACTGGTCGCCCGTCGCGAGGCAGGCTTGCGTCCGTTCACTCATCCTCCCGCGCCAGAACCTTCGCTTCGCTCCGGTGCGCGGGGCCCGTCCTTCCCTCAAAGAGGGAAGGGTCGCGCCTCGCGCTCGGAATGTGCGCCGCTCAATGCTGCGACAGCATCAGCACATTGCCGTCCGGGTCCGGGAACCACGCCAGCTTGGTCGAGCCGTCCGGGGCGCTCCACACGCCCGTCTCGTCCTGGCCCATGCCCTCGTAGATCGTCATGGCCACGCCCTTCGCCTTCAGCGCCGCGACCACGGCGGGGACGTCCGCAACCTCCCAGCCGACCACCGGGTGCATGCCCGGCTTCCAGTCCGGCATCAGGGTCAGGTGGAGCAGGGACCGGCCCATGTCGATGGAGTCGCCGTGGTGGCCTGAGGTGCGGAGGGTGAAGCCCAGCACGTCGGTATAGAAGCCGACGGCCCGCGCCCGGTCGGCGACGTAGGCGTAGGTCACGGGCGTGCTGGTCTGTGAGAGGTTCATGGTCAGTCCCCCGAATGAGGCCTCCACGATAGCGTGCGGCGTGAGGCGCGCCATCGCCCGAAAGGGTGAAATCGACGATCAACCGGCGCGGCGAGCGCGGCGCTTGACCGGGGAGGCCGGATCAACGGACGCTTTGGTCACCGCGTGACGGCGCCGGGGTTGCCCGACCCGGCGTCACCGCGTGGCTGATCCGGAATTCTTGAGGAAAAGGCCCTGTTCAAGCGCCGAAACCTGCGATCTCGCCTGCACCGGCGAGGCCAAGTCCTTGTTTCGCCACGACTGCACTCACCCCGCCGGGCTCGTACCTGTTACGCGGAACAGGGAGATAACAGGGAGAAAACAGGGAAGAACAGGCAAGCGGCCCGCTCATCCTTGGGTGCGTCGCGGACCGCCGGCCTACTCGCGGCGGCCCCAGGGGAAGAGACGACCCTTGCGCGGCATTGTGATCAGTCGGCCGTTCGAGTCCCGGGCCGGCTGGGCTGCAGGAGCCGGAGGGGGCGGGGCGGCGGCGACCTCGACGGGCGCGGCTTCCGGAGCAGATTCAGGCGCGGCCGGCGGCGCGGCCTCGTCGATCACCGGATCCGCGGCGGCGGCCGCGGTTTCGTCGGCATAGGGCTCGACCGGCGCCATGGTCAGGGCGTCGACCGACACCAGCGCCGGAACCTCGACAGGGGCCGGCTCGGGCGGCGCGGCGACGGCGGCGGTTTCGGTGATCACAGGGGCCGGCGTGACGGGTCGCGGGGCCGGCGCGGCCGGCGCCTGGGCGCGGGCGGGCGACAGCTCGTCGCCGGGGCTCATGCGCGAGCTCATGGCTTCGTTATCGCCCGAGCCGGGGCCCATCTGGAAGATGTCGTCGCGCTTGGCCACCCGCTTGGCGGCGTGCTCGCAGCGGCCGGGCAGCTGCCAGGCCAGATAGGTGTCCGCGCCCAGCTGCAGCGGCGACTGCATGGCGGTGTTCCAGTTGGCGCGGGCGGCGAAGCGGATCGCCTCGGCGGCGTCGATCTCGGCGTCGGAACGCCCGCGGCGGCCGATGCGCAGGGCTTCGTCGTAGCCTTTCAGATAGGCGTTGCCGACCTTCTGCTGGACCTCGTCCAGCGGCAGGACCGACTGCACGTGCTCGGCCAGCGCCATGTGGCCTTCCAGCACGCCGCGGCACCAGGCGGTGAAGTTGTAGTCGTCGCGCGGCGCGCCGTCGGGCGTGTAGTCGGCTTCGCCGGGTTGCGGCGCCCGTGCGGCAGGCGCGGCGGCGTCGGGCGCGGCCAGGGCGCTGAGGCCAGGCGCGGCAGCCGTGGCGAGGGCGAGCAGGAAGAGCGGAAGCCTCATCCGGGCGGTATCCTTCAAATCCGGTCCGCCGGGGCGGACGTAAGAGCAACTGTTCGGCCCTTGATAACCCGGACCGGCCCGGAGCGCCAAGGTTCGCGAGCGGTTCAAGGCCTTGGCCAAGCCTGCAGCCTTGCAGGCGAAACGGGTCACTTTGAGGCCCGATTCCTGTTATGGAGTAGGTCCATGGGGTTCTGGAACAGAATTGCCGGCCTCGCGGCTCGCCGCGTCGACGCCGCCGAGTGCGCGGAATGCCCGCCCGGCCTGCCCGGCGAGGACCCCGCGTTCTCCACCGCCGTGACCGCGCTCGGGGCCAAGCTGGCCAAGGCCGACGGCCGCGCCGATTCGGAC
>CAZRKY010000279.1:0-3556 GCA_964600375.1 uncultured Caulobacteraceae bacterium | reverse complement strand
GTCCCCGCCGCAAATCTCTTGCCGAGATCGCAGCGCTTTGGCCTGGGCGTGTCAAGGATGGCCCTTCGGGCCACCGCGCAGCGGCGCTTTGCGTCCTTGAGACGCCCAGGCCAAAGCGCAACACTGCCTTCAAGAGGATTGTCGGGGAGTGTGGCTGCGCCAGAGAATCGAACTACACTCTTAAGATGCATGACGCCTTAGAGTTTCGAGCAAAACGAAACCTTGCTCGCATGATCGGAGAAGCTAACGCCGCCTCTCGTGCGCTGAGCGCTAGACTCCACAATGACGGCCTCTTCACCAGCGGCGCGGCCGTCAAACTCTCTTTAGATCTTGTAACTGAGCATGCGAACAAGGCCGCCGACTGGCTCTTCGGCGAAGTTCGACGCCTTCCTGGGCGGACAGAGTTGCACATCCTGACGATGGACGAGTTCGTCACCAATGCCCTCCAAGAACACCTAGATCAGCTGCTCGGTGCCCCTGAGTTCGTTGCCCTGAGGCGCCGAATTCCGCCTTCAGCCCAAGAAGCGATGGACGCCGGTGTCGCCAAAATTCGAGAGGAGCTCGATGGCGATTTGATCGAGCACCGATCTGGCTTCCTACCGCGCCCTTCGTCTTCGGAAATTCGCAGCGCCGACACGAACAACACCGTTCACGTACACGGCCCGCTCACGGGCAACATTCAGCAAGCTGGGGCTGGCGCACACCAGGAGGCTACCTCCACCGCAAGTGTTCCCCACGTGGAAGAGGCGCTGGGCATCTTGGCCTCAGCAGTAGCAAAACTCGGTGATCCCAAGACGCGGTCGGAATTTGAGGCCGAGATCGACACCATTCGGCCACAGCTCAGGAAGGCCCAACCGAATTGGGCAATTGTTCGCGCCGCTGCCTCCACAATTGGGCAGCTAGCAATCGGCGTGGCCGGAAATCTCCTGACCCCCCCTGTACAGGTTTTGATGCGCGCACTTGGCCTCTGATCGCTAATGCGCCTCGTCCCAGTTCCCCGCCCACCGCGCATCGACCACCAGCGGCACAGTTAGCGCCACCGCCGGCAGCGAGCTCTTCTCCATCACGGCGCGGATCACCACCGCCGCCGCTTCCGCCTCGCCTTCCGGCACCTCGAACACCAGTTCGTCGTGCACCTGCAGCAGCATCCGGCACTGATCAAACCCGGCATCCTTCAGCGCCCCCGGCATCCGCACCATTGCGCGCCGGATGATGTCCGCCGCCGCCCCCTGGATGGGCGCGTTGATGGCCGCGCGTTCGCCGAACTGCCGCTCGGCCGCCGACTTCGACCGGATCGCGGGAATGTGGATCTTGCGCCCGAACAGGGTCGACACGAACGCCTGTTCCTTCACCGTGGCGATGGTCGCGTCCATGTATTCGCGGATGCCGGGGAAGCGTTCGAAGTAGGTCTTGATGTAGGCGCCGGCCTCCTCGCGGCTGATGCCCAGCTGGTTGGCGAGGCCGAAGGCCGAGATGCCGTAGACGATGCCGAAGTTGATGGCCTTGGCGCGGCGGCGCACGTCGGCAGGCATCCCTTCGATGGGGACGCCGAACATCTCCGACGCGGTGGAGGCGTGGATGTCCTGGCCGGCGGCGAAGGCGGCCTTCAGTTGCGGGATGTCGCCGATGTGGGCCAAGAGGCGCAGCTCGATCTGGGAGTAGTCGGCGCTGATCAGGACGTTGCCCGGCGCGGCCACGAAGGCGGTGCGGATCTGGCGGCCGGTCTCGGTGCGGATCGGGATGTTCTGCAGGTTGGGGTCGGACGAGGCCAGGCGGCCGGTGGCGGCGGCGGCCAGCTGGAACGAGGTGTGGACGCGGTTCGTCCCCTCGTCCATCGCCTGGATCAGGGCGTCGGTATAGGTGCCCTTCAGCTTCGACAGTTCGCGCCAGTCGAGCAGGGTCTTGGGCAGCTCGTGCTGGCCGGCCAGGTCGTTGAGGATCGAGGCGTCGGTGCCCCAGGCGCCGGTGGCGGTCTTCTTGCCCCCGGGCAGGCCCAGTTCGCCGAACAGGATGTCGCCGATCTGCTTGGGCGAGCCGAGGTTGAACGGCCGGCCGGCCAGCTTGTGGGCCTTCTCCTCCAGCTCGGCCATGCCGTGGCCGAAGGTGTTGGACAATGACCGCAGGCGGTCCGGATCGACCCGGATGCCCTCCAGTTCCATCTGCGCCAGCACCGCCGGCAGGGGACGTTCCAGGGTCTCGTAGACCGTACTCAGGCGCTCGTGCGCCAGCCGGGGCTTGAGCTTGCGATACAGCCGCAGGGTCACGTCCGCGTCCTCGGCCGCGTAGCAGGTCGCGGGCTTCAGCTCGACGTGCTTGAAGCTCTTCTGCGCCTTGCCGACGCCCGCCACCTGCTTGAACGGGATGGGCTTGTAGCCGAGCAGCAACTCCGACAGCTCGTCCATGCCGTGGCCATGCAGGCCGCCCTCCAGCACATAGGAGATCAGCATGGTGTCCTCGATCGGGGACACGTTGACGCCGTGACGCGCCATGACGGCCAGGTCGTATTTGATGTTCTGGCCGACCTTGAGGACCGAGGGGTCCTCCAGCAGGACCTTCAGCTTTTCCAGCGCCGCGCTCATCTCGGCCTGGACGATCGGCTCGCCGTCGTTCCCGCCCAAGAGGTCGCCGGACGGTTCGTTGCAGTGGCCCAGCGGGATGTAGCAGGCCTCGTTCGGGCCCACCGCCAGCGACACGCCGCACAGGCCCGCGTGGCTGGAGGACAGGGCGTCGGTCTCGGTGTCGAAGCCGATGACGCCCGCCTCGCGGCAGCGCGCGATCCAGCGGTCGAGGTCGTCCAGCGTCTGGACGCACGCGTATTTCTCGACGTCGAAGGTCTCGGGCACGATGTCGGCGGCCGGGGCCACGTCGCGCGGGATGTAGGCGGTGGGGGCGCCCTGGGTGCGCGGCGGTCGCGGGCGCGGGTTGTCGCCCAGGCCGGCCCCTTCCGGGTTGTGCTCGACCTTGCCGTCGCCGACGCGCCTGGCCAGCGTCGTGAACTCCATCTTGCCGAAGAAGGCGGCGAGCGCCTCGGGGTCCGGATCGCGGACCTTGAGGTCGTCGAGCGGCACGGGCAGGGGCGTGTCGCAGTCGAGCGTCACCAGGGCGCGGGACATGCGGATCTGGTCGGCGAAGTCGATCAGGGTCTGGCGGCGCTTGTCCTGTTTGATCTCGCCGGCGCGGGCCAGCAGGGTGTCGAGGTCGCCGTATTCCTCGATCAGGGCCGCGGCGGTCTTCACCCCGATGCCCGGCGCGCCCGGGACGTTGTCGGTGGAGTCGCCGATCAGCGACTGCACGTCGATGACCTTTTCGGGAGGGACGCCGAACTTCTCGATCACCTGCTCGCGCCCGATGCGCGCGTCCTTCATCGGGTCGTACATCCACACGCCGTCGCGGATCAGCTGCATCAGGTCCTTGTCGGAGGACACGATGATCGCCTCGCCGCCCATTTCGGCCACCTTGCAGGCATAGGCCGCGATCAGGTCGTCGGCCTCGTAGCCGGCCAGCTCGACCGCCGGGGTCCCGAAGGCGATGGTGGCCTCCCGCGTCAGGGGGAACT
>CAZRKY010000278.1:0-3584 GCA_964600375.1 uncultured Caulobacteraceae bacterium | reverse complement strand
GGAATGCCGAGCGAGGGCTGGGCCATGAGCAACGCCGAGCGGCTGATGGGGCCCCCGACCTTCGACGTGCTCAAGTTCAGCGTCGCGGGTTCGGGCGCGAGCCTCAGCACGCCGCTGATCTATTCGTCCGGCCAGTAGGGCCCTCCGGCCGCGGGCCGGTCGAGCGGCGGGGCGGTTCGCAAGGGCCGCTCCGCCGTCTTTTTATGTATGGTGGCGCTCAGATTCGAACCGGAGCGCCTGATGGACGGACTGCACGCCTCACTGATCGCCGGCGCCATGGGCGCGCTGGCGGGCGTGTTCGCGGGAGGCCTGGCGCTGCTGGGCACCGACCTGTCGGGCGCCAGCCACCCGGGCGATCCGATCGCGCCGCTGGACCGGCGCCTGGCGGTGGGGGCGTTCCTGCTGTCGTCGCACGCCATCGCCGCCGCGGCCCTGTGGCAGCTGCCCACGGTCGGGTCGTGCATCGCCGCGGGCCTGGGGGCGGGCTGGATGGGCACGGCGGCGGCGGGCCTCATCGGCCTGATGAGCAGTCCCAACCGGATCGGGGCGCGCGCGGCCCACATCGCCACCCGGGCGGCCGTGGGCGTGGCGCTGCTGGCGCCGCTGTGGGCCTACATGAAGCTGATGCAGCTGCAGGCCATGGGCGGGCTGCACGCCTAGAGCTCCGGCTCAGGCTCGCGCTTGTCCAGGTCGGCCGCGTCGAAGTCGTAGTCCAGCAGGTCGGCGGGCTTGCACTCAAGCGCCGCGCACAGCCTGGCCAGGGTGTCGAAACGCACGCCGCGCACCTTGCCCGAGCGCAGCAGGCTGAGCTGGGTCTCCGACAGCCCGATCTCGGCGGCCAGGGCGCGGGCCTTCATCTTGCGCCGCGCCAGGGCCACGTCGAGGGTCACCACGATCGGCATCAGACGAAGCGCTCGAGTTCGTCCTGCAGGGCGTTGGCCTGGCGCAGCAGCCGCCCCAGCATCAGCAGCGCCGCCCCCACGATGCCCAGCACCCAGGTCGTGGGCTCCAGGTCGATGCCGCCGAAGCCGTACTTGCCCTCGGTCCAGGCGATCAGCCAGGGCACGATGACCGCCATCGCCGCGGCGGCGTACAGAAGGCTGGCGCCGATGCCCTTCACCCCCTGCCCCACCGCCTCGCTGAACAGGTCGCCCCGGGCCAGGCGGCCGAACAGCTTGCGCGAAGCATCGAGCGCGCCGGCCAGCAGGAGGGTGGGCAGGGCGCGGATCAGGCTCTCGCCGTGGATGTCCCAGAACGCCCGCTCCCAGGGGAACTCGCCGTGGGCGAAGGCCAGGACGAACTCGACCGTCAGGCCCAGCACCACGATGACGATGGCGATGGTGGTGAAGATTTCCAGCGTCCGCGCTTGGGACTGCAGCGATTTGGCGGCGGCCATGGCGCCCTCCTGTATTAGGTCTGGCGCTATTATTTTTAAGTCTGACTTAAAGTCAAGCGAGCTCAGACCGGCCGGATGTAGTCGCCGAGATGGTCGATGATCTCGGCCTGGGACTCGGGCCGCCACTGCAGGCGCACGCCGGGCCCCGGATCGGTGAACAGGGTCAGGCCGTCGTCGTAGGGCAGGAAGTCGTAGCCCTTGAACACCCAGCGTTCGCCCGCCGAACGCTCGGCGCCGTCGAAGTCGCGGAAGGACTTCACGATCATGTACTCGCGCCCGGCGGTCATCTGCTGGTGGAACGCGAGCGGGGCGGACGGTTTCAGCTTCGGGACGGACCCGACCCGCGGACGTTTCCGGGGCAGCAGCAAGCGCGCGATCAACGCCGCAGCCGCAATCACCGCCGCGCCGACGGCGATCAGCATCAGGTCCTGGCTGGTCAGGGCAAGCTCGGACATGGGGGCAGGGTAGCACGCGGGACGCGGTGGGGGCTGCGGAGATGGCCTTGCTTCGCGGCTCGCCACCCGAAGCTCCGAAGGAGCGAAGGGTGGTGGTTGGGGGCGGGATCGAACCGCCGACCTGTGGGTTATGAATCCACCGCTCTAACCATCTGAGCTACCCAACCGCGCCGTATCCGTGCGGCCATTCCGGGCGCGCGGCCCGAAAGAGGGACGGCCTATATAGCGGCGGCCTGCCCGGTTCAAGACGCCGTTCGGGACGGGCTCGACGATCCGGCTTGTGAACCAGAGCGTACATCGGGATGTTACGCCCCAGAACCGGTCCGGAGTCACAGTCCATGCGCCCTCTTCTCAGCCTCGCCGCCGCCTCGGCCGTCCTGCTCGTCGCCTGCGGCCAGGCCGCTTCGCAGAACCCGCCGACGCCGGGCCAACCGCTGGAGACGCGCGCGGCCAACACCCGCTACCAGCCCGCCTTCCCCGGCCAGACCCGCGCGCCGGCGCTCGCGCCGTCCAGCTACACCGTCGAGGTGGTGGCCACGGGGCTGGAGAAGCCCTGGGCGGTCGAGCCGCTGCAGGGCGGGCGCTTCCTGGTCACCGAAAAGGCCGGCCGCCTGCGCATCGTCGCGGCGGACGGAACGCTGTCGGCGCCGGTACAGGGCCTGCCGGCCGTCGACCCCAGGGGCCAGGGCGGGCTGCTGGACGTGGCGCTGGGGCCGAACTTCTACAACGACGGCATGATCTACTGGTCCTTTGCCGAGCCCCGCGAGGGCGGCAACGGCACCACGGTGGCGCGCGGCCGGCTGGTGGAGACGCCCGGCGCGGCGCCGCGGCTGGAGAACGTGCAGGTCATCTTCCGCGTCACCCCGACCTATGACGGCGACAAGCACTACGGCTCGCGCCTGGCCTTCGCGCCGGACGGCAAGCTGTTCATCACTACCGGCGAACGCTCCGACATGGTCACCCGGCCCCAGGCCCAGCAGCTGGGCTCGCACTTCGGCAAGGTGCTGCGCATCAATGCCGACGGGACCATCCCCGCCGACAATCCCTTCGCAGGCCAGGCGGGCAAGCTGCCGGAGATCTGGAGCTACGGCCACCGCAACCTGCAGTCCGCCGCCTTCGACGGCTTCGGGCGCCTGTGGACCGTCGAGCACGGCCCGCGCGGCGGCGACGAGCTGAACCGGCCCGAACCCGGCAAGAACTACGGCTGGGGCGAGATCAGCTACGGCATCGAATATTCCGGCGCCCCGATCGGCGCGGGCCAGACCGCGCGCGAAGGCATGGAACAGCCCGTCTACTACTGGGATCCGGTGATCGCGCCCTCGGGCATGGCGTTCTACGCCGGCGACAAGTTCCCCACCTGGCAGGGCAACGCCTTCATCGGCGGGATGAAGGACAAGGTCCTCGTCCGCCTGGTCATCCAGGGCGACAGGGTGGTGGGCGAGGAGCACCTGCTGGCCGATCGCGGCAAGCGGATCCGCGACGTGCGCGAGGGGCCGGATGGTTACCTCTACGTCGTTACCGACGACGCCAACGGCGAACTTTGGCGGATTCGCCCGAAATGACGCACGCTTAGACCACGCCCACCCCTTTTCACGCACGAGTCTTGCGCCTACTGTGCCGATGGCCGCAGCGGACGAAACGATCATGCGCGGCGGGAGGACTGCCTTGGCCGAACAACTGGACGCCGTCGACGCCCGGATTCTGGAGCTGATCCAGGCTGACGCCAGCCTGGC
>CAZRKY010000277.1:0-3591 GCA_964600375.1 uncultured Caulobacteraceae bacterium | reverse complement strand
CCAGCCCGGCGTCGAGCGCGAGGTCGGGATCGAGACCGTCGAGGCCCAGCGCGCCGACATCTCGGACCATGACCTTGAAGCCGGTGATGTGTCCCGCCTCGTTCCACCAGAGCATGTCCACGCCGTTGACGGTGATGCCGTCGACCTCGCAGGTGAATTCCAGCACCGCCGAGCGTTCGGCCCGCCATTCGCCGACGTAGCGGAAGCTCTCGTTGCCCAGCGTCATGAGCGCGCCGGTCAGGTACATGGTGGTCAGCGCCTTGCCCGGCTGGGGCCGGTGCACGACCGGACTTTCGAAGACCACGTCGTCGGCGAGCGCGTCCTCCAGCAGGGCCGGGTTGCGGGCGGCGGCCACCGCGTGCCAGCGGGCCAGGCCATCGGGAGCGTCGGTCGGGTTCGTCTGCATTCCGCCAGCCTATGCCGCCACCGCGAAGCGCGCCAGCGCCGCGGCGTAGGTCCGCCCCACGGGCACAACCGTCCCGTCCGCCAGGGTGATGGCGCGCCGGCCGCCGGGCCGCGGCCCCAGGGCGGCGACCCGCTCGGCATTGACCGCGTAGCTCTTGTGCACCCTGACGAAGTCGCCCGGCAGGGTCTCCAGAGTCTGGGCCAGCGCCAGGGTGGACAGGAGCCTGCGCCCGTCCGCCAGGTGCACTTCGCAGTAGTCGTCGGCCGCCTGTAGCCACAGGATGTCGGCGGTCGGCACGCGGTGGGTCTTTGTCCCGTCGCGGATCGAGGCCGTGGCGCGTTCGCGGCGCTCGAGAACCTCCTGCAGCCCCTCGGCCCGGTCGCTCTCGGCGCGGCGGCCGGCCTGGGCGCGGGCCAGCGCCAGCACCTGCCCGGCCACCAGCACGGCGAAGACGGCGGCCATGCCGAGGTAGTAACCGGTGTCGAGGAAGTCGCCGCCCTGCCAGATTTCCAGCGCGATGGCGCCGAGCGCCAGGCACAGGGCCAGACGGGCGTCGGGCGCCCGGCGGCGTATGCCGTCGGCGGCGCACAAGGCCAGGGCGATGAACCCGGCCAGCACCGAGAAACCTGCCTTCTCGTCATAGCTCGGCGCCAGCACCAGGATGCAGGCGCAGGCCGCCAGCACGACGCCCGGCGCGATCCAGCGCAGCGGCGGGCTGAACCGCCGCCCCGCCCAGGCGGCCACCAGCACGGCGGTCAGGGCCGACAACCCCGCGATCGCAGCCACCCGCGCCAGGTGCCAGGGGTAGGGGTAGGCGATGAAGACCCGCGCCGTCTCGACGGCGAGCTGGACCACCGCGGCGCCCGCGATGGCGCAGAGCAGGCCGGCGCCAGACAGGCTGCGGTCCAGGAGGGACGCGACCCCGAACCAGATTGCGGCGATGGCCAGGATGCCGATCATGAGCAGCGCCGGGAGGTAACGAACGATGCCCCAGCGCATGGGGTCGGCGAGCGGGGTGACGGCGAAGGCGTGGACCGGGTTGCGCACCGGCAGCAGCAGGTGGTGCGAACTCATCCGCGCCACCACCACCGTGCGCCCGGGCCGCACCAGGGCGGCGGGGACCACGAAGGTGGCGTCCATCCGGCCTGGAACCTCGTGCGCGGCGTCGCGGCCCGGGACCCCGTTCCGGCCGATGACCACCCCGTTCCAGCGCACCTCCGACGAGGCCATGGCCATGAGCACCACCATCAGCGGTTGGTCAGGGCGCACCGCCTCGGGCGCGATGTCGACCTCGGTCACCAGGAAGACCTCAGGTCCCGCCAGCGACAGGGGACCCCGCGTGACCGGCGCGCAGGCCATGCGCCCCTCCACCGCGCGGCAGAGAGACATCGACCGGGTCTCGATCGGCGCAGCGCGGGTGGGCGTCGCGGCGGCGAAGCCGAGGCAGACCACGAGGAGCACGAGCCAGGAGCGCATGCCTGCAAGCCTAGCGGTCCGCGCCGCGCCGGTCACCGCCGCCATCGGCTGTTTACCGAAGGCACACGCCGTTGACCGAGGCGGCCCGCGCCTGGCCGAACCCCGCTCGACCCCGCTCAGGCCCCGGCGCGTGATCGGCGCGAACCCGGCGCCAAGGCCGGACTGGAGATCGTCATGTCGCGCACCGCCCTTTCCCGCCCCTTCCTCATCGCCGCCGCCATCCTGGCCTTCGCCACACCAGCCGCCGCCGCGCCCGCCGCGACGCCTGCCGGCCTGACGTACGAACCCTTCACCTTCACCCTGCGCGACAAGTCCGACT
Organism: uncultured Caulobacteraceae bacterium; assembly: GCA_964600375.1. Classification (GTDB taxonomy): domain Bacteria; phylum Pseudomonadota; class Alphaproteobacteria; order Caulobacterales; family Caulobacteraceae; genus JAEZEZ01. The sequence goes on along the minus strand of CAZRKY010000277.1, from coordinate 1,390 downwards.
TCGCCACCGAGAAGGGGACCTTCTGGGTGCGCGAGGACCGCAACGACCCGGCCTCACGCATGATCCCGATCCGCTTCCTGCGCTTCAAGTCCACCAACCCCCACCCCGGCGCCCCCATCGTCTACCTGGCCGGCGGCCCCGGCGGCTCAGGGACCGAAACCGCCCGCGGACCGCGCCAGCCGGTCTTCCTGGCCCTGCGCGCCGTGGCCGACGTCATTGTCTTCGACCAGCGCGGCACCGGCCTGTCGACCTCGATCGAGCCCTGCACCCCCGGCGGCCCCTTCGACTTCGCCGGCACGGTGATGACCGAGGCCGCCTACACCGCCGAGTACCAGGCCGTGCTGGCCCAGTGCCTGACCCGCTGGCGGGCGGCGGGGGTGGCCATCAACGGCTACACCACGGTCCAGAGCGCCGAGGACATCGAGGACCTGCGCCGCCACCTGGGCGTGCCCAAGGTCAGCCTCTGGGGCATTTCCTACGGCACCCACCTGGCCTTCACCTTCATGCGAGCCCACCCCGGATCGGTCGACCGCGTGGCCCTGTCCTCGCTGGAAGGCCTGGACCAGACGGTGAAGCTGCCCGCCCATGAGGACAAGGCGCTGGAGCGCATCGCCATCGCCGGCGGCCACCCCGAGCTGATCGAGACCATGCGCCGGGTGCACGCCAGGTTCGACGCCGAACCCCAGACCATGCCCGTGACCGCGCCGGACGGGACCACCGTCAGCTTCCGCATGGACAGCTTCCCGCTGCGCGTTCTGGCCACCGTCGTGCCGAAGAATCCAGACGGCATCGCCCGGCTCGTCCAGCTTTACCAGGCGCTTGACGCCGGGATGTACGCGCCCGTGGCCAAAATCCTCTACGCCAACTTCCTCAAGGACCCCCTGACCCTGCGCGGCATGCCTGAAGCCATGGACATCGCCTCGGGCATCACCGATGCGCGACTCGCCCTGGTCAACGCCCAGGCCGCGACCTCCCTGGTCGGCCGCGCCACCAATGCGCCCATGCCGCAGCTGCGCGGCGCCATCCCCGGCATCGACCTGGGCGACGGCTTCCGGCGCGAGATCACCTCGGACCTGCCCACCCTGATCTTCGAGGGCGACCTCGACATCCGCACCCCGCTGGAGGAGCAGGCGGTCGCCGCGGCCGGCCTGACCCACAAGCAGGTCATCCGGTTCCGCAACGGCGGCCACGACCTGTTCGAGGCCCACCCCGACGTCGCCGCCATCCTGACCGCGTGGTTCTCCGGCCGGCCCGTGACCCAGACCGAGCTCGTCCTGCCCGCCCCGGCGCCGGCGCCCTGAGCCCTCGAATCAGCCGTCTCCCTGTTATTGCGCGCCGGAACAGGGAGACGGGGTTTCGCGCCACTGATTTTGTTGGGCTTTCCGGAATT
>CAZRKY010000276.1:0-3662 GCA_964600375.1 uncultured Caulobacteraceae bacterium | reverse complement strand
AGTCGCCATCGCCGGAGAACAGCACCAGATGGTCGGCGCCGCCTGAGGCCATCTCCATCATGTCGACGGCGATTTCCATGTCCATGTCGCCGCGCCAGCGCTTGCGTCCCTCGCGGTCGGTGAACTCCCGCGCCGGCTTGGTCACCATGGTGAAGCCGTTGTAGTCCAGCCAATCGACCAGCGGCCGGATCGGCGAGTAGTCATCGCCGCCCTCGGCGATGGCGGTGTAGTAGTAGGCGCGGATCAGCACCCCGCGCTGGCGGAACTCATCCAGCAGCTTCTTGTAGTCGATGTCGAAATCCAGCGCCTTGGCGGCCGAATAGAGGTTGGCGCCGTCGATGAAGAGCGCGATGCGGTCGGTCGGATAGAAACTCACCTGGATAAAGTCCTGTCTGAAATGTCGGCCGCAAGAAACGAAGATAAAACGATAATTGTCGCACTCGGATCAAACCTGAGGGGCGCCTACGCGTCCCTGGAAGCGCTCCTGGAAGCCGCGCTCGCTCAATTCGAGGCCGCGGGCCTGCACGTCGTCGCCCGGTCGTCCTGGTGGAAATCCGCCGCCTGGCCCGACCCGACGGGGCCGCAGTATCGCAACGGCGTCGCCCTTGTCGAGACGGCTCTGGACCCCCGTGAAACGCTGGACGCCCTGCGCCGCATCGAGCGGGCCTTCGGCCGCGAACGCGGTGAAGCCAACGCCGCGCGCACCCTGGACCTGGATCTGATCGCCTTCGGCCGGGCCGCGATCGACACGCCCGGGCTGATGATTCCGCACCCGCGAGCCCATCAGCGGCGCTTCGTCATGGGGCCGCTGGCGGAGATCGCGCCGGCGTGGAGGCACCCAACCCTGGGCGCAACAGCGGAATCCCTGTCGAAATCGGCGACGGTGGGACGAGACGCCGCGCCTGCCGCATTGCACAATCAGTAACGGATCGCTAAGTAGAGCGGTTCAAATTCCCACCTCCCCGAGGATTCCATGGCTCGCGTCACCGTCGAAGATTGCGTTGAGAAGGTCCCGAACCGGTTCGGCCTCGTCCTGCTGTCGGCCCACCGCGCTCGCGCTATCTCCGCCGGCGCCTCGCTGCTGCTGGACCGCGACAACGACAAGAACCCCGTCGTCGCCCTGCGCGAAATCGCTGAAGACAAGGTCGATCCGGCCGGTCTGTCCGAGAACCTGATCGGCACCTTGCAGCGCGTCGACGAGCGCACCGAGGCCGAGGAAGAGGCCGAAACCCTCGCCCTGCTGGCCGATCCGCAGCACATGCAGATGTCCGAGCACGAGCTGGTCCGCGCCCTGCAAAGCGACAGGGACGGCGGCCAGGAGGAGCGGTACTGACGGCGCCCGCCGACAGCACCCCTAGGAAAGCGCCGGGCTCCGGCGCTTCCGACACACCTGCATCAGACAACAGCACGGCCGCCGGGCAACCGGCGGCCGTTGCTGCGTCTGCAAAGCCCGCCGCAGACAAGCGTTCGTCGGTCAAGCTGAGCGCCGAGGCCCTTCCAGAAACCGACGTCGCCCCGGCCAACGACCTGCCGGCCCCCGCGCCGCGCCAGCGCATCAAGTACCTGCGCCAGACCGAGCTGGTCGAACGGGTTCAGGCCTACGATCCCGACGCCGACGAGGCCCTGATCAACCGGGCCTATGTCTACGCCATGCAGATGCACGGGGCTCAGCTGCGCGCCTCGGGCGACCCCTATTTCGCCCACCCCATCGAGGTGGCCGGCATCCTGACCGAATACCGGCTGGACACTGCGGCGATCGTCACCGCCCTACTGCATGACGTCATCGAGGATACGCCCGTCTCGAAGGAGGACATCGCCAGGCTCTTCGGCGGCGAGATCGCCGAGCTGGTGGAGGGCGTCACCAAGTTGTCTCGGCTGGAGGAGCAAGCCGAGCACACGCGCCAGGCCGAGAACTTGCGCAAGTTCATCCTCGCGATCTCCAAGGACGTGCGGGTCCTGCTGGTCAAGCTGGCCGACCGGCTGCACAACATGCGCACGCTGCAGTACGTCAAACCGGAGAAGCGCGAGCGCATCGCGCGCGAGACCATGGAGGTCTATGCGCTGCTGGCCCGCACGATCGGGTGCCATCGTATCGCCACCGAGCTGGAAGAGCTCTCCTTCGAACACCTCAACCCCCTGGCCCGCGACGCCATCGTCAAGCGGCTGGAGCAGCTCAAGCTGGAGCAGGGCGGGGCGGTTTCGGTCGTCTCGGGCGGCATCGCCAAGTCCCTCAACGACGCCGGCATCCGCGGGGAGGTCTTCGGCCGGGAAAAGACTCCCTATTCGATCTGGCGCAAGCTGGAGCGCAAGTCGGTCGGCTTCTCCCAGCTGTCGGACATCTACGCCTTCCGGGTCATCGTCGACACTGAGGAGGACTGCTACCGCGCGCTCGGCGCCGTGCATTCCAAGTGGCCGACGATCTACGAGCGGTTCAAGGACTACATCTCGCGGCCCAAGCGGAACAACTACCGCTCGCTGCACACCACGGTCGTGGGCCCCAAGGGCATGCGCATCGAGATGCAGATCCGCACCGCCACCATGGATCTGGTGGCCGAGGAGGGCGTCGCGGCCCACTGGAAATACAAGAACAAGAGCTACGGGTTCGACGCCGAGGCGGCCGAGCGGGAAGGCGGGCGCGACCCGCTGCAGAACCTGCGCGACCTGATCACCGTGCTCGAGCACGGCGGCGGCGACACCGACGACCTGGTCGAGCACGCCAAGCTCGAAATGTTCATGGACCAGGTGTTCGCCTTCACGCCGAAGGGCCAGCTGATCTCCCTGCCGACCGGCGCCATGCCGCTGGACTTCGCCTACGCCGTCCACACCGAGGTCGGCGACACCGCCATCGGAGTGAAGATCAACGGCGAACTGCGCCCCATGCGCACCCTGATCCAGAACGGCGACGTGATCGAAGTGATCCGCGGTCCCAAGACGGCCATACCGCCCGACTGGCGCTCGCTGGCCATCACCGGCCGCGCCCGCTCGGCCATCCGCCGCCATATCCGCCAGACCGAGAAGGGGGAGTTCCAGAAGCTGGGCAAGGTCTCGATCGAGCAGACCTTCGCCAAGGCCGGAAAGTCGTTGACCGACATCTCCATGCGCCCGGCGCTGGAGCGCTTCTCGATCGCCACCGAGGACGAGCTTCAGGCCGCCGTCGGCCGTGGCCGCATCGCGCCCAACCAGGTGCTGGAGGCCGTCTTCCCTGGCCTGAAGGACTCCGAACGCGCCGCCGCCGCGGCCCGCACCCGCATCGCCGACGGCAAGGGCGGACGGCTGTTCATTCGGGGCGGAGGGCTGACGCCGGGCGTGTCGGTGCACTTCGCGCCGTGCTGCAGCCCAGTGCCCGGCGACCGCATTATGGGCATCCTGCAGCCGGACGTCGGCCTGACCGTCCACACCATCGACTGCGAGCGACTGGCCGAGTTCGAGGACCGCGACGACCTGTGGCGCGACCTGCAATGGACCCCGCAAGCCGAGACCAACACCCTGGCCGCCGCCCGCCTGCGCGCCACCATCCGCAATGCGCCGGGCGTGCTGGGTCAGGCATGCACCATCATCGGCGAGGCCGGGGCCAACATCCTGAACCTGAAGATGGCGCACCGTCAGGCGGTGGCGTGTTCCTGGCCTTCGGACTCAGGCTGGCGCTGGAACGCCGCTGACGT
>CAZRKY010000275.1:2468-3676 GCA_964600375.1 uncultured Caulobacteraceae bacterium | reverse complement strand
CGGTTCGCATCTATAAGGCCCCCAAATCGGCGCGACCCGCGCCCCCGTCTTCGAAAGCTTTACGATGAGCAAGCGAAACTGGATCCCCGTCCGCGGCGCCGAGGGCGTCCATTCCCGCCAGGCCCATGCCGACCTGCCGGAAGGCACCTATGAGCGGGAGATGTCCAAGGAGGGCTTCTTCGGCCCCGCCGCCTTCCTCTATCACCGCCGCCCGCCCACCGGCTGGGTCAGCTTCGAAGGCCCGCTGCGCCCGCGCGCCTTCGACCTGAACGGCCTGAACGAGCACCAGCACTCGCCCTGGACCGCGCCGGTGGTGCTGCACAACAAGGCGACCGAAGTGCGCTTCTGGAAGCTGGGCTCGGCCATGCCGGACCTCGCCCGCAACGGCGACGGCGACCAGCTGCTGTTCATCCACGAGGGCGAGGGCGAGCTGCTCTGCGACTTCGGCCGCATCGTCTATGGCAAGGGCGACTACCTGTACCTGCCGCGCGGGACCATGTGGCGGCTGCGCCCTGCGTCAGCCACCTCGGTGCTGATGATCGAGGCGACCAACACCCACTACACCCTTCCGGACAAGGGCCTGCTCGGGCCGCACGCGATCTTCGATCCCGGCGTGCTGGACACCCCGAAGTTCGACGACGCCTTCAAGGCCCATCAGGCCGAGGAGGGCCTGCACCGCGTCCAGATCAAGAAGCGCGGCGAGGTGTCGGTGGCGGCCTATCCCTACAACCCGCTGGACGCGGTGGGCTGGCACGGGGAGCTCGCGCCGGTGCGCCTGAACGTGAAGGACATCCGCCCGCTCATCTCAGCGCGCTACCACCTTCCGCCGAGCGTGCACACGACCTTCCTGTCGGACCGCTTCGTGGTCTGCACCTTTGCGCCGCGCCCGTTCGAGACCGATCCGGGCGCCATCAAGATCCCGTTCTTCCACAACAACGACGATTTCGACGAGGTCCTGTTCTACCACGCCGGAGACTTCTTCAGCCGCGACAACATCGACGCCGGCATGATGACCTTCCACCCATCCGGCTTCACCCACGGGCCCCACCCCAAGGCGCTGAAGAACATGCTGGTCCAGACCAAGGACGCCACCGACGAGTACGCGGTGATGATCGACACCCGCGACCCGCTGGACGTCGGCGAGGGCGCGGCGGGGGTCGAGAACCACGCCTACGTGGATAGCTGGAAGGGGTAGGGGTAGCGGCTCC
>CAZRKY010000275.1:0-2368 GCA_964600375.1 uncultured Caulobacteraceae bacterium | reverse complement strand
TCGACTCCTGTTATTGACGGGATTGCAACCACACTTGGGTTAGTGGGTTCCTAGGGAGACCAGCTTAGCCGGTGCGTCCTTCCACGCGTCGCCGGCCCAGAGGGGAAGTGGAGAGACCATGACTGTCGCGACCACGACAGGATTCGCGGGCCTCGCCGCCGCGGTGGCGCTCATCGCCCTGCCGGCTCTGGCCGAGAACGTTCCGACCATCCCGGACTACCTGTTCCGCGCGCCCGAGCAGCAGTGGGTGACCGGCGCCAGCCTGGGCCAGCCCGGCGACGCCTGTGTCCCCGAGCGCTGCGAGGCGGGCTACCACTCCGGCGACCTGGTGCTGTCGGTGACGCGCGGGCCCGCCGCCATCCGTGCGGTGGCCGGCGTCCGCGGCTGTTCGGCGGTCTCCTGGCACCTGATCCAGCCCTCGTCGCTGGCGGGGCTTTCGCCGGCCGACCAGTACCGGGTCATCGCCCGCGCGGCCCAGAGCGCCGCGCGGCTGGCGCGGTCGCGGTGCTCGCCCGGCGTCAGCGACCTAATCGACACCGGTTCGCTCTACGTCATTGTCCCGCCCTACGGCTGGGGTTCTTGACAGCGGACGCCGGCGGACCACCTTGGCCGCCGCTGTTCGGAGAGTCTCCATGCGTGCGGTCTTGAAGCTTGGCGGTCTCGCCGCTCTCGTGCTCGCGGCAGCGGCCACCGCCGCCTTCGGCCAGACGCCGCCGGCCGCGGCGCCCGCGACAGCGGTGGCGCTGGGCGCGCGCCCGACGGCCGAGGATACGATCGCCGTCCAGTGCACGGTGGCGGCCGCCGCCGCCCTGACCGACTGCACCATCCTGGCGCCCGAACGCCTCAGTCCGGCCGAACAGGCCCGCGTCCTGGCCCGCGCCGCCGCCTCGACCTCCGACCCGGGCCTCAGGGTCGGCGACCGTCGCACCTTCGGCATTGTCGAGGGCTTGCGCGACTTCACCAGCCCGCCCGGCATCGCGCCGCGCCTGGCGCTGGTGCGCGAGGACGCCCTGGTCGGCGTGGGCGCCTGCATGTGGAAGGAAATCGGGACTCACGGCCAGGCGGTGGTGACCGGCTCGATGCGGATGGGGGCCAGCATGCAGGGCGCCCGCCAGGCCATGCAGGCCGAGCCGACCTGGGCGGCGGCAATCGCCAAGTGCGACCCGCGCTATGCCCAGCACCAGGCCTTGGCCGACATGATCATCCCGGCCGCGGCCCTGAAGGCCGCGTCGCGCGACCACCTGGCCCGCAACGGCATCCTGGAGGCCTCGATGCGCTCGGCCATGGCCGCCCTGCCGGTGGTTCGCACCGCGCTGGAGGTACGCACCATCGCGGTGCTGCGGCAGGCCGCCGAGCCCCCGACCATCGACTGGACGCCCTATCTGGCGAAGCTCCACATGCTGACGGGCGATCCCCGCGCCCGCTACGCCCAGCTCTACTTCCAGGCCGAGGCGATCGAGAACGTGCTCGTCTACCAGCAGCTCCGCGCCTGGTGATCGCGGGGCACACCCGCGCGTTGCGCCGCATTGACTAAGGCCGCCGACCCCGCAACCTGTTGGCGGGCGTTCCGGGGGGATCGGCGTGGGGTTGTCTTTCAAAGCGATCGCGGGCGGGCTTGTGGCCGCGGTGCTGGCGTCGGGATCGGCCGCGGCCGAGACGCCGCGCCGGCCGCTGGATCCGAATTTCCCGATCCTGGGCGAGTGCGTATGGCGCGGCATCGGCCCGCAGGGCCAGACCCTGTTTCGCAAGCAGGTCGCCAAGGGCGCCAGCCTGACCGACGCCACCAAGGCCTTCGAACAGCGCCCGGGCTTTGACGCCCTGCTGGCGCATTGCGATCCCCGGCACGCCGACCACCCGTTCACCTCGCGCGCGCTCTACGCCAACCACGCCATGCGGGCCCTGGCGCTGGAGGTGCTGCTGATGCGGGGCTTCTCGGTCGAGCGCCTGCACGCCGCGCTGGAGCGGGCGCCGGAGACCCGCGGCCAGCTGATCGAGCGCGTGGGCCGGATCATATCGGGCGACCGCGACAAGGCGCCGGAGGTCAATTGGACGCCGCTGCTGCGCCAGCTGGGGGTGCGGGCGCCCAACACCCTGGTCTTCGCCCTGTCGGTGTTCTTCGAATCCGATGTGTTCGAGACCGTCCTGATCTACAGTCCCTCCGAGAACGCGCCGGTGCGCGACGTGGTTTGAACCTGGGGAGCAGACGATGAAGCCGGTATTCGCCTTGGCCGGATTGGCCGCCCTTGCCTTCACGGCCTGCTCGCCGGCTGCCCCCGCGGCCCCGGCGGCCCCAGCGGCCCCTGCCGCGCCCGCCGCCCCGGTGGCTCCCGCCGCAGCTGACGGCGCGGGCGGCGATGTTGCGACCGTC
>CAZRKY010000274.1:0-3676 GCA_964600375.1 uncultured Caulobacteraceae bacterium | reverse complement strand
TCGCGTGATCCGAATCCTGCGCGCCGGCCAACCCACCTTCCAATCCGTGGACGTCTGCCAGCCCGGCTGGAAGATGCCGACGGCCGCCGTCTGGGTCGACCTGGTCGAACCCAGCCGCGACGAGGAACTGGCCGTGGAGAAGGCGCTGGGCGTTCAGCTGCCGACCCGCGAGGAAATGGCCGAGATCGAGGTGTCGTCGCGCCTCTATCAGGAGGACGGCGCGACCTACATGACGGCCATGCTGCTCCACAAGAGCGGCACGGACGTGCCGGCGTCCGACCCGCTCACCTTTGTCTTGGCCGGCAATCGCCTGGTGACCATCCGCTACTTCGAACCCAAGTCGTTCACCATCTTCGAGAGCCAGCTGATCCGGCAGCCGGAACTGAGCATCAGCGGCGCGGTCACCTTCGTGAACCTGCTGGAGGCCGTGGTCGACCGCACCGCCGACAATCTGGAATTCACCTCCGCCGAGGTCGAGATGATCTCCAGCGAGATCTTCGCCGCCAAGACGCCGTCCAACTTCCAGCCGATCCTCAACCGCCTCGGTCGCAACCAGACCGCCAACAACAAGGTGCGGGACAGTCTGGTCAGTCTCTCGCGGCTGGTGGGCTTCGCCACCTTCGACGCCCAGATCGAGCAAAGCCAGGACGCCCGCGATCACCTGGATTCCATGCAGCGCGATATCCAGTCGCTGACCGACCATTCGTCTTACCTGTCAGGCAACATCACCTTCCTGCTGGACGCGGCGTTGGGCCTTATCAACATCGAGCAGAATTCGATCATCAAGATCTTCTCGATCGTCACGGTGGCCATCATGCCGCCGACCCTGGTGGGCGCCATCTACGGCATGAACTTCGAGCACATGCCCGAACTGCACTGGATCGCCGGCTATCCGCTGGCCGTCGTGCTGATGGTGGTTTCCGGCCTCGCGCCTCTGGTCTGGTTTAAGCGCAAGGGCTGGTTCTAGGCTTCGCCCGCCGCGGCGCGCAGGGCCGCGCGGACGATTTCAGGCTTCTCCATCGGGAAGAAGTGCCCGCCCTCGATCTTCTCGATGGTGGCGCCCGGATAGCGGCGCTCGAAAGCGGCGATGTCCTTGACCCTGCAGGTCGACCCGCGCGAGCCGCGCAGGATGCGCACCCGTCCGCCGAACTTGCGCAGCGCCGCATAGGGGTCGTGGGCGTGGGTCGTGTAGTTCACCGCCTCCCACCCCGGTGGACACGCCAGCTCGACCGTCCCGTCCAGGCGGTCGTTGAAGCCGTCGGCGATGTAGTCCTTCAGCATGGCGTCGGGCCAGGTCTTGAAGGCGCCGCGGCCCTTATACGCCTTGAAGGCCGCGGCCCGGCTCTCGAAGACCGACCGCCGTCGCGCGGCGGCCACCGCGATCGGGGCGCGCCTGGCGGCCAGCGCCGTGGCGAAGGGCAGGTGCGCCATGGCCACGCCGATCGGCCCCAGCATCACCGGATCGAAGAGTACAAGCTCGCGAACGCGCTCGGGCGCCTTGGCGGCCGCCAGCAGGGACACCGTGCCGCCCATGGAATGGCCCGCCAGGGTGACCGGCGGACCCTCGAGCGCTTCCAGCAGGGCCGTGATGTCGTCGCGCAGGTCGCGCCAGGAGCGCCGGCCCTCTGCCTTCAGCGGCAGCTGGGTGCGCCCGTGCCCGCGCAGGTCCGGGGCGACGATCCGCAGGTCCTTCGCCAGCGGGCGCAGGATGCTGCGATAGGTCCGGGCGTTGAAGCCGTTGGCATGGATGAAGACGATGTCCACGGGACGCTTTGGATCGCCGAAGTCCAGTGCGGCCATGCCGCCTTCGCCTTCGCCGTCGCGCGTCCGGATCGGGATCGTCCGCTGGCGGGGCGCGGTCTGGCGAGTTGCGGTCATCGCCGTCACCTAGACACTGCCGGGCGGGTCCGCCAGATGCCGCTAGGTCAGTTCCGCGTGGGTCAGGTCGGCGCCGTCGAGGCGTGCGCCGTCGAGATCGGCCTCCAGCAACCGCGCACGGGTCAGGTCCGCTACGGTCAGGTCCGCCTGGCGCAGGTTCGCCCGCGTCAGGTCCGTACGCGCCAGCCGGTTCTCGCCCACCACCAGGGGGCCGAGCCGCGCGCCCTGGAGATTGGCCCGCACCAGCTGCGCGCCGGACATCCGCGCGCCGCGCAGGTCCGCCCCGGACAGGTCGGCGGTGCGGAAATCCGCCCCGGTCAGGTCCGCGCCCTGCAGGTGAACCCCGCGCATGTCCATGCCGAAGAAGATCGCCCCGGCCGCGTTCACCGCCGTCAGCCGTCGGCTGGCCAGCACCTTGAGCGAGCGGAAATCCGCGCCTGCGAGTTTCTGGGCTGCACCCTTGAGGCCGTCGCTCTCCACCCACTGCTCGTGCTCCGCAACGAGGAGATGGAGGGGCTGGTCATCGACGTAGAAGATCGTCGGCGGGGCCGCGATGGTCTCGGCGGCGGCGCCCTCGTCCAGCCCGGCGTCACCGAGATTGGCGCCCGCCACCATCGCTCGCCGGAGCGATGCGCCGGAGAGGTCGGCGTTGTTCATCTGGGCGCCGGACAGGTTGGCCCCGTCCAGCCTCGCGCCCCGCATCCGCGTGCCGGTCAGGATGGCGCGCGACAGGTCGGCGTCGCGCATGTCGGCCGGGACGCCGGCACGCGTGGATATCTGCAGGTTGGTCATGTTCGCGTCGGCGACCACGGCATAGCCAAGATCGGCGGGATCGGCGTCGTGATCGAGCAACTTGAAGCCCGATTTGACGTCCTGCAGCGCGATGCGACCCGGCCGCATGTCGGCGGCCGTCAGGTCCGCGCCAGAGAGATTGGTTCCGCGCAGGCAGGCGCCGCGCAGGTCCGCCTGGACCAGGACGGCGCCGCGCAGGTCGGCGTTGCGAAGGTCCGCGGCGTAAAGGACCGCCTTTTCCAACCTCGCCCCGGCCAGCAGCGCCCCGCACAGACGGGCCCCGGTCATCTCGGCCTGCGACAGGTCCGCCATTTCGAGGTCGGCGTTGGCGAGGTCCGCGTAGGCCAGGTTGGCCCGCTTGCCGCCGCTTTGCCCCGCCAGGTAGCGGGCGTGCGCGTCGATGACGCTCCGCAGGGTGGAGGCGTCGATGGGGCGAATGAGTCGGGCGGCTGCGCTGGTCACCGGCCAAGCTTGCACCGGACCCGTTTAAGGAAGCGTTTGAGCCGTCAGGCCCCCTTGCACGCTTCGCAGCGGCCATGGGCCTCGATGGTCAGGCGCTCGACCTGGTAGCCGGCGCCCTCGGCCGAGGCGATGAAGGCGGCCGATCCGGCCGGTTCGACCTCGCGCGTGGCGCCACAGCAGTCGCAGATCAGGAAGGCGGCGGCGTGGGGATTGTCGCCGAGCCGACAGGCGACGAAGGCGTTCAGGCTCTCGATGCGGTGGGCGAAGCCCTGCTTCTCAAGGAACTCCAGCGCCCTGTAGACCGTAGGCGGCTTGGCCGCTTCGCCCGCGGCGCCGAAGCCGGCGATGAGGTCGTAGGCCTTCACCGGTCCGGGCGCCGCGAGCAGCAGCTCCAGGACGCGGCGCCGCGGCGTGGTCAGCCTCTGGCCGTCGTCGCCGCAACGGGCCTCGGCGTCCGCCAGGGCGTGACCCAGTGCGTGACCGGAAAGACCGAGCCCGCCTGCGTGCTCATGATCGCAGTGTTCCGTCATCCCGCCCTAGGTAA
>CAZRKY010000273.1:0-3750 GCA_964600375.1 uncultured Caulobacteraceae bacterium | reverse complement strand
ATGATGCGTTTCGGCGAGGCGGGGCCACGGCCCTCGAACTCGTCCGAAGCCAGGATGCGAACATGTTCGGAAAGGCGGGCGGCTTCGATCTTGGCCGGGGTGGGCGCGGCCACGGCGTTCGTCGCAAAGCCCAAGAGGGCGATGGCGGCGAGCGCGCTGAACTTGCGGATCATTCGGACGGGTCCTGACGCTGACGTGAGAGGCGCGGACGATAGACCGCCATGGCTGCGGGCGCGAGGCGTCTGTCGTCGCAGGCGACCACCGACCCTTAGGCTGCGACCGGCGACGCGTCAGGTCGCCCGCAGCACCCGCCCGGCCACGGCGTCCAGCCGCGCCAGCGTCCCGGCCGGGCGCGCCTCGGGCGGCGTGATGATGGCGCTGTCCAGCACCGTGTCGATCGGCGACGCGGTGCGCGGCGTCGCCCCGAGCATCGCCGCCAGCCGGGCGACCAGGTCACGCCCCCTGGCGGCGTTGGCCATCAGCGTCTGCAGGACGTGGCTGACCTCGACGGCCTCGGTGTCGTCACGCCAGCAGTCGTAGTCGGTGACCATGCCGACCGAGGCGTAGGGCAGCTCCGCCTCGCGGGCCAGCTTGGCTTCAGGCATGTTGGTCATGCCGATGACGTGGCAGCCCCAGGCGCGGTAGAGCTCGCTCTCAGCGCGGGTGGAGAACTGGGGGCCTTCCATGGCGAGGTAGGTCCCGCCCTCGACCACCCGGGCGCCCGCCGCCCTGCCCGCCTCGGCCGCAAGCGCCGACAGCCGGGGGCACACCGGCTGGGCCATGGAGACGTGGGCGATGACGCCGTCGCCGAAGAAGGTCTTCTCGCGGGCGAGGGTGCGGTCGATGTACTGGTCGACCAGGACGAAGGTCCCGGGGCTGAGGTCTTCGCGCAGGGACCCCACCGCCGAAAGCGACAGGACGTCGGTGCATCCGGCGCGCTTCAGGGCGTCGATGTTGGCCCGGGCGTTGACCTCGGTGGGCGACAGCCGGTGGCCGCGCCCGTGGCGGGGCAGGAAGACCAGCCTGACGCCCGAGAGCTCGCCGAACAGCAGTTCATCCGACGGCTCGCCCCAGGGCGTCGTGAGGCGCTTCCAGCGGCGGTTCTCCAGCCCTTCGAGCTCATAGACGCCCGAACCGCCGAGGATGCCCAGAACCCAGTCCGCCATGCCGCCCTACCCGCCGTTGATCAACGATCCGAAGGAATGGACGAAGCGCGGCAGGTTGGGAAGGAAATCGATGGCGACGTGCAGCAGGACCAGCAGCCACAGGCTCTTGGTGCGCGCCCACAGCACGCCCATGAATATCCCCGTCGGCGATAGCACCGCGACCGTGTAGGCGAAGACGAACGCCGGATTGTGGAAGTGGCCGAAGTCGGAAGGGTCGGCGCGCAGCCACAGACCGGGCGCGTGGGCGAGGCCAAACAGCAGCGCGCCGATCAACACCGCGCCCGTGGCTGACCTGAGGTAGGCGGTCAGGCGCGACAGCAGCACGGCGCGAAACAGGAACTCCTCACAGAGCCCGACGGCCAGCACCAGCCAGATGAAGGTCCCCGGCCCGGCCCAGAGCCAGTCCGACGTGGTCAGGTTCAGGGCGGCGATATCCTTGAGGCTGGGGCTGATCACCGACAGCAGGCCGAGCAAGGCGGCGCCCAGGACCAGCAGCGGCAGCCAGAACGACAGCCGGCCCGCGTGGGCGCGGAACAAGGGTCCGATGCGGGCGCCCAGCACGGCCAACAGGCCGACGGGCAAGACCACGTGCGCCACGATCTTCAGGGTGCTGATGGCGAATTCGCGGTCCGGATCGGTCGGGAACCATTCGCGCACCGCGCTGAGGCCCCAGCCCAGGAACAGGGCCGCGTACAGGACGAGGTAGCCGATGACGGCCCAGGCCTCCAAGGCCGGCCGGGCGACCGCGATCGGCGCGGTCTCGCGCTTTCCGATGGCGGTCAGGCCCCAGGCGAGCAGCGGACCCAGCAGGCCGAAGATGGGGCCGATGACCATCGCCTCGGTGGCGCTGTCGTCGCCGGAGTGGGACAGGACGGCGACCGAGCCGCCCCAGATGATGGCGTAGAGCGCCGTCCACAGGACGGCTGAAACGCTGATCTTGGGCATAAGAAAATCCCCCGGGATGTGAGTCCCGGGGGATATGACTCTTTGGCCGCGCGCCGCCAAATTACGGCGGCGTCATTACCGGAATGACAGCCTAGTGGGCGTCCTTCCAGATCCGGCGATACGACAGGAAGGTCAGGCCGGCGAACAGCAGCAGGTACAGCATGACCGCCACGCCGAGCGACTTGCGCTCGGTCGCCTTGGGCTCGGAAGCCCAGGCGATGAAGGCCGAGACGTCCTGGGCCATCTGGTCGACCGTCGCCTTGGTGCCGTCGTCGTAGGTCACCTGGCCTTCGCTGGTCAGCGGGGCCGGCATGGCGATGAAGCCGCCCTGCGGGACGTGGCGGTGATCGCCCGACCAGGCCGAGGTCAGGTCGCCCGGGAACCAGGGATTATAGTGCTGGGTGGGCGAAGCGGTCAGCCCGGCGGGCGCCGCGCGATAGCCGGTGAGCAGCGAGTAGATGTAGCGGGCGCCGCCATGGCGGGCCTTGGCCATCACCGAAAGGTCGGGCGGCGGCGCGCCCCCGTTGCCCGCCGCCGCCGCGACCGCGTTGGCGTAGGGGCTGGGGAAGCGGTCGGCCGGCACGGCCTTGCGCTTGATGGTGTCGCCGCTTTCGTTGTCGATATCGTCGACTTCGAACTCGCCGGCGATCGCCTTGACGTACGGGTTCTCGTTCGGGTTGGCGTAGCGCTCGTACCAGAACGGTCCGCCCGCCTGGCCCAGGTCACGGAACGACAGCAGCCGCATCGAGTGACAGCTGGCGCAGACTTCCTTGTAGACCTTGTAGCCGCGCTGCAGCTGGCCCTGGTCGAAACGACCAAAGGGGCCTTCGAAGCTGAAACCGCCCGACGGTTCGCGGGGGTGAGCCGCGCCGCCCGACGCCATCGCCGGCGCCGCGCTGAGGGTCAGGGCCAGGGCGAGGCCCGCGATGAGAGTTTTCGAGGCCTTCATTGTGCGGGCGCCTTGGCTTCGTCGCCGTTCAGGACAGGTGCGGCGATATTATCCGGCACGGTCTTGGGCGTCTCCCGCAGGCCGACCCACGGGGTGATGACGAGGAAATACAGGAAGTAGTAGGCGGTCAGGATGCGGCTGAGCCAGACGTAGGTCAGGCCGATCGGATGGCCGTCCGACCCTTCGCCGACGCTGAACACCAGGTCGTCGGGAAGCTTCTGGCCGCACCAGCCCAGGCCGAGGGTCGCCACCACGAAGATGATGAAGAACCAGCGGGCCGCCGGGCGGTAGCGCAGCGAGCGCACCCGCGAGGTGTCCAGCCACGGCAGGATGAACCAGATCAGGATCGACCCGAACATCACCACCACGCCCAGGAACTTGTCCGGGACCGAACGGAGCATCGCGTAGAACGGCAGGTAGTACCATTCGGGCACGATGTGGGTCGGCGTCACCAGCGGGTTGGCCGGGATGTAGTTGTCCGAGTGGCCCATGGCGTTCGGGTTGAAGAACACGAAGGCGGCGAACAGCAGCAGGAAGACCAGGATCGCGAAGCCGTCCTTCACCGTGTAGTACGGGTGGAAGGGCAGCGTGTCCTGCTTCAGGCGCTCCTTGGGGATCATGATCCCGACGGGATTGTTCTGCCCGGCCTTGTGCAGCGCCCAGATGTGCAGGAACACGATTCCGGCGATC
>CAZRKY010000272.1:0-3760 GCA_964600375.1 uncultured Caulobacteraceae bacterium | reverse complement strand
GCCGACGCGACGCCGTCGCCGCTGACAGGCCGCGCACCGCCAGGTTGGCGAAATAGGCCTCCACGGCTTCCGCCGAGGCGCCGTTCAGCCCGCCCTGACCGGCCAGCCCCGCCTCCGCGTCCTCAAGGTCGCGACCGTAGGCGGACAGCGTATTGGGCGAGGCGTCGCGCTCGACGGCCATCATCTCCAGGAAGGCTTCGGCCTGGTGGGGCAGGGTCATCTCAGTTCCAGCTTGGCCGAAACGCTGGCGAGCGCGGGCCCTGTTCGTGTAAAGGCAGGCGTTCCCATGGACCCGTCCCCCGCCACTTCTGTTTCCCATAACACCCTAGCCGAGTCGCTGGGCGGGCGCTCGGTCGCGCTGGTGGGGTTGATGGGATCGGGCAAGACCACGGTCGGCCGGCGGCTGGCGGCGGCCCTGGGCCTGCCGTTCCGCGACGCCGACGCCGAGATCGAGGAGGCCGCTGGCCGCAGCGTCTCGGACATCTTCGCCGAGCTGGGCGAGCCGGAATTCCGCGCGGGCGAACGCCGCGTGATCGCACGCCTGGTGGGCGAGGGCCCGCTGGTGCTGGCCACCGGCGGCGGCGCCTACATCGATCCCGACACCCGCGCCCTGCTTCGCGAGCGGGCGGTCACCATCTGGCTGAAGGCCGATATCCAGGTGCTGGTGAAGCGCGTGGCCCGCCGCGACACCCGCCCGCTCTTGCGTGGCAAGGACCCCGCCGAGGTGCTCAGCGCGCTCGCGCAGAAGCGCAACCCGATCTACGCCGAGGCTGACATCGTGGTGGAGACGCCCGACTCGGCGCACGACATGGCGGTGGAGCGCATCGTCGAAGCCCTGAAGGCCTATTTCGGATGAAGACCATTGAGGTCGCCGGCGACGGTTTTCGCGCCTACGAGGTCCGCGTGGGCGAGGGGTTGCTGGCCCGCGCCGGCGAGATGATCGCCCCCATCCTGCCGCGCAAGCGATGCGTGGTGGTCACTGACGAAACCGTGGGCGGTCTGCACGGCCCGGCCCTGATCGCGGCGCTTGAACGCGCGGGCGTCACCTCGACGGTCATCGCCGTGCCGCCGGGCGAGGCCTCCAAGTGCTTTTCCCAGCTTGAGGAGCTCTGCGACCGCCTGCTGGCGCTGGACCTCGACCGGGGCGACCAGATCGTGGCCTTTGGCGGCGGGGTGGTGGGCGACCTCGCGGGCTTCGCGGCCTCGATCTACAAGCGCGGCGTCGATTTTATCCAGATCCCCACGACCCTCCTGGCCCAGGTGGACTCCTCGGTTGGCGGCAAGACCGCCATCGACACCCCGCGCGGCAAGAACCTGATCGGCGCCTTCCACCAGCCCCGGCTGGTGCTGTGCGACCTCGGCGTGCTCGACACCTTGCCGGACCGCGAGCTGGCCGCCGGCTACGCCGAGGTGGTGAAGTACGGCCTGCTGGGCGACGCGGCATTCTTCGAGGACCTCGAGGCCAACGGAACAAAAGTGCTGGCCCGCGATCACGCAGCCTTGGAAGCCGCCGTCGCCCACTGCGTGGCCATAAAGGCGGCCATCGTCTCCGAAGACGCCCGCGACCACGGCAAGCGCGCCCTGCTGAACCTGGGCCACACCTTCGGCCATGCGGTCGAGGCCGAGAGCGGATTTACGCTGCTTCATGGAGAAGCGGTCGCCCTGGGCTGCACCCTGGCGTTCCGGTTCTCGGCGAAGGAGGGGCTGTGCCCGGCCGAGGACGCCGAGCGGGTGGCGCGGGTGTTCGACGAGGCGAAACTGCCGACCCGGCTCTACGCCACGCCCGGCGCGCCGTTCCGCGCCGACGCCCTGCTGGCCCACATGCGCCAGGACAAGAAGGCCGAGGGCGGCTCGATCGTGCTGATCCTGGCCAACGCCATCGGCGACGCCTTCGCGGCTCGCGGCGTCGATCCCGAGGCCGTGCGCGCCTTCCTGGTTTCCGAAGGAGCCCAATCGTGATCGTCGGCGGATACGTCGCCCTGGCCCTGGCCCTGCTGCTGCTCCTCAGCCTGTCGGGGATGATCTCGGCGGCGGAGACCTCGATGACCGCCGCCAGCCGCGCGCGCCTTCATCAGCTGGAGCGCGAGGGCGATCGGGCGGCGCGGCGGGTGAACCTGCTGCTGGCGGACCAGGAGACCATGATCGGGGCCATCCTGCTGGCCAACAACGTCATCAACATCCTGGCTTCGGCCATGACCACGGCGGTGCTGTCGGCGGCCTTCCCCGGCGTGCTGGGCATCGCGCTGGCGACCGGGATCATGACCGTGCTGATCGTGATCTTCTCGGAAATCCTGCCCAAGACCCTGGCCATCACCCGCGCCGACGATGTGGCGCGATTCCTGTCGATCCCGACCTTCTGGACGGTGAAGATCTTCGGCCCCCTGGCCAACGCCGCCCAGTGGGTGGTGCGCCTGACCCTGCGGCCGTTCGGGGTCAAGCTGGACATGGCCATGGACGTGCTGGCCGCCCACGAGGAGATCAAGGGCGCCATCGAATACCACCACTCCGAAGGCCTGGTGGAGGGGCGCGACCGGCAAATGCTGGGCGGGGTGCTGGACCTGTCGGACCTGACGGTCGAGCAGGTGATGGTGCACCGCAAGTCGATCTCGATGCTGGACGTCGACCAGCCGGTCGGCGAGCTGATCGCCGAGGCGCTGGAAATCGGCCACACGCGCATCCCGCTCTACCGCGACAACCCCGAGAACATCGTCGGCGTGCTTCACGCCCGCGACCTGATGCGCGCCCACGTCGCCGCCGGCGGCCGGGCCGAGAACCTCGACATCTCCAAGATCATGGTCGAGCCTTGGTTCATTCCCGAGACGACCAACCTGAAGGACCAGCTGCAGTCCTTCCTGAAGAAACGCGCCCACTTCGCCCTGGTGGTGGACGAGTACGGCGCCCTGATGGGGCTGGTGACGCTGGAGGATATCCTCGAGGAGATCGTCGGCGAGATCGATGACGAGCACGACGCCGCCGTGGTCGGCGTGCGTCGCCAGCCGGACGGCTCGGTGCACGTGGACGGCGCGGCGCCCATCCGCGACCTGAACCGCGCCATGGACTGGGATCTGCCCGAGGACGACGCCGTCACCATCGCCGGCCTGGTCATCCACGAAGCCGAGACCATCCCCGAGCCCGGCCAGACCTTCATCTTCCACGGCCACCGCTTCCAGGTCCTGCGCCGCCGCAACAACCAAATCACCGGCCTGAAGGTCTGGCCCAAGGTCGAGAAGCCCGAGCCGTGAAGCTGACCCCGGTCCTGCTGCAGAACCGCTACGTCCGGCTCGAACCTCTGTCGGACGCCCACCGCGAGGGCATGGCCCGCGCCTTCGACGGTCACCCCGAGACCTGGGACCTGATGAGCCTGCCGGGCGCGGGCGAGCACTTCGAGGGCTGGTGGGAGGATGCGGTCACCGACCCGACGCGCATCGCCTATGCGGTGGTGCGCCAGGCCGACAGCGAGGTGGTGGGCTCGACCAGCTACCTGGGCATCCGCCCGGTCCACGGGGTCGTGGAGATCGGCTGGACCGTCTACCGGCCCGACGCCCGGGGCGGCCCGGTGAACCCCTCGGCCAAGCTGCTGCTGATGAACCACGCTTTCGGGGCCGGAGCGAAACGCGTCGAGTTGATGATCGACGAGCGCAACCGGCGCAGCCAGGCCGCGGTCGCCAAGCTGGGGGCGGTGCGCGAGGGCGTGCTGCGCAAGCACAAGACGACCTGGACGGGGCACGTGCGTAATACGGTGGCGTTCTCCATCACCGAC
>CAZRKY010000271.1:0-3762 GCA_964600375.1 uncultured Caulobacteraceae bacterium | reverse complement strand
CTCCTGCTGACCGCCCCGCCGGCGCCCGCCAGCGAACCGCTCGCGGCGGCCGCGGCCTCGCCCGCGCCGCGCAACGAAGTCCACGCCCCGGCGGCGCTGGCCCGGGACTTCGCCGTCCTGCAGTCGGCGCTGGAGGAAGCTCATGGCGGGGTCTACCGCTACCGCTCCAGGGCTGAAATCGACCGGGCGTTCGACGCCGCGGCGTCCCAACTCACCTCTCCGATGGACGCGATCGCCTTCTACCGGACGGTGGCGCCGACCGTGGCGGCCATCGAGGACGGCCACACGTCGCTGGGCTTGCCTGATTCCGTGACCGCGGAGTTGCGCCGGAGCGCGCCGGCCCTGCCGCTGCGGGTCCATGTGTCCGGGGGGCGTCTGTACGTGTTGCGCGACCTCACGGCGACGCCGGCGTTGGGACCAGACGCCATCGCGGGCCGCGAAATCCGCTCCATCAACGGACAGCCGGTCGCCCGCATCCTGGCCCGGCTGCGGGCCGTTCAACCGGGCGACGGCGCCATCGATTCGGCTCGGGATCACAGACTCGGCGCCGGGCTTCGCTTCAATCTTCAGCACCTGTTGATGTACGGGGCGTCGTCGACCTACGAGGTCGAGCTCGCGGGCCTGCGCCCGCGCACGGTCACCCTGCAAGGGCGGCCTCTGGTCGCGGTCGATCAGGCCTGGACCGAGCGTTACCCGGCGGATCGGGCTCAACGGCCGCCCGCAGAGCTGGCCTTCGACGGGGACATCGCGGTCCTGACGCTGCGCAGCTTCGAGGGATCCGCCGATCTGGCGGAAACCCAGCCGATGCCGGCGTTCCTGAAGGCGGCGTTCCAGGAGATGAAGACCCGCGGGACCCGCGCCCTGGTGCTTGATGTCCGGGACAACGGCGGCGGCCAGGACGAACTGGGCCGTGACCTGCTGTCCTACCTCGTCGACCGCCCCTTCCCCTATTACAGCGGCATCTACGTCAGTCGGCTGGCTTTCTCGTTCTCGGAGCACGCCGTCCCGCCCGGACCGATTCCCGACCAGTTCGTGACCCGCGACGCCGGGGGCCGGCTGCGGTGGACCGAGCATTCCAACTACGGCAGCCACCAGCCCGCCCCCGATCATTTCTCGGGCCCCGTCTACGTTCTGATGAACGGCGGC
Organism: uncultured Caulobacteraceae bacterium; assembly: GCA_964600375.1. GTDB lineage: Bacteria > Pseudomonadota > Alphaproteobacteria > Caulobacterales > Caulobacteraceae > JAEZEZ01. The sequence continues at coordinate 2,616 of CAZRKY010000271.1, read as the reverse complement.
AGTTTCTCGACCACGGCGGAGTTCCTCTCCCTGCTGCACAGCCGCGGTCGCGCGACTTTCATCGGCGAAGAGTCCGGCGGCGCCTACGCGGGCAACTCGTCGGGGCCGACCATGACCGTGACGCTCCCCCACACGGGCTTGCGCCTGCGCGTCCCCCTGTGGCGCTATGAACTGGCCGTCGACGCGTCCCGACCCCGCGACCGCGGCGTGCGGCCGGATCGTCCGGTCGTTCCCCGGGTCGAGGACATTCTGGCGGGGCGCGATCCGGCCATGAGCCAGGCTCTGCGCCTCGCCCGTCAGGCGGCGTCCAACTAGCGGCAGGAAAGGCTCTCCGATGAGCGAGGACTTCATCTACCCCGGACTGTTTTCAACCGTGGCGTTCGTCGTCTGGGTGCTGGCCAGCGAACTCGGGCGCCGCAGCCGCCTGAAGATGTTGATCGCCTTCCGGATGCGGCTGATCGAGGCCCTGGGCGGCGGTCAGGAGGTCGCAGCCTTCCTGCAGACCGAGGCCGGCCAGCGCCTGATGAGGGATCTGACCGAGGAGCCCCGGACGGGCCTGACCGGGCGGATCGAAGTCGCGGGTCAACGCAGCCTCATCCTCTTCAGTCTCGGCGCCGGGCTGGGTCTGCTGGCGCGGTTCGGGGAGACCGGACTGGCGACCGGGTTCACGATCGCAGCCTGTTTGGCGGCCGCCCTTGGCGTGGGATTCGCACTTTCCGCGATCCTCTCCTGGCGGTTGGCGAAGCACCTCGACCTGCTGCGGCCGGGGCGCGAACCTCCGGCCGGCGGACGACCCTAGATCGCGGCGGCGCGGCGGAGGCCGCGGTCCATGCGGGAGGCCGAGTTTCTTGAAATCCACCGACAGACGGCGGAGCCGCTCCGCCGCTACGCCGCGCGTGTCCTGGGCAGCGTCGACGCTGCGGACGACGTGGTGCAGGAGACCTACCTTCGCGCGCTCCGTCATGACGGATGCCCGACCGACCCGGCCCAGGCGCGCCTGTTTCTCTTCAGGATCGCGGGAAACCTGATGGTGGACCAATGGCGACGACGCGGGCGTGAAACGTCCCGAACGTCGCCTCCGTCGGAACCGACACAGCCGGACCCCGGGTTGCGCCTCGATCTCGCCCGGTTCTTCGAGCGCCTCTCGCTCCGGGAGCGGCAACTGGTCTGGCTGGCCCACGTGGAGGGCGCCGGTTCCGGCGACATCGCGCGCGCGGTCGGCGTCAGCGAAGGAAGCGTGAAGGTCCTTCTGCACCGGGCCCGCAAGAAATTGGCGCATTGGCTGCGCCAGGACGACACCGAGAAAGGCCTCCCATGACCCCGCCTGACCCCGACATTCAGACTGTGGACCGCTGGATGCGCCAGTTTTCCGAGGCGCCGCTTCCCGGCGCAGCGCCGGCCAACGGCCCGTTGATCTGGTGGAAGGCCCAGCTCCTGGCCCGGCTGGAGACAGAGCGGCGCGTGACGTCCATCCTGGACGCCGGCTGGCGCCTCGCCATCCTGGCGGCGGCCGTCGCCGGCATCGGGTTGCTGGCCTGGGCCTGGCCGACGATCCGGCAGTCCGGCGAGGGCGTGACAGGGGTCTCCCTGCTCTTGGGCGGACTGCTGATCCTGGTCCCGGCCGCCGCCTGGGTCCTCGCCCGCTCGGACCGCCGGGCCGACGCGCGACCCTAATTCCGCGTCAGGCCGCCCAGGATGCCTCTCAGCAGGGCGCGGCCGAGGCCGCTACCGACCGAACGCAGCACCGACTTGCCGAACGCTTCGCCCATGCCCTGGCGATTGGACGCGCGCGGTGCCGCGCGCGGGCGCGTCTCCTGGTAGCGGGGAGCCGTGCGCTGGGCCTGGCGGATTTCGCGTTCAGCTTCCCTGGCCGCCGCTTCGCGCGCCTTCTCCGCGGCGGTCTGCTGGGCGGCGGCTTCTTCCTGGGCGTCCTCGGCCCGGTTGCGCGCCGTCAGCAACTCGTAGGCGGACTCGCGGTCGGTGGCGGCGTCGTAGAGGCCCCTGAGCGGGCTCGAGGCGATCACCTGCGTGCGTTCCGCCGGCAGGATGGGGCCCAGGCGCGACGAGGGCGGGCGGATCATGGTCCGCGCCACCACCGAGGGCACGCCTTTCTCGTCGAGGGTCGAGACCAGGGCCTCGCCGACGCCCAGCTGCTGGATGGCCTCGGCGGTGTCGAAGGCGGGGTTGGGGCGGAAGCTGTCGGCGGCGGCCTTCAGGCCCTTCTGCTCGGACGGGGTGTAGGCGCGCAGGGCGTGCTGCACCCGCGCCCCCAGCTGGGCCAGCACCGTGTCGGGCACGTCGGCGGGATTTTGCGTCACAAAGTAAATGCCGACGCCCTTGGAGCGGATCAGGCGCACGACCTGCTCGATCTTCTCGAGCAGGCCCCGCGGCGCGTCGCGGAACAGCAGGTGAGCCTCGTCGAAGAAGAAGACCAGGCGCGGCTTGTCGAGATCGCCGACCTCCGGAAGCTGCTCGAACAGCTCCGACAACAGCCATAGCAGGAAGGTGGCGTAGACGCGCGGGGACTGGATCAGGCGGTCGGCCGCCAGGATGGAAACCAGGCCGCGCCCGTCGCCGCCCACCCGCATGAGGTCCTCCAGTCGGAGCGCCGGCTCG
>CAZRKY010000270.1:0-3770 GCA_964600375.1 uncultured Caulobacteraceae bacterium | reverse complement strand
GGAATCTGCCGCTCGTCCAGCAGCGCCTTCAGCGCCGTCAGCCGGCCGGCGTTGTCGGGCTGGACCATGCGCTGCAGGTCCGACCGGACCCAGGCAGGCTCCTCGGCGGCCGGCGCTGCGGCCTGGGCCTGTGCCTGTGCCTGGGCAGGCGCGACGGCGAGGAACAGGAGGGCGGCGGCGGCGAGGAGCGATCTGATCATCAGCGAAAGCTAGCGTGGCTTTCGGGCGAGGTCACGCGCTGGCGCTACGCCTTCGCTTGCGACTAGGATCACGGCGATGAGCAGCAAGCGCGACGATCCCGGCAGCGGCCGCACGCCCTACGCCGGCCTGGGGCCCGCCGCCTTCTGGCGCACCGGCGTTTCCGAGCAGGATCCGCGCAACCCCGTCGGCCTGTACACGCCCAGGTTCGCGATCAATCCGGACTGGGCCATCGCCACCGCGGGCAGCTGCTTCGCCCAACACATCGCGCGGAACCTGCGCAAGAACGGCTACAACGTCATCGACGTCGAACCGCCGCCGCCGGGTCTGAAGGGCGAGGCGGCGCGCGCGCTGGGCTACGACCTCTATTCCGCCCGCTACGGCAACATCTACCACCCCCGCCAGCTGCTGCAGCTGATCCGCGAGAGCTTCGGCCAACTGAAACCGGGCGAGGTGGTCTGGGAGAAGGACGGGCGCTACTTCGACGCGCTGCGGCCCGCCGTCGATCCCGACGGCTTCGCCACCGAGGCCGGCCTGCTGCGCTCGCGCCTGGGTCACCTGACGCGGGTGAAGGAGATGATGCGGTCGGTCGACCTCTTCGTCTTCACCCTGGGCCTGACCGAGGCCTGGGTGCATCGCGAGAGCGGCACGGTCTTCCCCACCGCGCCGGGCGTCATCGCCGGGAGCCATGATCCCGAAATCTACGAACTGCAGACCTTCACCCACGCCGAGATCCTGCGTGACCTGATGACCATCCGCGCCATCCTGAAGCGCGTGCGCCCGGACTCGAAACTGCTGCTCACGGTATCGCCCGTGCCGCTCGCGGCCACGGCGACGGACCAGCACGTTCTGGTCGCCACCACCCAGTCGAAGTCAGTGCTGCGCGCGGCGGCGGGCGAGCTTTATCAGCGCTTCGACGACGTCGACTACTTCCCGTCGTTCGAGCTGTTCGCCACCCCGTTCTCGCGCGGCGCCTTCTTCGAGGACGACCTGCGCACCGTGCGGCCCGAGGCGGTGGAGACGGTGATGCGCGTCTTCTTCGACCAGCACGGCGTCCAGCCGCAGCGCGCCGCGGCGGCGGTCGACGACGAGGACGACGGCGTGATCTGCGAGGACGAACTGCTGGCGGCCTTTGGATGAGGCGCATCGCCGTCATCGGTGACTCCCACGTCAGCGTCCTGCGCGTCGCCCACAAGGCGGGCGTCGCGGGCAAGCGGGCGGTGCTGCGCTACTTCGTCCAGCGCGGCCGGGGCACGACGCCCCTGAAGATCGCGCGAGGCGACGCCGGCGTCGTGGCCGAGATCCCCGAGGTACAGATCCTGGCGCCCAACAACGACACCCTGCAGCTCGACGACTTCGACGTGGTCGTGACCATCGGCTTCGGCTTCTCGGTTCACTACCTGGCCAAGCTCTATCGCCACCACCGATCCGAGTTTCACTCGGACGCGCGCTCGACGCAGGTTCTGTCGGACCGCGCCTTCCACCGCCTGGCGCGGGCCACGTTGGACAATTCGCCGGCCATGCGCTTTCGCCGAACCCTGCTCGACGCCGGCGCGCGTCACGTCGTCATCCAGGCCCAGCCGCGGGTGAACGAGACCATCACCGGCTCGAAGGCCGGGCCGCACCTGCTCTATCGCGCGGTGACGGCGGACGGCGACGACGCGCGGCTGGACGACACCTTCAGGGCGCTGCTGGCGGAGTACGCGGCGGAAGGGGTCATTGCGCTGGACCAGCCGCCCTCGACCCGGACCGGGCGCGTCTTCACGGCCGAGCGTTTCGGCGTTGAACTGCGTGAGCCCGGCCCGCGTCAGGATTTCATCCACATGAACGGCGACTACGGCGCCCTGGCCCTGCTGCAGATCATCGAGGCCTCCGAGGCGCTGGAAGTCGAAACCCCTGTCTAGGTCTTCAGCCGCCAGCCGGTGGTGAACAGGCGCAGGCTGATCAGGGCCAGGATCACCGTCAGCACGAGCGTCATGGCGACGCCCACCCAGAGGTTGCCCTCGGCGTGGCCCACAAACCCGTAGCGGAAGCCATCGATCAGATAGAAGAACGGGTTGTAGTGGCTGAGGCTGCGGAACGGCTCGGGCAGGCGGTCGACCAGGTAGAAGGTCCCCGACAGGAAGGTCATCGGCATGACCACGAAGTTCTGCACCGCCGACAGGTGGTCGAACTTCTCCGACCACAGCCCCGCGATGATCCCCACCAGCCCCATCAGCACCGAGGCGAAGATGGCGTAGAAGACGATGGCCCAGAGGTTGGCGACCTCGAAGTGGGCGAATTCCGCGAACGGCCAGACGCAGGCCGCGGTCACCAGCCCGACCACGATGCCGCGCGTCGCGGCGCCGAGAGTGAATCCCAGCAGCAGTTCGAACGGCGACAGAGGCGGCATCAGGAAGTCCGACGCCGTGCCCATGATCTTGGACTGGATCAGCGATGACGAAGTGTTGGCGAAGGCGTTGTTGAGGATCGCCATCATCACCAGGCCGGGTGCGACAAATTCACCGAAGGTGGCGCCGTGGATGGCCGGCCGGACCCCCTGCATCGCGACCACGAAGATCATCATGTAGAGCAAGGTGGTGACCACCGGGGCGGCCACGGTCTGCATCCCGACCTTCCAGAAGCGGCGGACCTCGCGCAGGTAAAGGGTCTTGAGCCCTTGCCAGTTCACACCCGCGTAGTGGCGCGGGACGGGCGGAAGGGCTGCGGTGACCGCAGTGGGGGCGGACGGCTTAACGGCTGCATTCATGGCGCCTGAGATGCTCCCGGTGCGTCCCGATCGCAAGCCGCTCGACGAACACGAATCATCCACCACTAAATGTAGATCCTTGTGGAAAGCCCGCTTCCCACATGTTGCGTCCGTTAATCGTTCGTTTACGATATATTGAGGCTGACGAGGAAATCTCGGAACGCCGATACCAGATTTAGTAGTCGGTCTCGCGGCCGGCTCCTTGGGGCGGGAGGACTGAAATGGGTTGGACCGAAGACCGTGTCGCGGTTTTGAAGAAGCTCTGGCTTGAGGGCCTGTCGGCCAGCCAGATCGCAAAGCAGCTGGGCGGGGTCACCCGCAACGCCGTGATCGGCAAGGTGCACCGTCTCGGCCTTTCGGGCCGCGCTACGCCCTCGCAGCCCTCGCGCCCGGTGTTCCGCCCGACGCGTCCGCGTCCCGCCGCCCCGGCCCCGCAGCAGCGCCGCCAGGAACTGGCCCCGCGTCCGCCGCAGCCCCAGCCCGCGCCCTACGTCGACCTGCCCGGCACCGCCACGGTGCTGACGCTGGGCGCCCACATGTGCAAGTGGCCGATCGGCGATCCCTCGACCGACGACTTCAGCTTCTGCGGCCGTAGAGCCGGCGACGAAGGCCCCTACTGCGTCGAGCACGCCCGGGTCGCCTACCAGCCGGTCCAGCGCAAGAAGGGCGGGCCGAACGAATTGGCCCGCAGCCTGCGCCGCTACATCTGATCTCTTCGGGATCAGCGTGAATACAGAAACGGCCGGAGCACCCGCTCCGGCCGTTTTGCTTTGTGGAGGGCGTCAGGCGCCGGTCCAGGCCGGCGGAGGCGGCGGAGGCGGCG
>CAZRKY010000269.1:0-3829 GCA_964600375.1 uncultured Caulobacteraceae bacterium | reverse complement strand
GGCGCTGAGCGCCGCGCCGGGACCGCTGACGCCCGCGATCGAGCGCGGTGTAGCCGCCGCCGCCGCCAGCCCCCAAGTGCTCAGCCGCCTGACCGAACCGTCGCTGCTGCGCCTCAGCGCCGGCGGCCTGCTCGAGCTGCTGGCGGGCGACGACTGGGTGGCGGACGCCAGGGCGCTCAGGGCGCTGGGCGAAGCCGCCGTTGTCCCGCTGCTGGCCGACGCCGCCGCCCGGGCCGGCGCGTCGGAACCGGCGCGGCGACTGGCCGCCCTGCTGGCGGTGGCCGCGTCCGATCCCGCCTGGACCCGCACGGGCGTGGCCGAGGCGGTGGCGATTCTGGCGTCGCTCGCGCCGTCTCCCTCCGACCGCTTGCTGGCCCATCCGGACCTGATGGCGGCGATCCTGAAGACGGCGCCGCAGCTGTGGCCGGCGGTGTCAGCCCGCGCGGTGCGTCCGGCCCTGGCCCAGGCGGCCGGCGCGGCGGAATTCAAGCGGGCGCTGGCCGCCGCGCTCATGGCTGAAGCGTTCGGGAGCGCCGCTTGACCAGGATCTGCGAAACCTGCGCCTTCGAATACGAGGGCGACGCCTGCCCCCGCTGCGAGGCGCGCAAGGCCCGGGTCAGCCCGCCGGTCCCCGCGCCTGTGGCTGCGCCCGTCGCAGCGCCCGAGCCCGGCCCGTTGGCGCCGGACGCCGACAGGCTTGGGCTCGAACAGGCGAGCATCATGGGCGGCTCGCCGGAGCTGGAGGCGCCGGCGAACGAGGCCGCGCCAGCTCTCCCTGAGCCCGAGGTCGATGCCGCGGTCGCGGCCGAGGCCGCGCCGCCGCCGCCCGAGGCGATCGCCCCGCCGCCGGAGATCATCGAGGACGCCGACGACGGCGACGTGAAGTCCTCGACGCTCAAGGCCATGCGCGACAACGGCGACTTCGTCGTCGCCCTGCTGGGCTATCCGACGGCAGGCAAGACCTGGTTTTTGAACCGGCTGAAGAAGTTCTGCGTCGGCGACAGCTACTCGGTGAACCCGCCGCCGGCGCGGCCGGGCCAGGTGGTCAACGGCACCGACCACATCGAGGACCACCACTTCGCCAACACCGACGGCAAGTTCGTGCTCATCGACATCCCCGGCGAGCGGTTCGAACGCGCGGTGATGAACCGCTTCGCCACAGAGCCGCGCCTGCTCGAAGTGGTCCAGACCTGCCGCGCCATGATCGTGGTCCTGCCCACCGACGAGGTGCTGTTCTCGGGCCGCGCCGCCGGGTTGGTCGGGGCGCCGTCGCGCGACGAGATCAAGCCCGAGGCCGATACGCTGAGGCGCGCCCTGCCGACCCAGGAGGCGGTGGTCAAGCGCGCCCGCGCCGCGGCGTCCAAGTCCCAGCGGGACGCCGCCGCCAACAAGGCCGATCCGGAGCTGAAGAAGGCCGCCGTCCTGGCCCAGAAGAAGCTGGAGGCGCTGGAGGGCGAGCTGGCGCGCAGCCACGAGCGACTGTCGCTGCTGGAGATGGCCGATGCGGGCTTGCGGCTTGAGACCTTCATCGAGGGCATCGGGGCGCTCGCCGCCATCGCCTCGATGCTGGACGCGGGCAAGACGCCGGCCGAGGTCGCGGGCCAGAACCACCACGCTATCGCCTCGCACATCATCACACCGGAGTTCCGCGCCTGGAGCCAGTCCAAGCCGGTGTTCGCGGCCCTGACCAAGGCGGACCTGCTGCTCACCGTCGATGACGCCACCCGCTCGCTGATCAACGAGGACAGCGAGCGCGAGGTGGATCTGATGGAGCATTTCGATCGCGATCCGCTGGAGACCGTGCGCCACTTCCGCCCCGAGCTGGCCAACCAGTTCCAGGCCTGGTTCGGTTGGTCCAAGTTCGACTTCGTCACCGCCTTCGGCGGCCACGACGGCAGCCGCGTCATCCAGTACGAGGGCAGGGCCCACCACGGGGTCTGGGCGGTGATCGAGTGGATCTGGTGGGCCTTCGACGTCAGCCGCTGGAAAAAGGCGGACTGGAAGGCGGTGCAGGCGGCCAAATGGTTGCGCGGCCGTCGCGACGGTCCCCAGACCCGCAAGCGCGTCGGACGCGGAGGGCCGCGGGATGCTTGAGCTGGTTGAACGCGCCGTGCGGCCGGTCTTGCGGGGCATCGTGGATCGGCTGGTCGGCGATCCACGCGGGCTGGTGCTGCAGTCGGCCACCGCCGTCTACGCCCTGGTCGTCGTGGCCGTCGCCGTCTTCCTGCTGGGCGCCGCCGCCATGCCGGGGCGCCAGGAGACCGGGCCGCTTCCGGTCACGCCGGGCGCCACCCCGAGCGGTCAGGTGCTGGAGCTGGCGCGCCAGTTGCGCTTCGAGGATTCTGAGGGCGACCACGCCGCCTCCCTGGGCGAGCTCAAGGCCATCGAGCCGGCGACCCGCACATGGCTGGACCAGCAGGTGTGCAAGGCCGACCTCGCTGACGCCCGCCAACGCCAGGCGCGCGCCTGGCGCGTGAACCAGAACCCCGATCTGTGCTCGGGAACCGACGCCATGGCCGCGCGCGCGCCCCTGCTGGTCGCCTTCGGCCCGCTCGGCGGCGGCTTTCTGACCCTGCTCCTGCTCGCCCTGCTCGCCACGCCCGTAGTGCTGGTCTTCCTGTGGCTGCCGCGGGTCGCCCGCGCCTATCACGCGCTCTACACCTCAAGACACCGGGTCGACCGGCTGGGCGACGGCCTGGGCCTTGGCCGGGATTCCGAGGCGCCATGAGCCTGACGGGCCTGAGCTTCGCCCTGGCCTTCGCGCTCGCCGCGTGGATGCTTTGGGGCGTGGCCGGGCCTAAGGCCAGGGGCCGGGTCGGCGAGGGCCGGCTGCTGCTGGGCTCGGTGTTGCCCGCCCTGCTGATCACCGCCTGTCTGCTCGGCGCCCTCATCGGCGGACGTTTCGGCGAGTTTCGCCTGACCCTGAATGCGGTGAAGGCAGACGTCACCGCCGCGCCGCTGCGCCTGGGGGGCGATCCCGAGCGCGACGACATCGTCACTCCGGGGCTCGAACCCGGGCTGTTGACCGTCGAGGCCAGCGAGACCGCCGACGCCCGTCCGCGTCTGCGCGCCTCGGCGCCGGAGGCCGGACGTCCGGTGCAGCTGGTCGGCATCGAACGGGGCTTCAAGCGGCTGGAAATTCTCGGCTCGGTCCCGATCGCGCCCGGCGACGCCTTCTGCCTGCGCGCCTGTGAAAAGCCCGACGCCCACTGGTACCAGCTGGCCGGATCGGGCCGCCTTGATCCCGCGACCGTCGGCGGCGGGCGCGTCGAGGCGACCGGCAAGGGCCGGGCGATGCCGCGCCGCTCGGCCCTGCGCCTGATTCCGGGCCTGGTGTTCTGGACGCCCACCCAGGCCATCCAGCCCCTGCGCGATTTCCTCCCCGCCTCGACGGAGAACCGTGCGTCGACCGGCTTCCTGTTCCAGGACGGCGGGCTGGGCCTGGGCGCCGGCGGCGCCCGCTGGCGGCTGGTGCTGCCGGGAACCGAGGGCCGCATCCTGCGCCGGGGCGGGGCCAGCGAGCCGTTGCGTCCGGCCCTGACGGCGAGCCTGCCGGCCAAGGGCGGGCTCAAGGCGGTGCTGCTGGAAGCGCGGTTCTACGACCTTCCCGCCGACGATCCCGGCCGCCGCGGCCGGTTGGTCGAGCGGCGCTCGGCGACCCTCCGGGCCGGCGAGGCCGGGGCGGTGACGGCGCGCCTCGACACCCCCGCGACAGTGGTGCTGGGGACCTGTCCGCGCAATGGCGACATGTCGGCGGCGCGCGTGCTGACCGCCCGGGCGGCGGCCAGTGCGACGGTGGTGTCGCTGCCGGCGCTGGGCGGCGCCGCGG
>CAZRKY010000268.1:0-3845 GCA_964600375.1 uncultured Caulobacteraceae bacterium | reverse complement strand
AGGCGGCGGCGCCGTGACGACGGGCGGGCGGTAGGGCTGGGGCGACTGCGGGGGGGCCGGCTGCGGCGCGGGGCGCAGGCTGGCGCTGGCGGAGGGGGCGATGGCCGGGAAGGGATTCCAGACCGGCTCGGCGGTCCCTGTCCGCGCGGAATAGCGATTGGGCGCCGCCGGGCGGGTGCGCGTGGGCTGGCCGGGTCGGGTCGGGGCCACGGTCTCCTCGGCCTTGCCGGGCCAGGCGAGCTGGCGCAGCCCCGCCTGCGACGACGCGGGCCTCGCCTGGGACCATGCGGGCGCCGAGGCGAGCGCGATGAGCGCGACGACGGCCGAGGCAAGCACAGGACGCAAGGGACGGACTCCGTGGAAGCTACCCGACCCTAGGCGAATTCGGCTTAACCGCGGGCTAACGGACCCCGCCGCGCCAGCGCTGCAACATGCGGCGTTCCAGCACACCCATGGCCCCGTGAACCATCAGGCCGAGCAGCATGAGCACGAAGACGGCGGCGAACATCTCGGCGGTGCGCAGCCGGTTGCCCGCCTCCAGGATGCGCCAGGCAAGGCCCTGGGTGGCGCCCGAGCCCGCCACGAACTCGCCCACCACCGCCCCGATCACCGCCAGCCCCGCGGCCACCCGGTGGCCCTCCACGATCATTGGGGCCGCCGACGGCAACTTAAGCCGCACCAGGGTTTGCAGGGGGCCCGCGCCATAGAGGCCGAACAGCCGCTCAAGATCGCGGTCGGTGGCCTTGAGGCCTGACAGGGCGCCCGAGAGGATCGGGAAGAAGCCCACCACGGCGGCCAGGCCGACGACGGCGCGGCCGGGGTGATCGAGGCCGGCCCAGATGCTGACCAGGGGGGCGAGGGCGACGACCGGGGTGACCTGCAGCGCGATGGCGATGGGGCGGACGGCCTTTTCGAACAGGCGGTGCAGGCCGGCGACCAGGGCGATGACCATGCCGGTGATGCTGGCGAAGACCAGGCCCAGAAGCGCCATCTGCAGGGTGTTCCAGGCCGATCCGAGCAGGAGCGGAGCACGCTCTATGACGGCCAGCAGCACGGCGGACGGCGGGGGCAGGAAATAGGTGGGGACCTCCAGCAGCCGCACCGACGCCTCCCAGGCGCCGCAGAGCACCAGCAGCAGGACGACCGGCGCTGCGATGTCCGCGAGCCGCCTCAAGCGACCCGCCTCGCGGCGGCGTCGAGCGCCTCGGTGATGTCCTCGACCGCGTTGCGGAACAGCTCGGTGGCGCGAAAGCCCGCCGGGCGGGGCAGGGGGGCGTCGATCGCCACCTCGACGGCGGCCCGGCCCGGCCCGGCCGTCATCACCACCACGCGCGACGCTAGATAAACCGCCTCCTCGACGTCGTGGGTGACGAAGACGATGGCGGGCCTGGTCTGCTCCCACAGCCGATGCACGTCCTCGACCAGGGTCCGGCGCGTCAGCCCGTCCAGCGCCGCGAAGGGCTCGTCCAGCAACAGCAGCTTGGGTTCGGTGACCAGGGCGCGGGCGAGGGAGACCCGCATCGCCATGCCGCCCGACAGCTGCGCCGGAAACGCCCTGGCCGCGTCCGCCAGCCCCACCCGGCGCAGGGCGTGGGCAACCCGCTCGGCGCGTTCACCGGCGGGCCGGTCGGCCAGTTCGAGCGGCAGGGCCACGTTGGCGGCGGCGTCGGCCCAGGGCATCAGGGTGGGGGCTTGGAAGACGAGGGAGGTGCGGCCACGACCGACCTCACGGGTCACCTCGCCGGCCGTCGGCGCCTCGAGGCCCGCCAGCAGCCGCAGCGCCGTGGACTTGCCGCAGCCGGACGGGCCGGCGACGGCGACGATCTCGCCCGGCTGGACGGTGAGGCTGAAGGGGCCGAGCGCCCGGCCCCGGCCTTCGTACTCGACCACGACGTCGCGGAGGGCGGCGATCATCCGATCAGGCGGCGGAGGCGGATGCGGGCTGGGGCAGGAACTGCAACGTGTAGGCGCGGCGGTAGTCCAGCGACTTCGGATAGACGCCCTGCGCCGCTGCGACCTGGAAGAAGTCGGCCCACCGCTGGTCGGTCATCACGCCCGGCTGGTCGCCGACCATGCCGTAGGACTTGAGCTTGGCGCGAGCCTGATCCAGCACGTCCCGGGTCATCTCCGGGTTGTCCTTGAGGATAAGCGCATTGGCGGCGCGCGCGTCGCCGTTGAGGTAGGCTGTCCAACCCGCGGCCGAGGCCTCGACAAACGCCTTCACCGCCGCTGGACTGGCCGCGATCAGCCGGTCGGGCATCAGCACCATGGCGGCGTAGGAGGGGTAGCCCTCGTCGGCCAGCAGGAAGACCTTCGGCTTGAACCCGGCCTCCTTCTCGACGGTGTAGGGCTCGCTGGTCAGGTAGCCCTGCTGCACGGCGCGCGGATCGGCCAGGAAGGGCGCGAGGTTGTAGTTGTACTTGCGCACCTGATCGTCGGTGAAGCCGTACTTGGCCTTCAGCCAGACCCAGAAGGCGGTGACCGAGGCGTCGGCCAGCAGGAAGGGGCGTCCCTTCAGGTCGGCGATCGATTTCAGCGCCGGGTCCGGGTGGGCCAGCAGCACCTGCGGATCCTTCTGGAAGAAGGCGGCGACCGCCTTCACCGGCGCCCGCTCCTGGGCCAGGTTCATCTGGATGAAGCTGTTGGATCCCATGCCGGCCTCGACGGCGCCGGAGGCAAGCAGTTGGGGCACGTTTACGCCCGGGCCGCCCTGGATGATCTCGACATCCAGGCCCCGCTTGGCGAACTCGCCGGTGGCCAGCGCCTGGTAGAACCCGCCGTGCTCGGCCTGGGCGCGCCAGTCGGTGGCGAAGCGGATGCGGGTGGTCTGCTTGGCGGGCGGGTTCGCCTTGCCCGGCGCGGTTTCCTTGCGCGGGCCGCAGCCGGCCAGACCCGTTCCGGTCAGGGCGGTCGCGCCGATCATCCCAAGGGCCGTTCGCCGGTCCATGCAGCCTCCTGTTGGACGGGCAGACCCTAGGACGGAGTGGGCGTTTCGGGAAGGGCGCGCATAACGCGGAAATGCTGCGGAGGGGGCCCAAAACGCAGCGAGGGGACGATGCTCGGGCGGTGAAGCCTCTACATCGTCCCCCCACCAAGTCCGGTTTGGACTTGTGTCCTCGAGCCGCGTTCCGGGTTTCGACTCCGGGTTTCCCCTTTGTCATCCTCCGGTCCGGCCGTCCCTGGGCGCTTCGGGGTCACCCCCTTGGGCCTTCCGGTCGGCTTCCGTTTCGCCTGCGTCCTCCGGGTTTCCCCTGTCTCGGCCGGCGCCTCGGAAGTCCCTCGGCCCACTCACTCTGCTTGGCTTGCCGGGGTCCCGCAACAGGCCGTTTTAGCCGGGCTGTGCACAGGTGCGGCTTGGCCTGGGGACAAGGTGTGGGAGCGGCCGGGGCGATTGCGGAACAGCGTTCAAATACAAGCGCCTGACTTGTCCACAGGAATCCCGGATTCCCCTGACGGGGTATGGCTTTCCGGCGGGCTGCGATCACCGGCAAATTGTTGCGTGGCCGCTCCTTACTGCGAGTTAAATTGACCGCCTCGGAGGGGTTCTCCCAACTTGCCGTATCGCTGAGCGCGGGAGGCGGGGATGAAGCGTGCTTTACTGGCTGGGCTGGCGACCGGGGCTTTGGTCCTCGCGGCCGCATCGGCGGCGTCAGCGCGGGCAGCCGTGTGCCCGGTGCCGAAGTTCCAGATCGAAGAGCTGAAGGTCGGGGACGGGGCCTTGGACCGAGGCTGGATCGGCGGCATCAGTCTCGCCGACGTCGACGGCGACGGCGACCTCGATCTCTACGCCACCCACGGCTACGACACGAGCAATCCGAACGCGCCGCGCGCGCCGCCGCCGGATC